>CAJCHN010000080.1 GCA_903970285.1 Rhodanobacteraceae bacterium | reverse complement strand
TTGAAGACGGCCAAGCAGCAGCTCGATGTCAAGGTCGACCTTCACTACGAGAAACAGGCATTCTTCGACCCGGCCACGACCGACAACATCATCGGTTCGACCTTCTCCGAGGCGTACGTCCGAAACCTCCCCAAGAAGATCGTCTTCACCGAGCTTGCGTCGTATACTCCGGCGTGGAACGAGTTGAGCGCCTACTCCGCGCATATCAATGGCTCGCTCGGCTTTCCGGTTTACAAGGGGCTCGGCTTCAGCATCGCCGCCATCGACGACTACCTGAACGACGCGCCGGTCGGCTCCAACAGGAACTCGTCGCAGTTCAACCTGAATCTGACGTACACGATCAAGCCGAAGTGATTCCTATATCCTTGAGCGGTATGGGTCTGTTCAAGAAGAAGCTGAAGCAGGAACACAAGATCATGCTGCAGGCGGAGCGGGCCGCCGGCGCGCTGCTGCCCGAATACCATCGCGCGACGCCCGAATGCCCGCATCCCGAGCGCTGGCATATGTACGACTCCATGACGGCCGAGGCTGAGGTGCTCGAATTTCTCCGCACCCTGGTCACCACCCTCAAGCCGACGCTGATCGTCGAGACCGGATCCTTTCTTGGCGTCTCCACCCTGTGGATGGCAGAAGGCCTGGCGGCGAACGGCTTCGGCAAGATCATCTCGTGCGAGTTCGATCCCGTCGTGTTCGCCAGGGCGCAGGAGAAGATCGCTGCATCTCCATTCGCACCCTTCATCGAGCTGCGCAACGAATCTTCGCTCGAGATGACGGTCGGGGGCGCCATCGACATCTTCTTCTCGGATTCCGATGTCGATATCCGTGCCGCCGAGGTCGAGCGCTTCCTGCCGCAGATCCGGCCCACCGGACTCATCCTGATGCACGACGCCAGCTCTCACATGAAGACGGTGCGCGATGCTGCCTTCGCGCTCGAAGCAAAAGGGCTGGTCTCGTGCATCGTTCTGCCCACACCGCGCGGCCTGGTCCTTGCTCAGAGACGTGAAGGCCGCAGGTAGTGCGGACGCCCGGCGAAGTTCTCTCATCCAACGTTGGCGCCTACTGGCGGGTTCCAGGGTGCCACGCTCTCTTCGTACTCCATGGGATCGCCGAAGCCTTCGGTTTGCACGCCGAGTTGACGCAAAGCATCGAGGGCCATCAACCGGCGATGCGCGTTGAATGTCATGATGTGGGCGAAGACGCCGCCGTAGGTGAAGCTCTCCGCCGGTTCGCAGAGAGCATCGACAAAGGTATCGTCCCAGCCCGATCGGTTCCGGACATCGCGGAGGATGCGGTGCAGCTCCGCATCGGCTTTTTCGAGCCGCTGCAGCATCGCCCGCGGTGAGCGCTGCTCCGGAGGCGCGCCGCTCATATCCATCTCCGCTCCGGCCAGGGCGGCGGTCCACACCTCCTTGGTGAAGATGATGTTCTCCAGCAATTGTCTAAGCGTCTTATTCGACTCGCGCCAGGGCAGAAGCTCTACGACCGTCGGGAGCGGCCGGTCCAGCTGTTCCTCGGTCAGGGAGCCCGCATATTCGAGCAAGCGCCGCGTGTGCCACGAGTCGTTGCCTGCAAAACGATCGAACAGATCCATGTCCTTTCCTCCTTTTGTCGTTGGACCCGGGGTGAAAAAGTGAATGTTGCTGGGCGCCGGCAGGTGGAAGTGCGGATCACGCAGGCGCCGGTAGATGCTGGGAGACATCCGGAAGGCTCTGCGGAAGGCCCGCGTGAACGCCTCCAGAGAACCATAGCCGGCGTCCAGGGCGATGTCCGTAACCGAAGCCACGCCGTGCCCCAGCTGATACGCTGCTCGTTCCAGCAGGAGACGCCGTCGCATGGCTGCCGGAGTTTCTTCAATGACGGCGCGGAACAGCCTGTGGAACCGCGTCCGGCTTTGATACGCACGGCGCGCCAGATCCTCTGTTCTCGCCGGCGTATCCAACGAGTCTGAGACCACCGCACAGAGGCGGTCTGCCACGTCCCGGCCATCCACTGTCTTCATCGGTCCGGTTCCTCAGCGTGAACGAGATCCCTGAACGAGATCCCTGAACGAGATCATAGACAGAAGGTGGCGCAGCCCGCCTGATCGTGCGTACCAATCTTCTCGCCGGATCAGCCGGCAGAGGCAGGCATGTCCATTTAAAGGTTGAACAACTCCCGCAGCCGCTTGGTCTGATTTCGGCTCACCGGAATCTCAGTCTTCTTCGGGTCATCCATTCTGAGCTGGTAGCTGGATTTGAACCACGGCACCACTTCGCGTATGTGCTGGATATTGACCACGAAGGACCGATGCGCCCGCCAGAACGCCTCCGGATCGAGTTGCTCCAGGAGCTCTTCGAGCGTACGGCAGTTCGATTGACCCTCCACGGTTGAGGTCGCCACCGAGATCGCCCCGCCTTCAATGGAGGCATAGCAAATCTCCTTCTGGTCCACCAGCAGCAGACGATTCTGCGCGCGCACCACCACCTTGCCGGTGTGCGGCTTGGGCGCTGCCGCCTCGCCCACCAGCCGCAGCAGGGCGTCCAGCTTGGCCGCCGTGCCGGCGTCACCGGTCGCGCCGGTGAATGGCATGCGTGCCCTCGCCTTTTCAAGCGTCTGCTGCACCCGTGAGCCATCGAAAGGCTTCAACAGGTAGTCCACCGCATTGAATTCAAAGGCACGAACGGCGTAGCGGTCATAGGCGGTCGCAAACACCACCTGCGGAAGTGGAAGCTTCAACTCGATCAGCCGCTTCAGCACGCCGAAGCCGTCCAACCCGGGCATCTGCACATCCAGAAACACAAGATCAGGACTCTTCGATCCGATCAGTTCAACCGCTTCAATTCCATTGCTGCCGACTCCGACGATCTCCAGATTCCCGGCAGACTCAAGCAGGTACACAAGCTCCTGCCGCGCCAGCGGCTCGTCGTCCACGACCACGACCTTCAATGCCATGAGACTCAGTTAATCACACCACGCGCATCCGCTTCAGTCGCGAAAGGTCCGCAGCCGGGCCGGCGCCTGGTCTTCGGCAAGATCGTGCCCACACTGCTTGCAGTACACATCCGTGATCTCCACGCCGCGGAAGCAGCGTCCGCAGACCGGCGCCATCTGGAACTGGCACTGCGGGCAGAAGTGATAACTGGAGGCAATCTCGGTTGAGCAGTGCGGGCAGCGGGAGAGCATCGGCTGGCGCAGCAGGAAGTACACCACCGCCCCAATGCCGCCCGGCATCAGGGTGACGATCAAAATCCAGAGCGGAGCCGACATGTTGCGCCGCTTCACGTCGCGACTCACATATCCGATCAGCAGGAAGTAGCTGGCGACCAGCGTGCCCGAGGAGTAGCCCATCATCACCCGCATGGGAAACATCCCCGGCCGCGGATGGGGCAGCACAAAGTGGACCAGGTACTCGATCGCGATGAAGGCGGCGGCGGCCAGAAGGATCGACCACAGCGGAATCATGCCGAGGTCGTCGTTGCCAGTCTCCCGGTCCCCCATCGCCGGGTCGCCCAGCTTCTTCCGTCCCAGGCTCATTGCTGGCTCCCATTACGCGTCCGGGCACTCGACCGGCTGAACCAGACCACCACCAGCACAATCACCGAGAGTGGCAGGCACCACATGGAAAGAACCAGCATTTGCTGGCTTGCGTCCGGCAGACCGCCGGGGAAAAACTCTGACTCGTCCAGAACACCCCAAAGGCCAAAGAGTACCGAAGCCAGTAGACCGAAGCACACGGTCATCGGGATCCAGAGGCTACGAACCCGGCTCTTCTGCGCCTGGATCGTCTTCGCCCGCTCGCGCACGACGCGGTGCGTGCGGTTGACGGCGGAGGCCGACGAGACCGTGTTGATCGCGTCCAATCTGATCCGAGCAGCCACGTCCGCTTCCCTGGGAAAGCTGCTCTCGTTCACGATCTTCATGAGCTTGCGCTCCCGTTCGCATGGCTACGCCGAAGCTGTTCCACTTCGGGCTTCAGCGCCGCAAGCCCGCGGTACAGGCGCGACTTTACGGTCGAGAGCGGGGCCCGGGTCACCGTGGCGATCTCCTCCAGCGACATCTCTTCGTGGAAGCGCAGCGTCAGCACCTCGCGATAACTGGGTTCGAGCTTCAGCAGAACCTCCGCCACTTCGGCGCGGTCCTCGCGGACAGCAAACTGGTCGAACGGCGAAGGCCCGTCAATCGCGACCTCGAACGGGCGCTCATCCTCGCCAGCCGCGCTCATCTCGTCCAGACTCGCCATCTGCCGTTTACGCGATAGATCGATCACCAGGTTCCGCGCGATGGTGAACAGCCAGGTGTCGAAGCGCGCCTTGCCGTTGTACTGCGAGCCGCGCAACAACACCCGCATCCAGGTCTCCTGGAACAGATCTTCCGCGATCTCCCGTTTGCCCGTGAGGAAGAGCAGGTAGCGCAGCAGGCGATGCTGATACATGTCGATCAATTGATCGAGCAGGTCGGGATCGTTGCGCTTGAGACCCTTGGCAATGGCCAGGTTCTCCCGCTGCAACTCGGCGATGCGCTCTGCCTCGAACGCGGCGGCGTTGCCGCGTCCGCGGACCAACCCAGCCGTCAGTGTCTGCGCCATCCCCATAAGCCTGAAGACGCTCCCCAAAGTGGAAAGTTGCAGAGATTCTGGCAATTCCACTGCGTTCAGTCTAAGCGGTAAACTTGGGGGATGGAAGTTCTTTACGGCCTGCACCCGGTCGAGGAGGCGCTGCGCGCCGGCGGGCGCAGGCTTGAATATGTACTGCTGTCGCGCGAGCGTTCTGCCAGCAGGGCGCAGACCGACGAACGGACGGCACGGATTCTCGACCTCTGCCGCGCCGCCAACGTTCGCATTTCGATCGAGTCCAAGGATCAACTCACCCGCATCGCCCGGACAGATGCCCATCAGGGAGTTGTCGCGGCGGTCCGCGAGCGCAAGTTCCTGACCGTGGAAGACCTCATCGCCGCACCCGCCAACCTCTCGCATAAGTTCTTCCTCGCACTGGACGGGGTGGAGGATCCGCACAACCTGGGCGCGCTGCTGCGCTCGGCCGACGGTGCCGGCGTAGACGGGGTGCTGCTGCCGGAGCGGCGCTCGGCTCCCATCTCGGGAGTGGTCGCAAAGACCAGCGCCGGAGCTAGCGAGCATGTGCCGATCGCCCGCGTGACCAATCTGACGCGGTCGCTGGAGCAGTTGAAGAAGGCGAATGTGTGGATCATCGGGCTCGATGAACGCGGCACGCCGGACTACACCGACTTCGACTTCGCCACCAACTGCTGCCTCGTGCTGGGCGCCGAAGGCGGCGGCCTGCACGACCTGGTGAAGAAGACCTGCGATCACCTGCTGCGAATTCCCATGGCAGGCAGCGTCTCGTCGCTGAACGTTTCGGTCGCCGGCGCCGTCGTCATGTACGAGGCGCGCAGGCAGAGGGCGCAGCCGCATGCGGACGCTCCGGCCCGCGCAAAACCTGCCAAACCACGCAAAGGACTCGGCTCTTGACCCTCGCTGCACGCGCTTGCCTGTTGACCCTCGCCCTTGCCTTTCCGTCCCTTACTCGCGCCCAGGACGTGCCGGCTCCGGAGCCGGGTAACGTGATCTTCGCGAACGGACAGGCCGTTGAGCCGCAGAATCCCGACGTGTTTCCAAGAGTTGCGGTCACCAACGAGGAGCGTTCGGCGGTCGTCATCGTCGCCACCGATCTCGACCTGCACCTGACGCCCGCCGATGCGCGCGAAGAAGCACACGCGATCCTGACGCTGCGCAACGCATCCTCCACGCCGCTGACCAGAATTCCGCTGCAGATCTCAAGTACGCTGCGATGGCAGGCGATCAGCTCCGTAGCGCGCGGCAACAAGCCCATTCTCTTCACTCAGTCGCCCATCACGACAGATGCGGACCACACCGGCTATGCGCAGGAGGCGGTGCTCGATCATGCCCTCGACGCGGGCGCGACGCTCACGATTTCGGTCTTCTTCAGCGGTCAGGTTCCGGCCTCCACGGCGCGGCTGGAGCTGATCGGAACGCCTCCGGACCGAGCGGCGGAGGCCGATTGGGACGCGATCGCACCTACATCCGACGAGACTTCGACCGGTCTGCGCGGATTCGGTCAGGTGCTGTGGTACCCAGTGGCGGCTCCTGCCGTCCTGTTGAGCGAAGGCAACGAGCTGTTTGAGGCGATCGCTCGGCAGCGGCTGTTGAATGCGTCGGCCAGCATGCGGCTGCGCCTGACGGTGGTGTACGCGGGCGACCCGCCGAACGCGGTGATCTTCGACGGCCGCATACAGACGCTCGAACATACGGCGGACGATGTCAACCAGGTGGTGGACGAGGCGCACGGAACCGCCAGCGCGGAGTTTCCGCTGCAGACGATCGGCTTCCGCACGCCGAGCCTGTTCCTGACGGCGCAGAATCCGCTCAGGACCGGGACCGCGATGCTGCAGGTGATCTCGCCCATTGAAGAGAACGCCGAGCCTTACTCGGCTGCGGTCGAGACGCTGGCGCCGCTCTTCAGCGACTGGATTGCGCCGGCGCCGAGCACGCCGCTGCTGCTGCTGGATCATGCCGGCGCGCCGTTTCAGGATGGGGCATTTCTGGCAGCTCGGCTGAGCCCGAATGCGACTCCGGAGGGCATCGCACCGGAGCTGGTGCGGGGGATGACGCATGCCTTTTTCAGCGCGCCGGCGCCAGCCAGTCTGTGGCTGGACGAAGGGCTGCCGGAGTTTATGAGCCTGCTTTCGCTGGAACGAACGAGCGGACGGGCAAAGGCGATCGCGCAGCTGCAGCAGAATGCGCTTTCCGTGGCGCTGGCGGAGCCCGACCTTCTGGCGCATCCGACGCTGACGGGCACGCCGCTGGTGCAGGCGGATGCCGACGTGATGCTGCGACTGAAGGCGGGAGCGGTGCTGTGGCAGCTTCGCGAACTGCTTGGCGACGAGATCTTCCGGCTGTGCCTGACGACGTACCGGCATTCGCTGGAATTGACGCCCGGACTGGCTCGCGACCCAAACGCGTTCGAAAAGTCGATCGAGCATACCTCCGGTCACGATCTGAGCTGGTTCTTCGCGGACTGGGTGTACCGCGATCGCGGACTGCCCGATCTGACCATCACCCAGGTGAATCCGCGACCGATGCTGCCGACGGCGGGGCATCCGGGGGGTTACATCGTCCCGGTCGAGGTGCGCAACGAGGGATTCGCGGCGGCTTATGTGCCGGTGATGGTGCGTTCGGGCGAGTTGACGGCAACCGAGCATCTGCTGGTTCCGGGGCGTTCGTCGGCTTCAACACGAGTGATCTTCGAGGAGCGGCCGGAGACGGTTCAGGTGAACGATGGCAGCGTGCCGGAGCAGCGAAGTTCAGTGCATACGCTGGCAATCAACATCCAGACGGCACCCTAGGCCCCACCCCTGCGATTGTTGCTTATATTCTTCAAAAAGAGATGGGTTAGGGGTGGTTCAAGAGAGTGTGCCAGGAGCATTTCGGTTGCACCGTTTTTGGTGCAGCCACTTATTCCGGAAGGAAGCCGCAGGACGAGGGAACAGCGGTTCTCGCGGGTTCAGAGGCTGAAGTTTGCCAGGTCGAGAGCGCTTCGGAGCGACTCGGAACGGCTGGCTTGATCAGCGGCGGCGGGAATGCCGGGACGGGATGGCGTGAGGAACCACTGACCAGACCTGTGCGCTGCCCCAGGTCCGGGTGCTGACCAGGTCCAGTTTGAGGGGCAGTTCGGGAGCCTTGCCGGGGAGTGGGAGGACGGCACGGAGGCCTTCGCCGAATTGCGGGAGCTCGGCGGCGAGAGCGAGCAGCGTGCCGCGCTGGGCGAAGCCGGTGAGCCGCATGCGCATGCCTGCGCGGTCGGCCTGGAGCGAGAGCATGGCAGGTTGAGCGCCGCCGAGGTCGAGCGGGAAGGGAGCGATGGAAAGAAGGTCCCCGGCGAGGTCGCCGGGGATGGATTCGTCGTCCACCTGCAGGGTCTGGCCCTGGAGCGAGAGGAGGGCGTGGTTCCAGACGAAGTCACCGGAGCTGCCGAGCGCCGGCCCTTCGCCGCAGCAGGTCCACTGTCCGGAGACGGTGCCGCCGCTGATGAGGCTTGGGGCGATCGAGGAGCTGGCGGCGCGCAAGGCATCGAGCAGGACGGTGGTCTGAACGCCCGTAAAGCGGGCCTGCAAACTGGCTCCGCTTAGATCGTGGACATCGGGGATATCGCCGGTAAAAAGGAGCCCGCCAAGTGCACTCTGTTCGGCGTCGGGCGGCCAAAGGCACTTCAGGCCATCGAACTGGTGGAAGATGGACTTGGCCTGGGCAGCGCAGCTGACATCCACGTCGAGGGGATGGGCCGGGACAAAGTCGGCCCGGCGGAGACGGCGGAGTTCGAGGCGCGCCGTGGAGGTGTTGTCGCCGACCGTCCCTGAGATGCTGGCGTGGAAGGTCATCTCGCCCCGCAGGCCGACGTCGTGGCCGAGCAGAACGGTGGTGGCCGCACCCAGCGGAACGGCCCGCCACTCGGCCTGGAGATCGACGGGAACGTTCTGCAGGGCGTCGGCCTTGCCGAGTGTGCCTTCGATGCGGACAGTGGCGGCGTCGGTGGCGGCGGAGTCGGTGCGGGTGGGGTGCGCTTCCAGGCGGAGACGCCAGCGGTCGGGCTGCGGGAGCCAGAGGGCGAATTCGGCATCGGTGAGCGAAATGGGCTTCTTCTCAAGTCCCTGCTTCAGATTGACACGGGCGCCGGTGGCTTCGATGTAGGGGAAGCGCTGGACGGGGCCGGCATCTTTCTGGGCAGTCGGCAGGACTGGCATGCGCGACGCCTGCAGCAGGATGCTTTCGATGTTCCAGCGCCCGTCGACGCGGCGAACGAGGTTGACGCTGGGTTCATCGAGCTGGATCTTCGAAAACTCGACGCGATGATGCCAGAGCGAGCGCAAGCGCAGGGTGGCGAGGACACTGTTGGCGCGGATGACCGGCTCGAAGCCGAAGGAGGGATCTTCACTCACGACGAAGTTGGTGAGGGTGAAGCCGGGAAGCGGAAGAATGTTGAGGGTGACCGAGTCGAGGTGAACCGGGCGGCCGAGGCTGGCGCTGATGCTGGAGGCGATGCGGCGCTGGTAGCGATTGACATTGATGAGCGGCGGCAGCACGGCGGCGAGGCCGAGCGTGACCAGAACGGCGATCGCCCAGAGCACCCGGCGGCGCGACGCGGGGGTAAGCGGCGGCGGCTCGAGATCTTCCGGATCGATTTCGGCAGGCTCGTGACCGGCGGGCGGGAGCAGTTCCTGCTGGGCCGTCTCTGCTGCCGCGTCCTGCTGTAGCTCCCCCATACTGGTAAGTTTAGAGCAAATGGCCTGGGGCTGTGAGGTCACTTTGGAACGTTCCAGATCGTGGCGCCGCCGGGCGGCGCCATCTTCTTCGGGCTACTTGATCAGGTGCAGGGTGCGGCTCCAGCGGGTCTTGTCGAAGAAGTGGAGCGCGGTGGAAAAGAAGGAGCCGATGCGCGCGCCTAAGCTGGCCTGCTGCTCGTCCATGGCGTCGGCGGTGGTGTTGAAGGACCAGTAATTGAAGAGCGGGCGCCCAAGGATGTTTTCCCGCGGGACGAAGCCCCAGAAGCGGCCGTCCAGGCTGTGCTGGCGGTTATCGCCCATGGCGAAGACCTTGCCTGGTGGAACGACGAGGTCGCCATCCTGAATGTGGGAGGGGAGGTCTTCGGTCCAGACCTCGGTCGATCCGTAGGGCGCGCCCTGAGTGGGAAAGTCGTCGCGGGCGGGGTTGTAGGCGTCTTCCGGATCGGCTGAATCGTGCGGCATGGCGGCGTAAGGCTCGTTCTGCGGCTTGCCGTTGAGGTAAACGATGCCGTGCGAGAGGTGAATGTGATCCCCGGGAACGCCAATGAGGCGTTTGACCAGGACGAGATCCGGGGTTTCCGGGTTGGGCTTGAGGAAGACGATGACATCGCCGCGGCGAGGCTCGCGGTAGTGGACGAAGGGTGCCCAGGAAGTGGGCGGCGCGAAGGTGATGCGATCGACCAGGACGTGGTCGCCGACCAGCAGAGTCTTCTCCATGGAGCCGGAGGGGATGACGAAGTTCTGGAAGACGAAGGTCATGACGAAGAGGCCGACGGCGAGCACGGCGCAGATGGAGGAGAGCGCTTCCAGCGGGGTTTCGGTCTGGGCCTCGGTCTGGGTTTCGTTCCCGGCTGGACTTTCGGCAGGCGTTTGCCCGCTCTGGGCCGCGGTGGCGGCAAGATCGTCTTTGCGTTCGTCGGTTACAGCCATGGTGGTTCTCTCCCCGGTTGTCTCCTTCTATCCTAGAGCCAAATTCCTGCGGCGGGTGGAACGGCTTGCGGCGGGTGGAACGGCTTGCGGCGGGTGGAAGATCTGGCTCGGTTGGAGTGTGCCGCAGCAGGGCAGTTGCGAGTGTCACCTATTCCGCATCTCCTCACCAAGGGGTGAGGCCGGGTGAGGCCAGGGAGTTTCTGACGCGGCGGCTCACTTCAAGAGATCATCGAGCAGCACGCGGGCCTTGGTGGCGAGGGTCCAGGCCCCGTCGGCATCGCCGGTCTTGAGCGCGTCATTGGCCTGGCGGAGGAAGTTCCTGACCCGGGTGATGCCGTCGCGCTGCGCGTCGAGGGTGGAGGAAGGCAGCTCGGCGAGGCGCTTTTCGACGGCGGTGATGGCTTCCGCGGCCTTCTGCTGCTCGGCGGGCGCGGCGTTTCCGCCTTCGCTGAGGGCGCCGATGACGGCGGCGGGAGGCGGCGGCGGCGGAGCGGCACTGGCGACCTCGACCGGGGCCGGCGCAGGAGGCGGAGCAACCGCAGGCTGCTTCTTCCGGGGCTTGGCCGCCTTTGGCTGAACTGGCCGGCTGGGCATCGGGGCGGGGGAGACCGGGACACTCGCGACCTGCGGCGGGGTAGCGGGCTCGGGAGCAGGAACCAGAGGCACACTGGAGGGTGGGGTGAGAGGCGGCATCGCGGCTACCTGGGCACGATGGCGGCAGCCGGTGGTGAGGGCGCAGGCGAGCGCAAGCGGCGGGATGGTGATCCACGAATGAAACGTCACGCCAGCTCTCCGGTCGCGGTATGCGCTCGTTCCCGGCTGCGCGGTCCGGGGGATGCCTGCGAGAAAAGAGCGGGCAGCCGCATGGTGAAGACACTGCCGCGATTCGGTTCGGACCGGACTTCCATGGCGCCGCCGTGCATCTGGACGATGCGGTAGGTCATGGCCAGGCCGATGCCGCTGCCCCTGGGCTTGGTGGTGAAGTAGAGGTCGAAGATGCGCGGCATCAACTCCGGAGCGATGCCGCCGCCTTGATCCTCGACGCTGACGACGGCGGTATCGTCTTCGCGCGAAACCGCGACCTTCAGCAGCCCTCCACCGGGCATGGCCTGCATGGCATTGAGGACCAGGTTTAACAGGGCCTGACGCAGCAGCTCTTCGTCGGCGCGCACGCGCACGGGCTGCGCATCGAACTGCGGGCGCACGCCATGCTCTTCCATCCCGGCGCCGGTAAGCTCGAGGACGGTGCGGGCGACGTCGCCGAGATCGACCTCGGTGAGATGCAGCTCCATCGGCCGGGTGAAGTCGGCAAGGGTCTGGACGACGCGGTCGAGGCGCTGCATCTCGCCGGCGAGGATATCGACATGCCGCTGGGCGCCGTTGGCGGCTTCGGGGTTCGCGGCGAGCTTGCTCTTGAGCAACTCCAGGTGAACGACCATGGCGTTGATGGGATTCTTGACCTCGTGTCCGACGCCGGCGGTGAGGCGGCCTACGGCGGCCAGGCGGCGCGAGACCTCCAGCTCTTTTTCGAGCTTGAGGGCTGAGCCGGCGTCGTGCAGCGTCAACAGGGTTCCCATCCGTTCTCCAGCGTGATGCCGAATGTGGTCGACGGAGATTTCGACGATGCGCCCATCTTCAAGACGGACGCTGGAGGAAGTGATATTCCGCTGCAGGTCGAAAGCCTCGAGGACGGCGCGTCCAAGGGCAGTCTCGCGCTTGAAGATCTCCTGCACCTGGCGTCCGAGCAGAGGGAGCCCGTCGGTTTCGACAAAGTTGGCGACGGCATCGGAGACCATGGCGGCGCGGGCATCTCCGGTAAACAACAGTACCCCATCCCTGAGGGTATCAAGCACCTGGGTGAGATTATTTTGCAGGCTGGTGTACCCGGCCTGCAAGTGGCTGAATCCGGCTTCGGTGGTCTGAATCTGCTCGCCCAGCCGCTCGATGGTGCGGGTGACTCGAATGACGGCGTCGCGTCCGTCGTGCAGGGCGAGGGGCTCTGCAGAGGGAGCGGCAAGGCGCTCGAGCCGGCGGCTGATGTCTTCAATCGGACGCAGCGCCATGTTGGCCAGCAGCCCGGCCGCCACCATCGTGATCACGCTGCAGAGCAGGACCAGCAGAAGCGCATCCTTGAGCCAGGGGATATAGGTCTCCCTGAGGAAGCTGGAGCGCACCCCGAGGTGGACGAACAGGAAGGGCTTGCCATTGCGGTTAAGCGCCATGGCCACGTCCAGCACCCTGGCCCGTCCGAAGACCTGGCGTGCCTGCCAGAGGACGCCGGCGCTCTGCACGCGATCGAAGCTCACTCTCTCCGCGGCCGGATGATCGAGCATGGTCGGGTCCGTGCTGACCAGCGTCAAGCCGCGGGCGTCGGTGACGCTGACATCCTGAACTGAGGGGCTGTAGCGGACGAACGCGCTCATGGTGTCGATCAGCGGCTGATGACTGCGCAGGGCATCTTTGACGGCGACCGCGAGGGCCTGGTCACTGGCGTCGGCCGGTGGTCTTTCGGGCAGTTCCACCTCGACGGCCTGGCGGGTCATCATGAGCAGCTGGCGGGCCATGACTTCGTTGCTCGAGGCGGTCTGGGTAATTCTCTGGCGCAGGAGTTCCGCCAGAAACAGCAGAGACAACACGAGCACGATCGCGAATGTGACCGAGGTCGCAGCCAGCACCAATCTTGTCTTCAGCCGCATTCGGACCCCGATCCGCGAAGTTGCCGCGCCCGTTCAGCGTATCGTCGCAGTGTGAACAAATCTCCTGTTGCTGTGGAGTGGTGCACCCCTCCGGAGATCGCTTCACTCCCGGGCGTATTCCTTCAGCTTGTTCTGCAGCGTCTTGGTGGAGATGCCGAGGATCTCCGCCGCCCTGGTCTTGTTGTTATTGGTGGAGCTGAGGGTTTTGACGATCAACTGCCGCTCCGCCTCATCGACGGTGGTGCCGACCTGCACCGTGACCGCGGTGTCGCTGACCGGGGCGGAACGGACCGGAGCTTCGCCGAAGCCGGGGGGCAGATGTTCGATCCTGAGTTGTCCCTCCCCGGCCAGGACCACGGCGCGTTCAACGGTGTTGCGCAGTTCACGCACATTGCCCGGCCAGCGGTAGCTTTCGAGCCGGCGCTGCAGCTCCTGCGACATGCCGTTGACGCGGCATGCATGCTTTTCGTTCATCTGCTGGATCATCTTGTGAGCGATGGTGCCGACATCCTCAAGGTGGGCACGCAGGGGCGGCATGTGGATGTTGAAGACGTTCAGGCGGTAGTAGAGGTCGGCGCGCAGGTGGCCGGATTCGACCGCCTCCTGCGGATCGCGATTGGTTGCGGCGATGACGCGAACGTCGACTGGAATCTCCGCCTTAGATCCGAGGCGGCGCAGCTTGCGATCCTCGAGGACGCGCAGCAGCTTGGCCTGGGTTCCGGCAGGCATTTCGCCGATCTCGTCGAGCAGGAGCGTGCCTTCCTCGGCCAGTTCAAAGCAGCCGGCGCGGCGCTCCTGGGCGCCGGTGAAGGCACCCCGCTCGTGGCCGAAGATCTCGCTTTCGATCAGGGTCTCGGGGATGGCGGCGCAGTTGACGGCGACGAAAGGCTTGTTGCGGCGGCCGCTCATCTCGTGCAGGGCGCGGGCCACGAGCTCCTTGCCGGTTCCGCTCTCGCCGGTGACCAGCACGCTGACATTCGAGCTGGCGACCCGTTCGATCAGTGCGAAGACCGTCTTCATCTCGGGGGACGAGCCGACGAGCTCCGCAAATGCATCGCTTCGTCTGGCCGAGCGCCGGTCGCCGGCCACGGCTTCAACGGGTTCTTCGGCTACAGCCGCGCACTGGCGGCTGGCGCTGTCGAGAATGGCGCGCAGGCGAACCGGATCGACCGGTTTTGGAAGGTAGTCCCAGGCGCCGGCGCGCATGGCTTCGACCGCGCTCTCAATCGATCCTTGAGCGGTGAGCATGACGACGCAGAAGCGCTCGGAGAGGTCTCCGATCCGGCGGAGCAGCTCCATGCCATCCATGCGGGGCATCTTGAGGTCGGTGACGACGATGGCGGGAGACCAGGCGACGACCTGCTCCAGGCCCTCCTGTCCGTCCGCGGCGCCGCGTGCCCGGTAGCCCCAGCTGGAGACGAGCTCGGTCAGCCCGGTGCGCGCATGCACCTCGTCTTCGACGATCAAAACTTTCTCAAACAACGCCATCTCCTGTACTTGCCTGGCTGGCAGCTGCCGGCCGCGGGTGCGGCGGGCGCGTTATGCTTTCGGTATGCTCTCACCCGAGATTACTCCTCAGGAGTTTGAAAAGCTGCGCCTGGAAACAACCGGAAAACCCGAAGCGCCCCTGCTTCTGGACGTCCGCGAGCCGTGGGAGTCGGCGACGGCCACCCTCGCCGGTGCCACGCTTATTCCGATGGCGGAGATTCCAACCCGGGCGCATACGGAACTGGACCCGGATCAACCGATCGTGGTGTTCTGCCATCATGGCATGCGCTCGCTCTCAGTGACGATGTGGCTGCGCCGCGAGGGGTTCGAACACGTGCAGTCGCTGGCCGGCGGGATCGACGGATACAGCCGCACGATCGATCCGGCCATCCCGAGGTACTAGCTCCCGAGGCCGCGAACCGCACGGTCCACGGAGAGGCTGCACCATCCAGACCCATGATAAAACCAAGCCATGACGCGCCGCGATTTTCTCCAGCAGAGTTCCGCTCTCGCCTCGGCGACCGCGCTGGCAGGCTGCGTGCATCCGCCTGCCCATAGCCCCGCCCCGACGGTGCCTGCGCTGCCATTTTACGATCGGGTGCCGACGCTCAGCCCGATTCGTGCGCGCGAGGACCGGCTGTTCAAGATAACGGTGTGCACGCGGCCGTTTCGGGCCGAAGGGCCGCGCATCGAGGCGGAGCGCGTGGGCGACAAGCTGGTCGTGCACAACTATGGGCATGGCGGCTCCGGCTGGTCGCTCTCCTGGGGCAGCGGAACTTTGGCGGTGGACCTGGCGCTGGCCGGCCGCGATCCGTCCACGACGGAGGTCGCGGTGGTGGGGTGCGGCGCACTTGGGCTGACGTCGGCAATCGTGGCGCAGCGGGCCGGGGCGCGTTCCGTCACGATCTATGCCAGGGATCGGCCGTCGGAGACACGCAGCTTTCGAGCGACCGGCTCCTGGACGCCGGACTCGCGCATTGCGCTGACCAGGGCGGCGGCCCCAGGCTTCGCCGCGCAGTGGGAGCAGATGGCACGGACCAGCTGGCACTACTACCAGAGCTTCCTGGGGCTGCCCGGCGAGCCGGTCGAGTTCACCGAACGCTATGTGCTGTCGGATCCGCACCCCACCGCGGCTGAGCAGAAGATCCGGGACGACGATCCGATCGGGTTCGCGTACTACATGGACCGGATCCGCGATTTGAATCCACGTTTTGAGGACCTGCCGGCGGGATCGCACCCGTTTCCTACGCGATGGGCGCGCCGCCGCTCGGACCTGATGTTCAATATCACCGCCTATGCGCACCAGCTGACCGAGGACTTTCAGCTCAACGGAGGCAGGATCGTTCACCGCGAATTTCATGCGCCGTCGGAGTTTGCGCAGTTGCCCGAGCCGGTGATTCTGCACTCGACTGGATACGCGGCGCGGGAGCTCTTCACGGACCAGAGCCTGACTCCGGTACGGGGCCAGATCGCCTGGTTGATTCCGCAGCCGGAGGTGAACTACGGGTTGCTGTTCGACAACCTGAACATCCTGGGCCGGCGCGATGGGATCGTCGTGCAGTTGAGCGCTCAGGGCGAGGTAAGCGGATGGAACGATGCGACCGAGACGGTGGATCATGAAGAGGCCGTGGCCGGCGTGCGGCAGCTCCAGGCGCTCTACGCGCGCATGGCGGAGGCGCGGCGCGGCTGACGGCGGCAGCCTGCCGCGACTTGGTGGGCCAGGGCCAGAGCATTTCTCCCGGTCGGCGTGACACAAACGCAGGGGTCTGGACGCTGTTTTCTGATAGGCAAAGCGGTACTCGCAGGCATGGTCCGGGCCAGCGCAGCGGAAGCCATGCTTGACGGCGGTCGACCGTTCCTTTATGGTCACCTTACACGGGAAAGGAGGATGGTCCAGCCTATGAAAATTGACAGTAACAGTTGCAAAACGGTACGTGAGGTGACTGAGGCTTAGAGCATCCCGCTCTTCGTCCTGGCGTTCTACGGAAATTCCGCGCCGAGGCCCATCTGCAGAGTGCGGATGCCTCAGGTCAATCTCAACAGTTCACCGCATGACGGCTCGCCCCCTCGCTGGGGCGGGCCGTTTGTGTCTTCTGCCGGGTACTACAATGGATTCTCATGAGTGCAGTGCATACTTTCGACGCTGTGGATGCCGCGGGCGCGTTGGATCATCTGGTGATCGGAGGGCGCACCTTCACGTCGCGCCTGATCGTCGGCACGGGCAAGTATAAGGATGGGGCGGAGACCCGTGACGCGATCGCCGCCTCGGGTGCGGGGATGGTCACGGTGGCCGTCCGCCGGGTGAACCTGGACCGCACCTCCGAGTCGCTCCTCGACTTCATCGACCCCGGGCGCTACTTCCTGCTGCCCAACACGGCCGGCTGCTATACCGCCGAAGAGGCCATCCGCGCCGCCCGCCTGGGACGCGAGGTCGGTCTCTCCGACTGGGTCAAGATCGAGGTGATCGGCGACCTGAAGACGCTCTACCCGGATATTCAGGCGACCGTTGAAGCGACTCGCGTGCTGGTGAAGGAGGGCTTTACCGTCCTGCCCTATACCTCCGACGATATTGTGTTCGCCCGGCGCCTGATCGATGCCGGCGCCTCCGCGGTGATGCCGCTGGGCGCGCCGATCGGCACCGGGATCGGCATCGCCAACCCGTCGTCCCTGCGCATGCTGCGCGAGCTGATCTCCGAGGTGCCGTTGATCGTTGACGCCGGCCTTGGCACCGCCTCCGATGCCGCACTGGCCATGGAGATGGGCTTCGACGGCGTGCTGCTGAATACGGCCATAGCCGGTGCCCGTAATCCGGTGTTGATGGCATCCGCGATGGGCAAGGCGGTGCAGGCCGGACGCGCAGCGTTCCTCGCCGGCCGCATGCCAAAGAAGCTCTACGCGACTGCCAGTTCGCCCATGGAAGGCATTTCACGATAAAGCGCAGGCGAGCGGCGATGAAGAGGTCCGGCTTGCTCGAAGCTCACTGGAAATTCAAGATCGCTTCTGGGCCTCTCTGCGAAGATGAGGGGTGATGCTCAAAATTTCATTTCTCCTGGGACTGCTTCTCGCAGGCAGCGGGGTGGCGGCCGCGCAGCACCCTTCGGAGCCGGATCCTGCGTCGGCCCCGGATCAGGGCGCGCCCACCATCTTCCCCCATCCCGACTCTGCCCGGTATCTGCTGGGCGGGCAGGCGAACATCATCTTCCAGAGCCATGGCCCGTTTCACTCGCCGTACGAAGGCACGAACAGCTTTCTCGGCCGCGGCGAGTACAAGACTTCGCTCATCGGGACCATCTACACGGGGTTCCAGCTGGTCAAGAGTGCTCGCTATCAAACGGACGGCATCCTGGACATTGAGGCCGCCGGCGGCCGCGGGCTTTCGGAGGCGCTCGGGCTGGCCGGATTTACCAATCTCGACGTGGTCCGCAATCCCAACCTCGGCTCGACGCCGTACCTGGCGAGGTACGAGTTCCACCAGGTGGTGGGCCTGACGGACAAGAACGTCGAGTCGTCGCGGACGGCGTTTTCGCTGGGAACCACGCTGCCGGAGAGGCGGCTGGAGTTCTGGGTGGGACGGATGAGCCTGCCGGACCTGCTCGATCTGAACTCCGTCGGCACCGACTCGCACCTGCAGTTCATGAACTGGGCGATCGATAACAACGGCGCGTGGGACTACGCCGCCAACACCCGCGGCTACACGGACGCGCTGGTGGCCGAGTACACCGACCGCGACTTTACCGCGCGCTACGCCCTGGCGGCGATGCCGGTCATCGCCAACGGCATCGACCTGGACTATGCACTGCGAAGGTCGAGCGGGCAGAATGTCGAACTGGAGCTGCGCAAAGGCCCGGGCGGGCATGTGCCCTCGCTGGCGAAGCGCAATGGCGCGGTGCGCATCCTGGGGTTCGTCAACCATGCGAACATGGGCGACTACCGGGTGCAGAACCAGAAGTTTCTGGAAGGCCTGACGCCCAAGCCGGAGATTACGGCGCACGCTCCGGCCAGCACCATGAAGTACGGCGTGGGCTTCAACTTCGAGCAGGAAGTGAGCGAAAACGGCCGCGTCTACGGGCAGTTTGGCTGGAACGAGGGGCAGCACGAGTCGTTCGCCTACACCGAGATCGACCAGACCTTCGCGGTCGGCGGCGACTACCGCATGAGCGCCTTTGGCCGGCGTAACGACAAGTTCGGCCTCACCTTCGTGACCAACGCCATCAAGAAGGATCACCAGGCGTACCTGGCGCTGGGCGGCCTCGGCTTTCTGCTGGGCGACGGCCGGCTGAACTATGCGCGGGAGGACATCGTCGAGAGCTACTACAACGTGCACGCCTGGAAGGGAATCTACTACGCGCTCGATGGACAGTTCATCGAGCACCCTGGCTACAACCAGGATCGCGGCCCGATTCTGGTGGAGTCGGTAAGAATGCACGTGGACTTCTAGGAATAGGGTGCTGCCGGACGGTCGCGCTGCGGGAGCTCGCGCGGCCTCTTGAGCTACGCGGGTTGCCTCCCGACGGTCGCAGAATCGACCCGTATACTGTGGGGGTGGCTTCACTTGCTTGGTTTGAACTGATCGGCTTTCTGCTGGGGCTGCTGTTCGGCAGCTTTTTGAATGTCTGCATCGTGCGGGTGCCACAGGGGGAGAGCGTGGTTTCGCCGGGTTCGCGGTGCGTGGGGTGCGGGCACGCGGTGCGGTGGTTCGATAACGTGCCGGTGGTCAGCTGGTTCATCCTGCGAGGGAGATGCCGGGATTGCGGGATGGGGATCCCGTGGCGGTATCCGGCGGTGGAAGCGGCGACCGGGCTGTGGTTTGCGTTCGCGGGCTGGCGGATGTGGGAGGTGTGGCATCCTCCGGCGGGTGTGCTGCACTCTTTCCTGCCGTTCTGGACGCTGCAGACGGTGGGTCTGGCGGGACTGGGCTTCCTGCTGATCGGGCTGCTGGTGATCGACTGGAAGACGCAGCGGCTGCCCGATGCGTTGACGCTGCCGGGAATCGCGGGCGGGCTCTTCATGGTATGCCTGCAGGCCATCTTCCTGGACCCGGGCGAAGACCAGATCACGTTTGTGAGCAAGCATCTGCGGCTTTCGAGTCCGGGCAGCTTCGCGGCGCGGGGGAACGTATTTCTGACCGGGCCGGAGGCGCTGATCTTCGGGCGGCTGGCGGCGGTGTGCGGGGCCGCGCTGCTGCTGCTGCTGATCCGGTGGGGTTACAAGGCGCTGCGCGGACGCGATGGGCTGGGGCTGGGCGATGTGAAGATGCTGGCGATGGTGGCGGCGTTCCTGGGCTTCTGGCCGGCGATGCTGACGCTCTTTCTGGGAACCATGCTGGCCTCGGCCTATGGAGTGGCGGAGATGGTGCGCGGGCGGGCGGGGGCGCTGACGCGCCTGCCGCTGGGCAGCTTTCTGGGGCTGGGCGGGCTGGTGACGGCGGTCTTCGGGGGCGGGATCATCGCATGGTATCGGGGTTTGTTGTAAGGGGAACGCGCGAGTGAGCCCTCCCCCCCGCATGTATGACCTATCTTATTCAATCCAAACGGTTTACTCGTGGTTCTCAAGGGTGCTGAAGAACCCTTCGAAGTGCACCAAAATTGGGCATGCACTTCCTTCCGGATGCAGCGGCGTGAACATTCTGCCCGGCGCGGGATCGGGTTTCCTTGACTCCTGACCGGCGCACTCTTACGCTCAAGGCTGGTCCCCGGGACGGGGGCTCAAGGCGGACCATGCAGACCTATCCTTACGTTTGGCAATATCTTCCGTTGGTGATGCAGATCCTGGCCGCGGTAGGACTCGCGTGCGGCATGGTGGGCGCATCGTTCCTGATCGGCAAGCACAAGAATTCGCGCACCAAGGGCGGCGCCTACGAGTGCGGCATGGACCCGGTGGGTGACGCGCGAGGGCGCTTTTCCGTGCGGTTTTACCTGGTGGCGATGCTGTTTATCCTGTTCGACGTCGAGGCGGTGTTCATGCTGCCGTGGGCGGTGATCTTTCAGCGGCTGCCCGGCATTACCGGGTCGAAGATGTTTGGTTTCTGGGAGATGCTGGTGTATCTCGGCTTTGTGGGTGTAGGCCTGTTCTACGTGTGGAAGAAGGGCGTGCTGAGCTGGGCGAACGATAAGGGAGATCTCTAAGATGTACGATCCAGCGTCTGCCCTGACGGGCACCGAAGCGGTCTTTGCCGCGCACGCCGAGGTTCCGGCGGTGATCGCGCTGCGCGAACTTGCGATCGATGCGAAGTTCGACCGGGACGAACTGACCATCGAAGTAGCGCCGGAGAACAATGTGGCTGCTGCCGCGGCGCTGAAGGCGGCCGGCTATAACTTCCTGGAGGATGTGACGGCGGTGGACTGGTATCCGTCGGAGCCGCGTTTTCAGATCAGCTATCACCTGCTCTCGCACACGCTGAAGAAGCGGATGCGTCTGATCGCGCGGCTGTATGGAGACGGCGGTTCGATCGAGACGATTACGACGGTATGGCCGTCGGCCAACTTCTACGAGCGCGAGATCTTCGACCTGTTCGGCGTGCACATCGGCGGCCATCCTAACCTGACCCGGATCATGATGCCGGAGGATTGGCAGGGCCACCCGCTGCGGAAGGATTATCCGGTTGAAGGATATCGTTAGGGACTGCGCGGTGCAGCGGGGCGATCATTCGGGCGCCCTGCAACATCCGAGCGGCCGGAGCCGGTCGAAAGTTCTGGCGCATAGGCTGGGTAAGCAGCAGGAACGGCGGCATCGGATTATTTTTTCTTAGGAGATTTGCTCTCATGGCTGTGCTGACGCCCGACCCGGTCAAGGACCACATCAATCCCAGCATCGCGGATGTGCTGGCGGACTCCAAGGCGACCAACGCCGAGGGGCAGTCGCAAACCATGGTGCTGAACATGGGGCCGCAGCATCCATCGACGCACGGCGTGCTGCGCCTGGTGCTGGAGATCGACGGCGAAAACGTGGAGAACCTGGCGGTCGATATCGGGTATCTGCATACCGGCATCGAGAAGACCTGCGAGGCGAAGTTCTATCAGCAGGTGGTTCCGCTGACCGACCGGATCGACTACCTGTCGCCGATGTCGAACAACCTGTGTTACTGCCTGGCGGTGGAAAAGCTGCTCGGCCTGGAGATTCCGGAGCGGGCGATCTACCTGCGGGTGCTGCTGAATGAGCTGACGCGGCTGCAGTCGCACCTGGTGTGGCTGGGCACGCATGCGCTCGATGTGGGCGCGCTGACGATGTTCCTGTACTGTTTCCGGGAGCGCGAGGACCTGCTGCGCATCTTCGAGAATGTGGCCGGCCAGCGCATGATGACGAGCTACTTCCGCATCGGCGGCGTGTCGCTCGAGCCGCCGCTCGACTTCTACCAGCAGGTGCAGGACTTTCTGAACATCATGCCCGGCCGGATCGAGCAGTATGAGGGGATGCTGCAGGCGAACCCCATCTGGATGGGCCGGCTGAAGGGTGTGGGCTATTTGTCGCCCGAGGATGCGATCGCGCTGGGCGTGACCGGACCTCCGCTGCGGGCGAGCGGGGTGGACTGGGACCTGCGGCGCGACATGCCGTACTCGGGCTACGAGAAGTTTCAGTTCAAGGTGCCGATTTCGACAGTGGGCGATGTGTGGGCTCGCTACGAGGTGCGCATGCAGGAGATGCGCGAGTCGGTCAAGATCGCGCAGCAGGCGCTGGACGGGCTGCCGGAAGGGCGGATTGTGGCGGATGCGCCGAAGATCATCCTGCCCGGGCGGGAGCAGATGAAGACGCAGATGGAGTCGCTGATCCATCACTTCAAGATTGTGACCGAAGGATTCGGGGTTCCAGCGGGCGAGGTGTTCCAGGTGATCGAATCGCCGCGCGGGCAGATGGGCTACTACGTGGTTTCGGATGGGACGGCCAAACCGTACCGCGTGCACATGCGGAATCCGAGCTATGCCACGCTGCAGGCGCTGGAGACGATGTGCAAGGGAAGATTGCTGGCGGATGTGGTGGCGGTGATCGGAAGCATCGATATTGTGCTGGGAGAGATCGACCGGTGAAGCGGCAACGACCAGAGCCACGTACCCTAGCCGCAGTGCGAAGGAGGCTTTGGGTTCGCTTCGATGTGCTCGGCGTGAGCGACGAAACCAGCCTCTACGGGCACGATCGACCGGTTCTGCCGCCGCTCGCCACCGCATCATGAACTCGGCCCTGCAGGTTGAGCTCTGGACCTCCTGGGCGTCGATGCTGCGGGTGTACGCGGCTGCGCATGGGCTGGCGAGCGAGCATCATGCGGTGGTGGAGATTGGCGCGGAGGAGATTGTGCTGCGGGTCGATACGCGGTGGGTCCGGTTTACCCGGGACGCGATGACGTCCAGCGCGGGGAAGTCGCAGCCGTTTTCGCTGGAGGTGGATGGCTCCGTGAAGATCGGCGCGGTGGCTGAGGAGATGGATATGGCGGCCGAAGCGGTGGCGCGGGAGATGCTGTTGCCCCGGTAGGCGCAGGCGGGGGCAGCACGCAGTGGGGAAGGGAAGGCGCGAAGCCGACGTGGGGCAGCGGGGCTCGCTGGGGTTGATCGAAGCTTCCCTGGGGCCGGCCTGGATTTCCTGACGCGGGCCAGCAGCCTCGATTTTCAAATCTCTGTATGCCGCACAGTCCAGGGCTCTTCAGGTGCCGAATCGGGAGTTTGGATGGAGATTCAGGCGGCGTGGTTCCAAGCTGGCACACTCTTGGCTTCTTCCCGGGCCGATCTCTGGATTGCTAAGGACATTTTTTCCTTGCAAGTGTTACAAGCGCTGTAGCCGAACCGTGGGAGAGCCGTCCTCATGCGCGCTAAAGCACCGAATTCTGCCTGGATCTCGAAGACGATCGCGCAGCGGGTGGAGAGAGAGTACAGCACGATCTTTCAAGAGAATGCCGACCTGGCGGAGCTCCGCACCCGCCAGTTTCTGGAAGCTTCGACGCTGACCCGGCTCTTCCGCGAGTCGGTCTACCGGGCGGTGGACGCCTTCAACCAAAACGCTCCATGGGAGTTGCAGCTGGCGATTCTGGACAAGGGCGATCGGCTGGTCTTCAACTCCGACGGCCGATTCACGCTGTCGCTGACCTACCGGGACCACCGGGTGCTGTGCCAGGCGGGGGGAGGATCGGGTGGCTGGCTGGAACCGCTGGTGCTGGAGGTGTACGCCGGGAAGGTTGGATTGGAGTTTCGCCAGGTAGGCGCGATGGCAGAGACGCAGCCGGCGATCCTCGACGAGGTGCAGTTCATGTGCAGCGTCATCCGGATGGCGCTGGACCGGCAGGAGCGGTCCATGTGTTGAGGGCTGGCGGTTTGTGCATCCACCGGCTGGATTTTCGACCCTGCGACATTTCCCGGCGCTGCCGCGGAGTTCGCCTGCGGCGCCTGCTCCGATGCTATAGGCTATTGTTTGAAATCACCTCGGAGAGCCATGGCTGCTATCGCTCAATCGATCTTCTCGCCGGAGACTGCCGCGCGGTTCGACCACCTTGTAACCCTGTATCCGCTGAAGCGCTCCGCCCTGGTGCCGATGCTGCTGTACGCACAGGATGAGCTGGGGTTTGTCACGGAGGCGGCGATCCAGGAGATTGCGCGGCGGCTGGACCTTTTTGATCTGGACGTGCGCAACGTGCTGAGTTATTACTCGATGCTGCGAACCAAGCCGGCCGGCAGGTACAACGTGCAGGTGTGCACGAATATCAGCTGCATGCTGCGCGGCGGGTACGAGATTCTGGACCACTGCAAGGCGAAGCTGGGGATCGGGCACAAGGGCGTGACCCCGGACGGGATGTTTTCGCTTGAGGAAGTCGAGTGCATCGGCGCGTGCTGCTGGGCGCCGGCGATCCAGGTGAACTACGACTTCCATGACGATCTGAACCTGGTGAAGGTAGACCGGATCCTGGCGGACTACGCCGATGGCCTGGGAAAGGATGTCAAGTAATGCCGAGGAATGTGTCGCATCCGGATGAGGTGATCGTGCTGAAGCGCCGGTTCGGGCAGGGCGCGACCAACATCGACAAGTACGTGGAACTGGACGGGTATAAGGCGGTCCAGCAGGCGATCGCGCAGGGGCCGGAGTGGATTATCAACACCATGAAGGCGTCGGGGCTGCGCGGACGCGGCGGTGCGGGTTTTCCCACGGGGCTGAAGTGGTCGTTTGTGCCCAAGCAGAGCGAGAAGCCGAAGTACGTGCTGGTGAATGGCGACGAATCGGAGCCGGGAACGTGCAAGGACCACGTGCTGTTTCTGGAGGATCCGCACGCGGTGATCGAAGGGACGATGATCGCGGGGCTGGCGATCGGGGCGAAGCTGGGGTTTATCTATCTGCGCGGCGAGTACCGGTATCTGCTGAAGATCATGGAGCAGGCGGTCGCGGATGCGTACGCCAAGGGGTATCTGGGCAAGAATATCTTCGGCTCGGGGCTGGACTTCGACGTGGTCACGCAGACCGGCGCCGGGGCGTACGAGGTGGGCGAGGAGTCGGCGCTGATGGAGTCGCTTGAAGGCAAGCGGGGCGTGCCGCGCATCAAGCCGCCGTTTCCGGCGGTGGTTGGGCTGTACGGCGGGCCGACCGTGATCAACAACGCGGAGACGATCGCCAGCGTGCCGCATATCCTGCTGATGGGCGGCGAGGCGTACGCGAAGCTGGGGACGGAACGCAACGGGGGGACGCGGCTGTTTGGCATCTCCGGCCACGTGGAGAAGCCGGGCGTGTACGAACTGCCGATGGGCTACTCGATGCGCAAGGCGATCTACGACGTGGCGGGCGGGGTGAAGGGCGGGAAGAAGCTGAAGGCGGTGGTTCCAGGCGGGTCTTCGTGCCCGGTGATGACGGCCGATGAGCTGGACGTGGGACTGGACTTCGACCAGATGGCGAAGGCCGGGACGATGCTGGGCTCGGGCGGCATTGTGGTGCTGGATGAGACGGTTTCGATCGTGGAGTTCGCGCTGCGGGTGATCAGCTTCTACCAACACGAGAGCTGCGGCTGGTGCATCCCGTGCCGTGAGGGTACGGACTGGATCAAGAAGACGCTGGCCCGGGTGTATGCGGGCGGCGGATCGAAGAAGGATATCGACAACGTGGAGTATCTGGCGGACAACATGATGGGCCGGACGTTCTGCCCGCTGGGCGACGCGGCGGCGATGCCGACGCTGGGATTCGTGCGGAAATTCCGCAAGGAGTTTGAGGATTATGTCGAGGGTAAGCGGGCGGGGACGCCGGTGATGAACGAGGTGGAGCTGGTCGGGGCGGGGCATTAACGGGCGGGGCATTAGCGGGGGAGGAGCCTGGAGGCTCACGCTGCGTCCGAACGGAATCATCAGGGTCATCGAAGCGGACGGATAGTACGAGGTGTAGCGGAGTGGCAGCCACATCCACTTCCGCTGCAAGGTCAGAAGCGGTCTGGTGATCGTGCCGTTTCGTTGACGAGGGAAGACGCACAGCAGGCGGCATAAGGACTTTGAAGATATGGCAGATGTGACGTTTACCGTAGATGGAAAGAAAGTGACTGCGCCGGCGGGGACGCTGCTGATCGAGGCGTGCAAGACTGCGGGAATCGATATTCCGGCGTTCTGTTACTACCCCGGGCTGAGCCTGCAGGCGGCGTGCCGGATGTGCGTGGTGCGCATCGAGAAGATGCCCAAGCTGCAGACGGCGTGTACGACTCCGGTGACCGAGGGTATGGTGGTGCAGACGGAGACGCCGGAGATCGCGCAGGCGCGCAAATCGACGCTGCAGCTGCTGCTGGGCAACCATCCGCTGGATTGCCCGGTATGCGACGCCGGCGGCGAATGCGAGCTGCAGGATATGACCTTCAAGTATGGCGCGGCGAACTCCTTCTATGCGGAGCCGAAGAACCACCGCGAGGAGCAGAAGTGGTCGCCGGTGGTGTACTTCGACCGGCCGCGCTGCATCCTGTGCTATCGCTGCGTGCGCATGTGCGGCGAAGGCATGGACGTGTTCGCGCTGGGCATCCAGAACCGCGGAAGCTCGGCGGTGATCGCGCCGAATATTCCCGCGGCGCAGAGTTCCGATGACCTGCCCCACGTGGATTGCGAACAGTGTGGGATGTGCATTGACGCGTGCCCGGTGGGCGCGCTCACCTCCGGCACCTACCGGTACAAGACGCGCCCGTGGGAGATGAAGCATGTCGCAACCATCTGCACCCACTGCGGCGACGGCTGCAAGACTACCCTGGGCGTGCGTTCGACCAGCGATGGCGCTGAGATTGTGCGCGGCGACAACCGCGACAAGTCGGGCATGAACGGCGATTTTCTGTGCAACAAGGGACGCTACGCGTTCGACTTCGCCAACCACGACGACCGTATCACCACGCCTCTGGTCCGCTCTGCCGCGGGCAAGCTGGAGCCGGTGAGCTGGGAGGCTGCGCTCGACGCGATCGGCAGGAAGTTCAAGCAGGTGCGCGATGAGCGCGGGGGCAGCTCCCTGGGCGTCATCGGCGGCAATCGCCTGACGAATGAAGAGGCTTACCTGCTGCAGAAGTTCGCGCGAACGGTGCTGAAGACCAACAACATCGACCACCACCGGACGGCGGACCACGTGGCGTTTGCCCAGGCGCTGGCCGGCGAGACCGGGCGCACGGCTTCGCTGCGCGACACCTTGACGGCGCGTGCGATCCTGCTGGTGGGCGGTGACCCGACCAACCAGTCGCCGGCCACCGCCTGGAACTTGCGCTCGAATATCCGCATCAACGGCGCCAAGCTGTACGTGGTGAACCACGACGAGATCAAGCTCCGGCGGCAGGCGAAGGCGTTTGTGCGGCTGCAGCCTTTCGGCTATGGAGCGTTGGCCAGCTTCCTGGCGGGCGACGACGCGGCCGGCCCGGGTGCGGTGCAGGATACCGAGGCGCTGGGGCAGTTCCGCGAGACGCTGCACGGCGCTGAGGGCCTGCTGATTCTGATCGGGTCCGAGTTGCGCGGCAACGACCTGAAGCGGCTGATCGAGTTCGGTCTGGCGATCCCCGGCGCGAAGTTCGCGCTGCTCTCGGACTATGTGAACTCCCGCGGCGCGGCGGATATGGGTCTGCTGCCTGATATGCTGCCGGGTTACACCCCCATCGGCGCCGGCCACTTCGAGGAGTACCAGGCGCCGGCGACGCCGGGCGCGGATGTGCTGGAGATGTTCGACCGCGCCGCGAAGGGCGATCTGGGAGCGCTGTACGTGGTGGGCGCAAACCCGGTGCTGCGCTATTCGGTCGATCCGGCCGCGCTGAAGTCCACATTTCTCGTGGTGCAGGATATGTTCCTGACCGAGACCGCGGTGCTGGCCGACGTGGTGCTGCCGGCGGCCAATCTGTATGAGAAGTCCGGCTCGGTGACCAATCACTATGGCGACCTGCAGCAGGTGAACAAGGCCGGGGACCGGGCGGGTGTGCGCACCGACTTCGAGATGATCGTGCGGGTCGCGGACAAGATGGGCGCGCACATCCCGACGCTGGTGCCGTTTGGGCGCAAGGGCCTGCGGGCGGCAGGCTCCAGCGGCGACATGGGCCAGACGCGCGGGGCGCAGAGCGGCGAGGCCGATCGCCATGCGGTGTGGCTGACGGCGCAGAATCTGGAGCCGCGCCTGAGCCCCTTCGACCCGTACGCAATCTTCGACGAGATCCAGCGGCTGGTGCCGGGATACGACCAGGTGCTGCGGCTGCAGCTGCTCAGCGGAAACGACCAGCATCTGGAACCGGCCGACTCGCAGCTGGTCAAGATCAGCCCGGCCCGCCGCGACCTGGTGCTGCCGTCCGGCGACACGCTGTTCACCTCAGGAACCCTGGGGCACTACTCGGCCATGCTGCTGGATCTGCAGGAGTACGAGGGACGCAAGCTGCCGGTGCTGGACCAGACGGCGGCCGACTAAATGGAGATCAACTGTAGCTACAAAAAGAGAGCCAGGAAAACGCCTTGAATAACCTGACCCCATTCCAGATTTTCTTCTTGCTGAGCCTGCTGAAGGTGGTCGTCGTGCTGCTGATCACGCTCACCGCGGTGGCGTACACCGTGCTGCTCGAACGCAAGGTGATCGGCCGGATGCAGAACCGCTGGGGGCCTTCGCGGACCGGGCCGTTTGGCCTGCTGCAGCCGCTGACCGACGGGATCAAGCTGTTCCTGAAGGAGGACCTGACGCCGATCCTGGTCGAGCGTCCGCTCTTCCTGCTGGCCCCGGTGATCGCCCTGGGCTGCGCGCTGATCTCGATCTCGGTGGTGCCGTTTGGCCCGCTGACGACCTTTCATGGTGTCGACCTGTTCGAGATTTCGAACGTGAACATCGGTCTGCTGGTGATCCTCGGCGTCACCTCGATCGGGGTCTACGGCATCGCGCTCTCGGGCTGGTCGAGCAACAACAAGTACGCGCTGCTGGGCAGTCTGCGCGCCACCTCGCAGATGGTCAGCTATGAGCTTGCGCTGGGGCTTTCGCTGGTGGGCGTGGTGCTGCGCGCGGGTTCGCTCAACCTTCGCACCATCGTCAGCTCCCAGGCGGCGCATGGCGCGTGGAGCTGGAATGTGCTGGGCGGCTTCCAGATTGTCGGCTTCTTTGTCTACCTGATGGCCGCCTACGCCGAGACCAACCGCTCGCCGTTCGATCTGCCGGAGGCGGAATCGGAGCTGACCGCCGGGTATCACACCGAGTATTCGTCGATGAAGTTCGCCATGTTCTTCATGGCCGAATATGCCAACATGATCACCGTCGGATGCGTGGCGACGCTGCTGTTTTTCGGCGGCGCATCCAGCCCGTTCGGGCACCTGATTCCGGACTTCGGCGGTCCGGTGGTCGCGGCCATCCTGCCCATCTTCTGGTTTGTGCTGAAGATCTTCTGCTTCCTGTTTCTCTTCATCTGGGTTCGGTCGACGCTGCCGCGCTTCCGCTACGACCAGTTGATGAGCTTTGGCTGGAAGTTTCTGCTGCCGGTCGCCATGCTGAATATCATCGCTACCAGTCTGTACCTGGCCCTGCGCGGGTAGAGCGGCGGCCGGTATGGGGAGCCGATTTTAACCGCCCGGAAGTTCGGCGTTTCGCCGCCGAACGGTCTATGCTGTTTTAGAATCGTCCAGACAAGCTGAGCCCACAAGCCGCGCTTCCGGTTGAAGGAACCAGCGAAGGGATTTCGCCAGACCATGCAACTTGCCCTCTTTATCATCTTCGCCGCGCTGGCCATCGCAGGAGCCCTGAACCTGCTGCTGCAGCGGCATCCGATCAATAGCGCGCTCTCGCTGGTGGTGGTGATGCTGTCGCTGGCGGTGCTTTATTGGACGCTGGGCGCGGAGTTTCTCGCAGCCGCGCAGGTGATCGTCTACTCAGGCGCCATCATGGTGCTGTTCGTCTTCGTCATCATGCTGCTGAATGCGGGCGAAGAGGAACGCACGACCGGAAGCAAGGCGGCCTACTTTGCGGGAATTCCGGGCGCGACGGCGGTCTTCTGCCTGCTCAGCTATGTGTTTCTGACTCAGAGCACGATCATTGGCGGCGTCCATCTGAGCAATGCGGTAGCCGGCGGAACCAGCAATATCGCGCAGATCAGCCAGTTGTTGTTTACGCGGCTGCTGCTGCCGTTTGAGGTGACCAGCATCCTTATCCTGGTGGCCATTCTGGGAGCCGTGGTGCTGGCGCGCAAGGACGATGCGGGAGCCCAGCCATGATGACCGAAGTGCCTCTCGCAGCCTACCTGATCCTGGCGGCCATGCTGTTTTCGATCGGCGTCGCGGCGTTCCTGATCAAGCGCAACATCATCTCCGTCTTCATGTCGATCGAGCTGATGCTGAACGCGGTCAACCTGACCTTTGTCACCTTCGCGCATCGCTGGCATGCCATCTCCGGCCAGATCTTCGTCTTTTTCGTCATGGTGGTCGCTGCGGCCGAGGCCGCGGTCGGGCTCGCCATCATCATCGCCATCTTCCGTTCGCGGCGAACCCTGAACGTCGACCAAATCAACCTGATGAACAACTAGCTTCAAGGACAACAAGAGAACCCATGCCGCCTTTCCTGCTCTGGACCATCCCGCTGCTTCCGTTTGCCGGTTTCGTTTTGAACGGAACCCTCGGGCGAAGGCTGCCGCGTGCCCTGGTCACGGCGATTGCGCTGCTGTTTACAGCGGTGCCGGCGGCGATCGTGGCCTGGCTGTGGGTGACCATGAGTGCCGCCGGGGCTCCGCTTGCGATGACCGTCACATCCACGCCGTGGATCGCGGTGACCGGCTTCCACGTCGACTTCGCCTTCACCGTCGACCATCTGACCATGATCATGCTGGCGGTGGTGACCGGCGTCGGCTTCGTCATCCACGTGTACTCCGTCGGGTACATGGCGCACGAAGAGGGTTACTGGCGTTTTTTTGCTTATCTGAACCTGTTCATGTTTTTCATGTCGGTGCTGGTTCTGGCGGAGAGCTTTCTGCTGCTGTTTGTCGGGTGGGAGGGTGTCGGCCTGGCCTCGTACCTGCTGATCGGCTTCTATTTCAAGAAGCGTTCGGCGTCGGATGCGGGCAAGAAGGCGTTCATCGTCAACCGGATCGGCGACTTCGGGTTTCTGCTGGCGATGTTTCTGCTGATCGCTCACTTCGGCACGCTCAGCTTCAGCGAGGTCTTCGCCCGGGTGAGCGCGAGCCCGGCGCACGGCGGATATCTGACCGCGATCGCGCTGCTGCTGGTGGTCGGGGCGACCGGCAAATCGGCGCAGATTCCGCTGTACGTCTGGCTGCCCGACGCGATGGAAGGTCCGACGCCGGTGTCGGCGCTCATCCACGCCGCCACCATGGTGACGGCCGGCGTCTACATGGTGGCGCGCTGCCATACGCTCTTCGACCGGTCGCCGTTCGCGCTGGGGGTGGTCGCGGTCATCGGGACGCTGACCGCCTTGTATGCGGCCATTCTCGGCATGGTGCAGCACGACATCAAGCGGGTGCTGGCCTACTCGACCATCTCGCAGCTTGGCTACATGTTCCTGGCCTGCGGAGTGGGGGCGTACGCGGCGGCGATCTTCCACCTGGTCACCCACGCCTTCTTCAAGGCGCTGCTCTTCCTCGCGGCCGGCTCGGTCATTCACGCGCTCTCAGGCGAGCAGGACATGCGCAACATGGGCGGTCTGCGCAAGCGGATTCCGGTCACGTTCTACACCATGTCTGCCGGCGTGCTGGCGATTGCCGGCATCCCGCCGTTCGCCGGCTTCTTTTCGAAGGATGAGATTCTGTACCGCGCTTTCGCCAGCCCGAACGGGCTCGACAAGCTGCTCTGGCTGGTGGGCCTGGTCACCGCGGGCATCACCTCGTTCTATATGTTCCGGCTGTGGTTCAAGACCTTCTTCGGCGCGGAGCGCTTTACCGGGGACCACCAACTGGCGGATCACGGCGCGCCGGTGCATGCCAGCTCCACCTCGACTCTGGTGATCGAGGCCGAGCACGACGATGCGCAGACGACGCATCCGCATGGGGTCCATGAATCGCCCTGGGTGATGCTGCTTCCGCTGGCCGTGCTGGCGCTGCTTTCGTTGATTGGCGGCTGGGTCGGGGTTCCGGCGGCGCTGGGCGGCCACAACGAGATCGGACGGTTTCTCGATCCTGTCTTCGTCTCCGCTGGATCGCTTGAGGCGGGGACTGCGCCCGCGCAGGAGTCGCACGGCGGCGAGCTCGCACTGGCGGCCGTTTCGGTGGCGACGGCGCTGATCGGCTTCTACTTGGCCTATCTTTTTTACTGGAAGAAACCGGGCGCGGCGGCAGGGCTGGCGAAGAAGTTCGCGCCGGTCTACTCGCTGGTCGAGCACAAGTTCTACATGGACGAGATCTATCAGTTCGTCTTCGTGACCTGCGTGCTCGGGGCCACGCGCATGGTGCTGTACGGCCTCGGCGACCGCATGGTCGTCGACGGTCTGGGCAAGTTCGCCGGCTGGATCGCCATGGACTTCAGCGAGGCGGCGCGGCGGATGCAATCGGGCAATCTCCGCTCGTACGCAGGCTGGCTGGCGTTTGGCGCGGCACTGGTCATGGCGATCATGATCTTCGGTTTGGGCCACGTGGCATTCGCCCGGTAGCACAGGGCAGGGAAAGTACGGACTGGATAGGGATCGAATGAACCTGGATCACATCATCTTGAGCCTCATCGTCTTCTTCCCGCTGCTGGGCGCGGCGGTGCTGACGCTGCTGCCGGACAAGGGCCGGACGATGCAGTGGGGCGCGCTGCTGGTGACGCTGATCACCTTCGCGTTGACGCTGCATCTGCCCGCCCACTACGACGCAGCCGCGCCCGCCGGAACGTTTCAGTTCGCGCAGGACACGCCGTGGATCGCCGCGCCCGCCATCCGCTACCACCTGGGCGTGGATGCCCTGGGCATGTGGCTGGTGGTGCTCACCGGCTTTCTTGCTCCGCTGGGCGTGCTGGCAAGCTGGAATGCGATCGGCGAGCGCAGGAAGACCTTTTACGTGCTGTTCCTGCTGCAGCAGGTGGCGATGCTGGGCCTGTTCGCCGCGCTGGACCTGTTCCTCTTCTACGCGTTCTTTGAGCTGTCGCTGGTGCCCATGACCGTGCTGATTGCGACCTTCGGCCGCACCAAGGACCGGCGCCGCGCCGGAATCAAGTACTTCCTGTACAACTTCATTCCGTCGGCGCTGCTGCTGGTGGGCATGCTGTGGCTGTACGTCAAGACCGGCACGTTCGACCTGCCGCGGCTGATGATGCTGGCGCGCACCCATGCCATCTCCGGCAACGCCGCCGCGCTGTGGCTGTGCTCGCTGGCGTTCCTGTTCGCCTTCGCGGTGAAGGTGCCCATCTTTCCGCTGCACGGCTGGCTGAAGGATGCCATCGTCGAGGCGCCTACGGCCGCGGTGATGGTGCTTGCGGGCAAGACCGGGCTTTACTCCATCCTGCGCTTTTCGTTCGGCATCTTTCCCGAACAGTCGCACCGCATTGCTCCGCTGATGATGGTGCTCGGCTCGGTCGGCATCGTCTACGGCGCGCTGATCGCCATCACCCGCAAGGACATGAAGGAGCTGGCCGCCTACTCCACGCTGAGCCATCTTTCGTTCATTGTGCTGGGCATCTTTACCTTCACCATCGCCGGGCTCGATGGCGGCATCTACCAGATTCTGAACCACGGTATATCGGGCGGCGCCCTCTTCCTGCTGCTGGGCTTTCTTTACGAGCGCTATGGGACTTACGACATGCGCGACCTCGGCGGGCTCGCCGCGCAACTGCCCTGGATGGTGACGCTGTACGTCATCACCACGCTTTCGCTGGTCGGCCTGCCCATGCTCAACAGCTTCGTGGGCGAGTTCCTGATCCTCTCCGGCTCCATGCAGTCCGGCTTCCACGTCTTCTGGACGGTGCTTGCGACCACCGGCGTCATCCTCAGCGCGGGCTACATGCTGCTGATGATCCAGCGCGTCTTCTACGGCTATCTCGGCGTGGTCAGCGAAGAGGTGACGCCGCGCGATCTCGACGCCCGCGAGCACCTGGCGCTGTGGCCATTTGTCGCGATGTTCCTGCTCATGGGTCTGTGTTCCCCGCTTTTCCTCAAGACGATCGACCGCAACGGTACGGCGATGGCTGCGAAGCGGGTGAGCTTCGACGGAGCGAAGGTCAATGCAGGTACGACATCGCATCCCGGCTCGACGCTGAAGTCCGGGAGCGAAAGCTATGCTCCCGAGCCGACGGGCAAACAGGGTACGGACGCAAAAGACAGCCAGGCCCGCGCGGCCGTGAACGCACCGGAAGGCAGGCTCTACTGATGATGAACGCGAATACTCTTGCGCTGCTGCCCGAAGGCATCCTGACGGTGGCCGGGGTGGTGGTGATGATGGCCGAGCCGGTGCTGCCGCTGAAGGCCTCGCGCAAGCCGCTGGGCTGGCTGGCGATCCTGGCGACGCTCGCGGCGGGAGCGGCGAGCTGGTACCAGATTGGCTTCGGGTCCACGCTCGCCTTCTCCGGCACCATCCAGGTGGACGCGTTTTCGGTCTTCTTCCATCTGCTGATCGCCGGCGTGGTGCTGGTGACGCTGCTCGGCTCGCTGGACTACTTCGACGGCTGGGCGGGTGAAACGGCCGGCAACTCCGGGCACGCCGGCGAGTACTTCGCGCTGGTACTCTTCGGTGCCGTCGGCATGATGCTGATGACCTGCTCGGTCGAGTTGCTAATGGTCTTCATCGGCCTGGAAATATCATCCATTTCGACGTACATCCTGGCCGGATTCCGCAAGGGCAAGGCCGCCGGCGCGGAGTCGGCGATCAAGTACTTCCTGCTGGGATCGTTTGCGACCGCGTTCTTTCTTTATGGCATCGCGCTTTCGTTCGGTGCCACGGGATCGACCTCGATCGCCGCCATCGCGGCCGCGCTGGGTACGCAGGAGTTCAGCCCGCTGGCCTTCCTGGCGCTCGGCATGATCCTGATCGGCCTCGGCTTCAAGGTCTCGGCCGCCCCGTTCCACGTGTGGACTCCCGATGTCTACCAGGGCGCTCCGGCGCCGGTGGTCGGGCTCATGTCGACCGCGCCCAAGGCCGCCGCCTTCGCCGTGCTGCTGCGCATCACCTTCATCGGCTATGGGGCGATGCACGCCCGCTGGGCCGTCCTGCTATGGATTCTCGCCGCGTTGTCGATGACCATCGGCAACCTTGGCGCGCTCAAGCAGAGGAACGTCAAGCGCATGCTGGCGTACTCCTCGATCGCTCACGCCGGGTACCTTCTGGCTGCCTTCACCGCGCTGCCCGAAGCCGGCATCTCGGCCGCCTGCTTCTACACCGCGGCCTACGCGGCGATGAACGTCGGGGCCTTCGCCGTGGTGACGCAGATTACCGGCTACGCCGAGCACACTCGCACGCTCGAAGACTACACCGGAGTCGCCCTGCGGCGGCCCTGGCTGGGCGGCTTGCTGGCGTTCTTCCTGCTGTCGCTGATCGGCATTCCCTTTACCGGCGGCTTCTTCGGCAAGTTCTACGCATTCTCGGCGGCGATCGGCGGCGGCCATACTGGCCTGGCCGTGATCGGCCTGCTCAACTCCGGCGTAGCCTGCTTCTACTACCTGCGTCTGCTGGTCGCCATGTACGCGCGGCACGCGGAGGAGGGCGGCAACCAGCCGACCCGGTTCACGCAACTCCCGTGGCCGGCTGAGGCGGGTATCGCGATCGCCACCCTGGCGACGCTGGTGCTGGGCGTGCTTCCCGGCCGCGTGCTCGACCTGACCAACCGCGGAGCCTCCGCGCTACTCAACCACCCGGCCTCAGCTGCGGATCCTGTGGTTGGTGAAAATCGCTTGCATTGACGGGCCGGTTCGAACTCCGCTCCGAAACTGGGGACTCTTAAGACACCAGGGGCGCCCCAAAATCGAGGGCGCCCCTGATGTTTCACTCTCCGTTTCACTCTGTCCGGATGTTTCACTCTGTCCGGTTCGTTCCGCCTCTCGGATCCCACTTCACTGCGCCGTGATGCTATGCGATGAGCGTCATGCGCGATGCCGGCCCGCTTCCAGTGAGGCATCTAGCGGCTCAGCGTCCCGTCGGGCTCAAGCTACTTGGTGAAGACGCTGCTTCCGGGAACGTTGGTCTCGTCCGTGTGAATCCGATTCTGCGCCCGCTTCGCACTCTCCATCGCGTCTTTGTCCAGACGGCTCTGGCTCGACTCCGCGCCACTCTCTTCCACCGCCTCGTGCGACGGACGTCCCGGTATCTTCGTTGCGTCGATTCCCTGTGCCATAGAACACCTCTGAATAGAAAGGATGGCTTCGAACGGTACATGGTTGTCCCCCGGCACGGATGCCATTGCCGCTGCACGCGCTGACAGTCCTGGCCGGCCAACATCCGCCATCGCGCTGAACGACTCATTTCGTCCCTGGGGTATGCACACCATCTGCGACGGTGACAAGTCGTGTTCCACACCTAAGCCTCGTGTTGTGAAGAACATGAGCAACAATCGAGGGGGGTGGGTGTTCGACCTACGATTTACTTCTGCTACCAAAATGTTGCGTCTCGTGGCATCCTAACCTCACACCCGTCCAAAGCAGCACGTCCCGCTCACCGAACCCACGCAACGGATCGGCACCCAACCTACACCCCTCACGGTACCAAGGGAGAGCACATGCCAGAAGAGACTGCAACCGGCGAAATGAAACCGACGCTCGGCCTCACCGGCCTCACCAGCAACGCGATGGCTCTTATCGCGCCCGGCGCCTTCCTCTGGCTTACCTTCTACATTCAGTCCACCACCAAGAACACCGGACCCGACATGTGGATGGGGATCGTCGCCGCGCTGCTGCTCTGTCTCTCCACCGCGGTCTGCTACGCGGAGATGGCCAAGCTCTACCCAGGCACCGGCAGCTCCTACTACTTCGCCGAGCAGGCTTTCCTGAATCGCGAAAAGGCATGGCGCTACGCCCGCATCTCGAAGTTCATCGTCGGCTGGGCATCGCACCTCTATTACTGGATCTATCCCGGCGTGATGGTCGGCACCATGGGGATCGTCTGCGGCTACGTGGTCGGCACGATCTGGCCCAATTTCATGTCCGCTTCGAATCCCGGCATCCTGTTCATGATGGTGGTCGCCGTCGCCTTCTCGTTCGCCATCGCCTACATCGCGCACCGCGGCGTCAGCAGCTCCACCAACATCAATCTGGTGATCAACATCATCCAGATCACCGCCCTGCTGATCTTTGCCTTCTTCGCCATCCAGTACCGCTCGCACCACCAGCCCGGTTCGGTCGCCTACCAGTTCGACGCCACCTCCGGCGAGGCCTATCCGTACGAGTTCAAGACCGCACCCGTGACCGCCGCCGGCGTGACCACGGACACCATCCAGCGCGATGCGAACGGCGTCCCGCTGCCCCGGCTCGACGCCTCCGGCAAGCCGGTACCGTTCCACATTGCCTACCCGGACTACGACGCCTCCGGCAACTTTCTTTCGCATCCTACGGCAGCTTCGGTGGTCAGTCCGCACCACTTCTCCTGGGTCTTCGTGCAGGCGACCATCGCCATCCTCATCCTGGTCGGCTTCGAATCGGTCACCACCATGGGGGCGGAGGCAAAAAATGCCAGGCGCGACGTTCCCATCGCCGTGCTGACCTCGCTGCTGGTGCAGGGCTGCGTCTTTTACTTCTTTGAGTATTTTGCCGCCAACTACTTCCTCAACTCCGGCTACACGATGCAGTCCGCCGCAAACTCCGCCGCGCCCATCGGCGACATGATGGTGATCGTCGGGGACGCGCTGTTCGGACAAGGCAACGGACGCATCTTCATGCTGGCCGAAGCCGCGACCGTCATCCTGGCGCTGATCGGCACCACGCTTTCCTGCATGAATACCGGCGCGCGCGTCACCTACGCCATGGGCAAAGACCGCGAGCTGGGTGGCGACTTCGGGCGGCTGCATGCCCGCAACCTGACCCCGCACAAGGCGATCTGGACCCTCGCGGTCATCTCCGCGGTGATCGGCTGCGTGGCCGTCGCGATCCTGTTCGGCGACGCGGGCGCGCCCACCGACGCGACCATTGCCGCGCTGCCCCACGGCATCTTTTCAAGCTTCGGCTACACCACGCACGAGAAGATGGCCGCGTTGCCGAACACCCTGCTCACGGTTACCCTGGCCTCCAACTTCGGCACCTTCGTGCTCTACGCGCTGAGCTGCGCGCTGTGCATGGTTGCGTATCACAAGCACCAGAACTTCAGCCTGATTCGCCACCTGCTGATCCCGGCATTCGGTCTGCTGGCCAATCTTGCCTGCATGGCGTTCTACCTGATCGGACCATACGGCGGCTACGGCACCCCGCACGAGCCGCTGATCGCGCTCGGCATCGCCTTCCTGTGGGCGGCCTACGGCGGCTACCACTTCCTGCTCTCGGGCAAACGCGCCGGCAAGCCGGCACTGCTGGAATCGCGCGCTTAGACTCACAAGTAGCGCCGGGGCTGCGAGCCTGGAGACAGATCGGAGATCGCATGCACCAGGCGTGGCGATCGACTCTCATCAGGCAGCGACTCTCGCCGCGCCCTAAGCTCAAAAAGGGAAGCTTTCATGCTCGACCTTGAACATGCCGAACTGACCGACGCGGGCCGCGTCCGCGAGCACAACGAGGACGCGGTCGGCCACGTGCTGCCCACATCGCCCGCGCAGGTTCAGTCTCAGGGTTGGTTCTTCTGCATGGCGGACGGCATGGGAGCCCACGCCAAGGGCGAAGTCGCCTCGCGCCTGGCGGTCGAAACTGCCGTCGGCGGCTTCCGCAAGATTCCCAAAGGCGTGATGCACGTGTCTTTGCTTCCGAGGCTGGTGCAGGAGGCCAATGCCGCGGTCTACGACGAAGGCCACCGGCAGGGTAGCCCGGCATCCGGCATGGGATGCACCTTCGTCGCGTGTGCGCTGCGTTTCGATTCAGCCGTCGTCTCCCACGTGGGCGACTCGCGCTGCTACCTGATGCGCCAGGGCAGGCTGACCCAGCTTACCCACGATCACACCATGGCCAACGAGCAGGTCCGGCTCGGCATCCTTTCGGTAGAGGACGCAGGCTCGGGCGAGGGACGGCACCTGCTCACCCGCTCGCTCGGCTCGGAACTCTTTGTCGCCGCCGACACGATCACGGTCAACATCATTCCGGGCGACCTGCTCTTCCTGTGCACCGACGGGCTGCACGGCTACGTGGCCGAAGACAAGATGCGCTACCTGCTCGACAGCCGCTCCGGCCTTCAATCTATCGCGGAGGCGCTGATCGCGGCTGCCAATGAAGCAGGCGGCTACGATAACGCCAGCGTTCAACTGATCCGCGTCCGTTCGGTCGAGCGGATGGGGCTTTACCGCGGACGACCTTACCGGCTGCTATGAAAGCAGCTTTGAGACAGCGATGAGCTCTTTACTTCCAGCTTTTCGTCACAACTCCGCACATGCGGCCTAACCTCCCGGCTTCTACTCAAAGCATTCGCTTACCGCTCGAAGTGAATTGTTGCCTCTCCCATGTACGCACCCAATCTTGACTTCCATCCCGGCGACACCCTCGACCACTTCCGGCTCGACAACATTGTCGCGACCAGCGGCATGGCCACCGTCTTCCGCGCCCACGATCTCGACACCGGCGTGCAGGTCGCCATCAAGATCCCGCATCCGGAGGTGGAAGGCGACCCTACGCTATGGGAGCGCTTCAGGCGCGAGGAAGAGATCGGAACTCGCATCGATCACCCGAGCATTATGAAGGTCTATCCCAACGCCGGCCGCACCCAGGTCTACATGGTGATGGAATGGGTGGAAGGCCGGCTGCTGCGGGCGATCCTGAATGAGCAGCACAAGCTCCCGCCGGAACGCGCGACCGCTCTCAGCATCGCCATCCTGCACGCACTCGAGCACATCCATGCCGCCGGCGTCGTTCATCGCGATCTGAAGCCCGAGAACATCATGGTTGGACCCGCGGACGACGTTCACCTGATCGACTTCGGCATCGCCGGCTCAGCCGGGGCGCGGCGACTCACCTTCGCCCACTTCTCGCAATCGATGGGCACGCCCGACTACATCTCGCCCGAACAGGTGAAAGGCAAGCGCGGGGACGCCCGCTCCGACATCTACGCCATGGGCGTGATGCTCTACGAGATGCTGACTGGACAGGTGCCATTCACAGGCCCAAATCCATTCGCCGTGATGAACGATCGCCTGCTGAACCAGCCGGTGCCGCCGCGCAAGCTGGACCCTGGCATCACGCCTCAGCTGCAGGAGATCATCTACCGGGCGCTCGAACGTGAGCCGAAGAACCGCTACGCCACCGCTCGCGAGATGGCCCACGACCTGGAGCACCAGCAGGAGGTCGGCATCGCCGCCCGGGTTGAGGAGTCGAACTACCGCAAGCGCCAGTCGCCCAACCTGCGCCGGGTCCTGTTTATCGGAAGCCTGGTGCTGATTCCCGTCGCCATCTTCGCGCTGCTGCTGCTGGTCGCCCACCGGCGGTAGGCGGGGTGCAGACCTCGATCGCTGGTAGACGAGCCGTCCTGAAGTGCGCTGCGCCAGAGCATTTCTCCCCTGGTCGAGGAGAGCAACAGGAGAAATGCGTTAATCGATGCCCCCGGAACATCCGCAGCTATGGCCGAGGATGCCGCAGCCAGGCGCGCCGCAGACGAAGTACCAGGAGGCGAAGAAGAGCAGCGTAACTCCGGCGGACGCCCAGAAGAACAGCCGGATGGGCAGGGTTGAAGCGAGCGAGGTGTGCCGTTCTGGATTGGAGCGCGCCGGACAGATAAACAGCAGGCCGCTGAAAAGACAGAGGAGCGCGGCCAGCGCGAGCTTCGGCAGAAGCAGCTCCAGCCGCTCTTCCCAGCGCGCGCCGGGCTCGAAGAACGCACTGATGGCGACGGGATAGAACGACAGGATGCTGGCGAAGAAGGAGATCGCCTTGCCAAGTTCAAGAAGCATGTGCGCCTGCCTGATGTTGCCGGAGCGGCGTTTCTCGTACTCTCAGTTCAATCCTAATCCCGCGGCATCGGCCAGGGAAGCCCGGCGCGCGCTGCCATCCGATGCGCCAGCGCCAGAGCACCCCGTGCCTATTCCTCTACCGCGGCACAAACTCATCCGCGTGAATGACGAACTCCGGATAAGCTCCTGACCCAAGCTCCCGGATATCCATCCCCTGCCAGTCGCCGTCGCGATCCACGCGAAACGGGACCAGCCGGTTCAGCAGCAGGTTGCCGCCATGGATGAGCGGCAGCATGACGCCAAGCAGCGTCGCCACGCCCACCAGCCCCGCCAGCAGGTGTGCCCCGTGCATCCCGTTGGCCGGATCGAGCGCGGCAAAGCCCAGCAGACCCCACAACCCGGCCGCTCCATGCACCGAGATCGCTCCGCCGGGGTCGTCCACCAGGACATCCATCTCGAACCACTCCACCAGCCAGGTCACCAGGCCGCCGGCGACTACGCCCAGGAAGATGGTTCGGGCGGGTGAGAGAAAGCAGCAGCCCGCACTGCCGGCGACCAGCCCGGCCACCCAGCCGTTGGCGCTGATCGACGCATCCGGCTTGCGATAGCGCAGGCGCGTCGTCAGCACCGCGGCCAGCAGTCCCGAGGAAGCAGCCAGTAACGCATTCACCATCACCCAAACCAGCTGCTCCGCGCCCGCGCCGTAGAACAGCAGCGACGCAGCCTCCTCAAGCCCGATCCAGCCCACCAGCGCCAGCAGGCAGCCAAACAGCACCATCACGATGTTGTGGCCGGGAATCGCGCTGGCGATGCCGTCAGCGTACTTGCCCCGGCGCGGACCCAGAATCCAGGCGACCGACAAAGCGGTCAGGCCTGCCATCACGTGGAGGACGCTCGCACCTCCAGCATCTACCAGCGGAGCCAGTCCGAAGTTCGTTCCCATTTGCGCCAGCCAGCCTCCGCCCCACACCCAATGCGCGAAGAGCGGCCAGGTAAAACCTGCCAGGAGCGCGCTCGTCGCGCACACGGCCGGCAGTCTCCAGCGATCGCTGCCGGTGCTGATCGGGATGATCGCCACGATGCCGACGGCGAACGCCTCGAAGCACAGCACCAGCAGACCGCGCACCGCGACCGGCGCATTCACGTGCCGCAGCCCGCCGCCCAGGAACCGCTCCGCTCCCAGCCAATCCCAGCGCACGCCCCCGGCGGTGAACGTGTGCGACGCTCCGCCGGCATACCCTGCCCACGCCGCGCCCACCACGACGAACCCAATCGCCGCCACCGCCATGGCGCATAGCGTGGCCAGCATGGTATGCGCGGCTGAGCGCGAGCGTCCAAGGCCCTGGTGGATCAGCCCGAGGCCGGCGATCGCCAGCGGCATCAGCAGAATGAAGAGCAGTGCCAGGATCATTGCGGCGGCCGCTCTCCGACCTCGAGCGCCCGGTAGCTTCGCGCCAGCAGCACCAGACCCAGCACCTCGACGCCCAGCCCGGCCGTCACGAATGCGTAGCGCTGGCCCAGGCGCGCAAGCAGAACCAGCGCCGCCACGACGATCCCCCAGCCCGAGATCAGCAGCACCGAGCCGATTGCACGCACGCCCATCTCCTTTGCAGCCCCAGTGTATCGGCAATGCCGTTGCCGCACAGCGAAAACCCGCTGCTAAACTCAGGTGCAAAATCCCCACCGAGGCTGCTCTTGAAGACGCTGCTGCAACAGTTTGTCGCCACCCCTGCCGGAGCCTTCGCCGTGCTCGCCATCGCCGCCTACCTGGAGGTCTATGGCGACGCCTGCTTCTCGTCCGGCCTCTACCACTCGACCGGAAGGCAACGCCTGCTGTGGTTTGCCGCCGGGGGCGGTGTGCTGGTGGCGTATAGCCTCTTTCTCAATTCCTCGCAGATCGACTTTGGCAAGCTGCTGGGCATCTACGTCGTGCTGTTCTTCGTGGTCGCGCAGTTGGTGGCGAAATTCAAATTCCACCAGTCACCCACCATCCCCATCTATGCCGGCGGAGCGCTGATTGTCCTCGGCGGAATCATCATGACCTTCTGGAGAGTTTGAGAGCCGGCTGCGGGACCCGGACAGTGCTTGAGCGAAGCGGGATGAACTGCAATGATGGCGCGGTCAAAGCCCTTGCCGCCGATTTCTCCGGCCCCATACGCCGCGCGGTGATACGCTCGTCTTCCGTGGGCTGAAGAGCGGTGTTCACCATCCAATCTGCCCCGAGCGATTGCGATCACGATCGAAACGGAGACTCAAGCTCATGACTGCAGCCGAAGCCATTGTCATTCGCACCATCCACCGTGAATCGGTGGGCTGGTCCATCGCGCTCAGCGTCCTGCTGATCGTCATCGGGCTGGTTGCCCTGCTGGCGCCGGTTCTGGCCGGCGTTGCTGTCGAGGCTCTCATCGGGTGGCTGCTCATCCTCGGCGGCATCAGCCACCTGGTGCTGGCGTGGCACGTTCGCGGAGCCGGGCACCATCTGTGGGAGGCGCTCATCGGGCTCGCGTACCTCCTCGCCGGAGGCTATCTGCTGCTGCACCCGCTCGCCGGCCTGATCGGTCTGACCCTCATCCTGGGCGTCTACCTGGTGCTCAAAGGCGTCTTCGAGCTGCTCGCCGGCATCCTGCTGCGCCGCGCCCTGGGCAGCGGATGGATGATCCTCGACGCCATCTTCTCGCTCGTCCTCGGCATCCTCATCTGGCGCCAGCTCCCCTACTCGGCCAGCTGGGTGGTCGGCACGCTGCTGGGTATCGCCATCCTCTTCTCGGGGATCTCGCGGCTGGCGGTGGCGCTGGCCGCCCGCTCCCACCACGCCGCGCTGGTCACGGGCTAGAGGGTAGGGTCAGAACTCGTTCGAGATCGTCGCCGTCGTTCCATCCAGCCGGGTCAGCCGAACCGTCAGACGCTCGTTGTACACGCGCACCTTGTCTTCGAGGAAAGTCAACGCGAACGCCTCGCCCAGCCGCATGGAGACATCGCTGTCGCTGCGCCAGTGGATTCCGCCATGAATCCCGTGCCCGAAGGTGATGTTGTGCGCGAGCTTGTTCAACTCGCCATTGACGGTTAACTGGCCCGCGTCAGACCCGCGATACGGCTCCAGCGACAGCCCATCCGGCGACGGCACCAGCGGGTTCGGAAGGATGAAATCGCCATCGAAGAAGAACTTGAGAATGGTGATGCACGCGCCGCCGACGGTGCCGTGCCCGGTCGGGTACGCCGGATGAGCGGGCGAGCCCTCCGGAAACGCCTGTGGCAGAAACCAGCTGTTGAAAGTCTCGTAGCTGGTCTTCAGCGCCTGCGACTCCAGGAAGTTGCTGTTCAGCCGGCCTTCCAGTCTGCCCAGTTGGATGGTCTTGGTCAGGTAGGCGATGCCGCCGCCCGATTCCGGCCGGTGACGCAGATGGACGAACCACTTCTGGTACCACGAGGCGTCCAGCACCCGCGCCGCCACCTCGCCGATCGTGGCCGCAATATCCGGCTGCCCCAGTGTGTCGAATCCGTTCTGCGTCTTCGACCGCGTATACGGGTTGCCGGGATTCAGCGGAACCCCCAGCGTATTCATCACCAGGTAGGCGATGAAATAGGCCTGGTAGAGCACGTCCACGTGGGTGAAAGCCGCCAGTCCACGGCCGTCGTGCAGAGTGCGCGGGGTCGGGTCCGGCTGGTCCGACAGGCCGGTGTCGATACCGTTCTGCACCTGCAGGAAGGTCACCGGGTCCAGCATGTAGTTCACTCCCGGCGCGTAGGTTATGAATTGATTCGTCACCGGCAGCGCTCCGAAGGTGGTCGGCGGCAGAAGCAGTTGCGAAACATACGGACCCACCGTCTCGCCTGGATACGCGCCACGAAACAGCAGCTCCGGCGTCACCTTGCCGCTTGCGTCCCGCGGCCCCGCGTAGGTCGCCATCCCGGTAAGCTCTGCCGCGGCGGCGGCGGCGGTGGCATGGGTGGCGTAGTCCGTAAAGGCCACGTCGCGCAGCATTGCCGCCCAGTAGAGCTCCGTCAGTTCGGTCCCGTACGCCGCACTCGCCAGCGCCGGAGGCGCCGGAACCACCACCTGCTTCTCTTGCTCCGACGGCGCGCTGCCGAACTGGTGCGAATCGCATCCTTCGAGCGTGAACGCCAGCCCGCCCTGCGGACCATTCAGTGGCCGCGTCCCGCCCAGCACAATCGCCTCAAAGTCCTCCGGTCGTCCGCTTGCAAGTGCCTTCAGAAACCCTTTGTAAGCCGCCGGATTCACCAGCCCGATGGAATCCTGCAGCACCACCTTGGTATAGGTTCCAGAGCCATCTGGATAGCGCTGCTGGTCTCCATTGGTCGCATGCGGAGCAATCTCCACCGCCGCCTGTGCCAGTGCCGCCGACACCCGAATGTCAAACGCGCGCTGCACCCGCTCGTTCGCCGATACCTTGATGCTTTCCGCCAGTCCAGACGACTCTCCGTGTTTCACAGCCACCTCCACAGGCGAGCCCCGCATGGGTCTCGCGAACGCTCCAGCCGCCAGTGCGGCTCCTAGCTGGCCCAGAAATCTCCGCCGCGGCGGGCTGCCCCCGGACGCTTCGCGAGCGGGGCAAGAAGACACACAACTTTCCGGCATACTCATTATGGATGACAGCTCCCAGGGGATTCAGTCCTCAGAAAATACTCCACGCGACTCCCCGGCGCCAGCAAATTCGCTGCGTTTTCCCGCTCGAACCGCCGCGCCCGGATGTTACCCTTGCGCCATGAGGTCCACGCTCCTCTTCCTCGCGGTCCTGCTCGCCTGCACCCCGGTGCACGCCCAGGCAGGTGCGCCGCCGGAAGCCGGGTCCGCCGTGCCCATCCTCAACGCGTGGCTCGCGTCGCTGCTGCCCGTGCCCCCGGCCGAGAGCGCCCGCCATCCGGGCGCCCGCCAGGCCGGAGTCGCCCCCCAGCCACGTGCTGCAGGCGATACTGGCTGCCTGAAGACCACCGCCGCAGCCGCTCCTCTCGAGCTCTCCGCAACTCGCCCCACCCACGATTCCAACGCTCCCTGAAGCCGTTCCTCTCCGGCCCGAAGCCGGATGCCAGGGCGCACCGGGATTCTCCAGTATAGGGATACCGGGCTGGCCTGCCAGCAGGCACCAGGAGCCCCTCATCCGGCCCGATTCGCGTAAACTAGAGAGTGCGCATCTCTGCGCCTGAGCCGCCCCGAGTCCGCGCTGAAGCTCCTCGCCCGCCTGCACCTCAGGGCCTCAAAAACAAAGGATTCCGCCTGTGATCAACACCGTCATCTCCAAGGTCTTCGGCACCTCCAACGACCGCGCCATCAAGCGCCTTCTGCCCATCGTGCAGCAGGTCAATGCCCTCGAAGACTCCGTCTCGTCGCTCACCGACGAGCAGCTCCGGGATAAGACCGCGGAGTTCCGCGCCCGCATTGCCGAGGCCATCAAAGACATCGACCCCAAAGAGGATTCTGAAGGCCTCTTAGCCGCCGAAAAAGCCGCGCTGGACGCCATCCTGCCGGAAGCCTTCGCCGTCGTCCGCGAGGCCGGCCGGCGGGTCGTCGGCATGCGCCACTTCGACGTACAGATCATCGGCGGAACCATCCTCCACCAGGGCAAGATCGCCGAGATGAAGACCGGCGAAGGCAAGACCCTGGTCGCCACCCTCCCGGCCTATCTCAACGCCCTCGCCGGACGCGGTGTCCACGTGGTCACAGTGAACGACTACCTGGCAAAGCGCGACGCCGAGTGGATGGGCAAGATTTACGGCTTCCTCGGGCTCACGGTCGGCGTCATCGTGCATGATCTCTCAGACCAGCAGCGCCGCGAGGCCTATGCCGCCGACATCACCTACGGCACCAACAACGAATTCGGCTTCGACTATCTGCGCGACAACATGAAGTTCGAGCTCGCGGACATGGTCCAGCGCGGACAATACTTCTGCATCGTCGACGAAGTGGACTCCATTCTCATCGACGAGGCCCGAACTCCGCTCATCATCTCCGGCCCCACCGACCAGACCACCGACAAGTACGCTCGCGTCAACGTGATCATCCCCAAACTCGAAGCCGGCGAACTGATCGAGACGGTCGAGTCCAAGACCTGGTCGGGCGACTTCGTGGTCGACGAAAAAGCGCGCGCCATCACGGTCACCGACGAGGGCTGGGAAAAGATTGAAAAACTGCTCGGTATCGGCAACATTGCCGACCCGGAGAACTGGGACCTGAAGCACCACGTCGAAGTCGCCATCAAGGCGCACAACCTGTACAAGCGCGATGTCGAATACGTCGTCAAAAACGGCGAAGTGATCATCGTCGACGAGTTCACCGGCCGCCTGATGCCCGGGCGCCGCTGGTCCGACGGCCTGCACCAGGCGGTCGAGGCAAAGGAAGGCGTCGCCATCCGCAAGGAAGACCAGACCCTCGCCACGATCACCTTCCAGAACTACTTCCGCATGTACAAGAAGCTGAGCGGCATGACCGGGACGGCCGAGACCGAAGCCGCCGAGTTCGACAAGGTCTACAAACTCGACATCGTCGTCGCGCCCACCAATCGCAAGATGATGCGGGTTGAATATCCCGACGTCGTCTACCGCACCACGCAGGAAAAGTACTTCGCGGTCGCCGACGAGATCGCTCGTCTGCATGCCACCAAGCAGCCTGTCCTGGTAGGCACGACCTCCATCGAGAAGTCCGAGCTGCTCTCGGAGATTCTCAAGCGCAAGGGCATCCGCCACGTCGTGCTCAACGCCAAGTTCCACGAGAAGGAAGCCGAGATTGTCGCGCAGGCCGGGCGCCTCGGCATGGTCACCATCGCCACCAACATGGCTGGCCGCGGAACCGACATCCTGCTGGGTGGAAACTCCGACTTCATGGCCCGCCAGGATCTCGTTCGCAAGAATCTCGCCCGCGCCGTGTCCGCCGCCGAGGGCGCCATCCAGCCGGTCGCCGGCCCCGGCATGATGCGCTTTTACTACTCCGGCCAGGAGTTCGAAACCTCCCAGGCGGCGTGGGAGTCCGCCGTAGCCGACCATGAAGCCGCCGCAAAAGCCGAGCACGAGGCCGTGGTCGAAACCGGCGGGCTGTTCATCCTTGGAACCGAGCGGCATGAATCACGACGCGTCGACAACCAGTTGCGCGGACGCGCCGGCCGCCAGGGCGACCCCGGCGCCAGCCGCTTCTACCTCTCCCTCGAAGACGATCTGATGCGCATCTTCGCCCGCGAGTGGGTCTCCGGGCTGCTTGAACGGCTGGGCATGGAAGAGGGCGTGCCCATCGAGTCGGGCATGATCACCAAGCGCATTGAGGCCAACCAGAAAGCGGTGGAAACGCAGAACTTCGAGTCGCGCAAGCACGTCCTCGAGTACGACGACGTGATGAACAAGCAGCGGGAAGCCGTCTATGGTTTGCGCAAGCAGCTGATGGAAGGAGTCGACCAGAAGCAGCTCATCACCGAGGACTACACCTCGACCATCCTCTCCAACATTCTCGAAGAGTTCGCCCCCGAAAAGGCCACGCAGGAAGAGTGGAAGCTCGACGAAGCCTTCAAAGCCATCTACGACATCTTCGGCGCGCGGTTCACCCTTGAGGGTGCCCCACGTCCCGATTCTGAGACCTGGGTTGGGCCCACCGAGGAGATCTCGGCTGACTTGAGCCGTCACGAGCTCGGCGAAACTCTCTACGAACGCATCCGCGCCCGCTACGACGTCAAGGAGCAGATCCTCGGCGCACAGGCCATGCGCTACCACGAGCGAATCGTCATGCTCTCCGTGCTCGACGGCTTGTGGAAGGACCACCTGCTCGCCATGGACCACCTCAAAGAGGGCATCGGCCTGCGCGGCTACGCCCAGCAGGACCCGCTCGTCGCCTACAAGAAAGAGTCCTTCGATATGTTTGAGGCGATGATGCTGCGCTTCCAGGAAGACACCTCCCGCCACCTCTTCCGCATGCAGATCATCGGCCCCAACGGCCAGCCCATAGAAACCGCCGAAGAGCTTGCAATCGCCCAGGCCGCGCCGCCGCAGCCCGCGGCACAGGCACCCCAGCAGCTCGAACTGGCCGGCGCTCGCCAGTCCAGCCCGACGCCCTCTTCGACGCCGGCCCCCGTGGTCCCGACCCGCCAGGCCTCCACCACCATCGACGCGCTTGAACGCGAGTTCCAGAAGAAGAAGGAGCGCGAACTCGCGCGCGCCCGCCAGTCCTCCACGGCGACCGCAACCGCCGATGCCGCCGGACCGCACCGGGCCGGAGAAAAAGTCGGCCGCAACGACAAGTGCCCCTGCGGCTCCGGCAAGAAGTACAAGAACTGCCACGGGTTGGCCGCTTAGTTCCACCAGGAAATTCCATCAGGGAGACCCAGATTCACTGTGGAATGGCGAAAGGAGTCTGTGAGAGGCCCCCAGACGTGGACGAGGCCAGTACGGTAAACTCGCCCCATGCGCGTTCTGGGCGTCGATTGCGGCACCGAGTTTACCGGCTTCGGCGTGGTCGAACCCGACCCGCGCAGCGGCCGGCTGATCCACGTCGGCGCCGGAACCATCCGCCTCAACAAGAAGCAGAGCACCGGGCTGCGCCTCGCCCAGGTCTTCGCCGAGTTGACCGCGCAGATCGAGCTTTACCAGCCCTCGACCATCGCCATTGAAGAAGTCTTCTTCTCCGCCAACGCCAAGAGCGCGCTCAAGCTGGGCCAGGTTCGCGGCGTCGCCCTGCTGGCGGCTGCGCTCAGCGGCTGCCCGGTCGCCGAATATGCTCCGCTCTCGATTAAATCGGCCGTCGTGGGCTACGGCCTGGCCGCCAAGGAGCAGGTGCAGTTCATGGTGATGCGCCTGCTCCAACTCGAGACCGCGCCGGACTCAGCCGACGCCGCCGACGCGCTCGCGGTGGCAATCTGTCATCTGCACACCGCGCAGAGCCTGAGCCACACCTTGCCGAGCCTGAGCCAAACCACTGGCGCGGGCGCCCGGGGAGCAGTGCGGGGAGCCGGCCTGGAAGCAGTACGAGGATCAGTGCGAGGAACAGTGCGAGGAGCAGCCCGGTGATCCGGTCCGTGAGCCGTTCCGTCAAAATTCTGAGGAGCGTCCTCCCGCTTGTGCTGCTCGCGGGCGCGGGCGCGGTCGCACAGCCCGCGCCCCCCGAATCGCTCAGCTTCCGGCTCTCGCGTCCCGGCGCGCCCATCCCCAGCTACAGTCTTACCGTCCAGTCCGATGGCAGCACCGTCTACCAGGTCTCGTATCCGCCCGAGGTGCCGAAGTACAGCCCCTACGTTGACACCATCCAGGCGCTTCCAAACATCGACGTCACCATGAACGTCAACCTCACCCCTGCCACGACGGCCAAGCTCTTTGAACTGGCTCGCGCGACTGGCGGGTTTCGTTCCGGGTGTGAGTCCAAAGCGAAGCACATCGCAAACTCCGGTGCCAAAACTCTCACCTATACCTCCAGTGCAGGTGCCTCGACCTGCACGTTCAACTTCAGCGAAGACAAGAACGTCGTCGCTCTGCTCACAACCTTCACGGGCATCGCCTACACGCTCGATGCCGGCCGGCAGCTCGAACTGAAGCATCGCTACGATCGCCTGGCGCTCGATCCCGAGACTGAAAACCTGGTCACCGCGGTTCGACAGGGAAGTGCGCTGGAGCTCTCGACCATCGCGCCGGCGTTGCGTGCGCTGGTGGACGATCCCCAGGTGCTGGAACGGGTCCGCAACCGTGCCGCGAATCTGCTTGCACTGGCTGCAACCAGCCCGTAACTTTCCCTTGGAGGTCTCCGTCCATAGCTTGACGGGCCGAGGTCCGGAGAGCCATGAAGAGTCCGAAAGCCATCAAGAGATCGAGTGTCACAGCAGGTTGGGCAGGTTGGTTGCTGGGAGCGGTCATGCTTGGCGCTTTGCCGGGGAGTGCCCAGCAGACGACGCCCGCGCTGGCTGCGGGTGCTGGCTCTGCTGTTGCTCCATCGGCTGGTGCCGCTGCCCCGGTTGAAGGCGAGACTCCTGCGCCCGCGAACGATGTGGCTGCGACGCCCTCGGCCGCCGCGTCCGCGGCCAGCGCCGCAGACTCACCCGCCACGGCCGCGAAGGCTCCCGTCCGCAGCGCCCGGCTGTCCTTCTTTACCGGCGATCTGCGCGTCCAGCGCGCCGACAATACCGGCGAAGATACCCCGGCGCTCAACATGCCGCTGAACGAAGGCACCCGTCTGGTCACCGGAGATTACGGCCAGGCGGAGATCGAGTTCGAGGACGGCAGCGTCGCCCGGCTGACGCCGAACACCTCGCTGACGCTCGACTCGCTTGCGCTCGATGCGAAATCCGTCGCTCACACCCAGCTCTCGCTGCTCAGCGGCCTCGCGTACTTCGAACTGCGCCACGCGCCGGGCGCCAGCTATCGCATCGAAGCTGGCAGCGTCACGGCCGAAGCCGCCGACAACTCGGTGCTGCGCATCTCGCTTCCGCTGGCCACCAGCGACGAAGCCAAAGCTCAGCCGGAGGCGACCTTCGCCGTGCTGAGCGGAACCGTCATCGCCAGCCGCACCGACGGTTTCCGCACCGGGGTCAAGGGTGGCGAAAGCCTGCGCGCCGACCCGGACGATGCCACCCGCTACTTCTTGAACCAGCAGGTGGACAATGAGACCTGGGACGCGTGGAATCAGCAGCGCGACCAGATCGCCACCGACCAGGCCAGCGAGCAGACTGCCGCGCGCAACGACTTCGCCGGCTCGCAGGGCTACGGCTGGTCCGATCTCGATGCCAATGGCACCTGGTATGACGTGCCCGGGCTCGGCGAGGTTTGGCAGCCGGGCGTCGCTTCGGTCGACGCCGCCGATCTCGGCAGCGACTTCGACCCCTACGGCGATGGAGCTTTCGTCTGGAGCAGCCAGGGCTATATCTGGGCCTCCGGCTATACATGGGGCTGGCTGCCCTTTCACTGCGGCCGCTGGGACTGGTATCCCGGCTTCGGCTGGGTGTGGCAGCCCAACCGCCTCTGCGGCGTGTGGGGCTTCGGCGGAGCCGGCCTCGGGGGCGGTATGCTGGTCGGCGCTGCGCCTCCGCTCTACCACCTCGTCAAGCGGCCGCCGTCGGCCTTCGGCCCAAGTCACCCGATTCGCCCCATCCATCGTCCGCCCATGCCGCCGCAGCCGGTCAAAGACCGTTCCACCGGGCTGAAGATTGCCGGCGTCGTTCCCACGCCGCTGCCGCACGTCGCCCTGTCCGCGCCCATCGCTGCGGAGGGGTTCTACGGCACGGAGTCGTCGCCGCTCGGAGGTGCGCTCTACAGTGACTTCCCATTGGAGAGTGAGAGCCGCCACCCCGTTCTGGGCACCGTCGCGCCGCACCGGGCGCCCGCGCCGCCGGACGCCCTGACTGGCGGCTGGACCGCGCATGTGCCGTCAACGCCGGGAACGCAGTCCACGTTGAAGTCCGGTTCGCCCCATGGCTCAGCCGGCGGTGTCCCCGCCCATCTTCACGCCGGCGGAACTGCCGCGCCGGCGCCCCACCCGGCGGCTGCCGCGCCGGCTCCAGCCAGAGCCGCTCCGGCGCCGGCGCCGGCCGCTAGCGCGAAGCCGAAGTAGCCTCGGAGCCATCGAGCGCGCCCAGCGCACGATAAAGCTCCGCCATCTGCTCGAGCCCGGCCTGCTCGGCCCGGAACTGTGCGGGGATGCTGTGCGGCCAGCGCGCCGCCACAGCCTCTGCCGCATAGCCGCCGGCCCGCAGATTGTTCGCCAGGGTCTTGCGCTTCTGCGCGAACGCCTTCCGCAGAAACCTGCCGAAACCGTCCGGCTCAACCCCCAACTCCCCAAAACGCGGCTGGAAGTGCAGCCGGATCACAGTCGAGTAAACCTCCGGCGGCGGGCTGAAAGCGCCTGGCGGCAGGGTGAAGAGCGAGTCCACGCGGGCGTACATCTGCGCCGTGGCCGAGAGCAGCCCGTACTCCCGCACGCCTGGCGACGCTGCTACGCGGTCGGCGACCTCGCGCTGCATCATCAGCACCGCGCGGCTCACGCGACCCTCCGCTGCTGCCTTGAACAGATGCAGGAGAATCTCCGAGGTGATGTAGTACGGCAGATTTCCCACCACGTCGACCGAATCGCCAGGCTCTGCGAGCGCCCCGAGATCCGTCTTGAGAACGTCCGCCTCGACGATCTCTACCTGCGGCTTTTCGCGAAAACGGAAGCGCAACTCGGCGGCGAGCGCGCGATCCAGTTCAATCGCCACCAGCCGCTGCGCCCTTCCGGCCAGGATTTCAGTGATCGCGCCATGCCCGGGACCGATCTCAACCACGGTGCGCCGGCTCAGGTCTCCCAGCGCGTCGGCGATGCGATGCCGCGCCTGATCGTCGACGAGGAAGTTCTGTCCCAGCTTTGGCTTCTGTAAACCACCCATCCTTCCAGCATACCCACGCCACGCCCCGGGCTTCCGTGTCGTGGTCGCGACCCGCGATGAGGGCGCCTTCTTCTTTGCTTTCAGATCCAGAGCCTTCTTTGCTCTCAGATATAGATCCGGTGTTCCTGCCAATCCAGCGGGAAGGGCTGCTTCGGACCTTTCAGCAGGAAGATCTTCTTGTGCTCAAAGGGCATAGAGTAAGTTGTTCCGATTTGCCCGACCACCTGCACCGAATCGAAGTAACGCTTCAGGTGTTCCACCGTCGTGTTCTCAACATCGATGACGACCGACCCGTCCGATATTAGGTTTCCTTTGCCATCACCAGCCCACAGCCAGTAGTTGTTTTGCCCGCTCATGGCGAAGGGTAGCCCGTGACCCAGGAAATTGAGCGCGCTCGCCTCGCCGTAGTTGTCGCAGATCAGAGTGACCTTTCCGCGCTCGTCAGGCGGCAGCGAAGCCATGACCTCTTCGACCTGGTCCACCTCCTCCTGCCAGCCGAAGCGATCCGCGTAGAACTGCGGCAGCGGCCCGCTGTCGTTCATCTCCGTCTTGCTCGCCTGGTTGCGCAGGTGCAGCGCACTGGCGTACGCAATCCACTGCGCCGGCGGCAGAATCGGGTTCGACATCGGCAGCACGAGCAGGCCGCCGAGGATCAGCACCGTTTCGAGAATTGGAAAGCCAAGGAACCGCTCCGGATTCCAGCCCGTCGCAGCACTCCGCCGCCACGACTCCCAGGCGAGTCCCCCAGCCGCGAAAAGGATGGGATACACCGGGACCACGTAGTAATCCTTGGCGTGCAAGACGAACATGATCGCCAGGAAGAGGACATACATCAGGCCCAGCCAGCGCCAGCGCTCGCGCCGCAGCAGCCACACCAGACCCGAGCCCCAGATCAGTAAATTCGTCGGCAGCAACGTCGTGATCTGCGCCAGAACAAACGCGGCCGGCCTCAGGATGACAACCTTGTGATGCAGCTTGCCATTCTGCAGAAACTCCCATGTGGGCCAGTGGTTCCGCACCTGCCAGGCGATATACGGCGCCACCATCAGCATCATCAGCCCCACGCCGGCGAGCATCCATTTTGACCCGAGCAGACGGCGCTGCGGGGTCAGCAGAAGCGCGAGCAGCAGCGCCAGCAGGAAAAACGTCATATCCGGCTTGTTCAGCAGACCCAGGCCTGCCGCCGCGCCAAACAGCAGCCACCAGCGCGGCGACCCGCCACGTTCCATCAGGATCAGCGCCAGCAGCGCTCCCATCCAGAACATGGACTCGCACGAGTTCATCGAAAGGTAGCTGTCGCCGCCGAGATAGCAAGGTGTCATCAGCACCGCGGCCATCGCCAGCACCTGGGCCGCCCGGCGGCCGCCCAGCGCCCAGGCCAGTATGCCGGTCAAGAAGACGCGCACGCCCCCTGCGATCGCCGCCGGCATCCGCAGCCCCACCAGCGATCGCCCGAACAGCGTCTCTGCCACCCGCGCCTGCAATGCCACCATCGGCCCATGGTCGACGTACCCCCAGGCCAGGTGCCGCCCGCAGATCAGGTAGTACAACTCGTCGCGAAAGTAGCCGTAGCCCTCATGCCGCACCCACAGCGTCAGCGCCACATGCAGCAGCACGGTGAAGATGCCAAACCCGCACGCGACCATGAGGGCATTGCGCAACTCCGTATCCGGCGGCCGCACCACGGTCGTCTTCATACCCGAACCATACGCCATGCCCCAGCGGCCGGTTCCCTTAAATCAGGCGCACCGCTGCCGTGCTCAGAGCCCGGTAATGTTATAGCCGCAATCGACGAAGGTGATCTCCCCGGTAATGCCGCTGGCGAGCGGGCTGCACAGGAACATCGCGGTATTGCCAACCTCGAGAGGGTCCACATTGCGCTTCAGCGGACCACGTTCTTCAACCGCGGTAAGAATCTTCGAGAAGTCGCCAATGCCGCGGGCTGCCAGCGTCTTGATGGGGCCGGCGGAGATGGCGTTTACGCGGATCTTCTTCGGGCCGAGGTCCACGGCGAGGTAGCGCACGGTGGCTTCGAGCGCGGCCTTGGCCACGCCCATGATGTTGTAGTTGGGGAACACTTTTTCGGCGCCATAGTAGGTCAGGGTGAGGATACATCCCCCCTCGGCCATCAGCGGCTCGGCGCCGCGCACCAGCGCAATCAGAGAATAGACGCTGATATCGTGGGCGACGCGGAAGTCCTCGCGGGCCGTGTTGAGCACGGTGTTCTTGATATTGGGGGCGAAGCCGATCGAATGCACCAGGATGTCGAGCTTGCCGTAGGCCGACTTCAGCTGCTCGAAGACCCCGTCGATGTCGGAGTCGATCGAGACATCGCAGGGAAATGTTCGGGCGCCGGGCAGATCCGCGGCGAGTTCCTGTGCGTCGCGCTGCAGACGCTCGTTCTGGTAGCAGATGGCCAGGGTCGCGCCTGCCGCGGCCAGCTTCTGGCAGATAGCCCAGGCAATGCTGCGCTTGTTGGCGAGGCCGAAGACGACGGCGACTTTGCCTTTGAGGTCGATCATGGTGCTCCTTTTCCGTTGAACAGCATAGCAGCCCGGAGACCGCAAAGAACTGCCGCTAGGACAGCAGGAAGTCGTACTGTTCTTCCGTGAGCGGCACCACCGAAAGTCGGAACTGGCGGAACAGGATGGAATCGGTGAAGACCGCCGCAGCTCGAATCTCTTCGAGCGGCTTCTCGCGCTTCAGCCGCTTGACCGGCTTGATCACCACCCTGGGGTTCTTGGGGTCGGTCCCGTCGACCGAGACCACCTTCGCCGTACCCACCGCCGCCTTGCCGATATTCGAGTGGTAGATGACGAGCTTTTCACCCTTCTTCATGTTGCGGAGGTAGAGCAGCGCCTGGTTGTTGGAGATGCCATCCCAGACCGTCTCGCCGTCGCGCAGCAGGTCGTCGAAGGAATACTTGTTCGGTTCCGTTTTGAGCAGGAAAGGCATAAAGACAGCGTATAGGGTGCGGAGTGTCCCGGGAACTGCTGCTCAGCCTCCAAGGTCGAGCAATTCGACCGATGGAAGCTCCCGGCCAAGGAAAGCCGACCCCAGGCGCTGGAACTTCTCGATCGAATCGGTGGCGTAGAAGGTGCAGGAAGTTGGGGTGGCTGCCTCCGCCGCGGGAAGCACCTTGGCGGCAGCGTGCGCGGTTGCGGAGGCGCTGTCGACGATATGCAGCGGATGATTCAGCTCGGTGAGCGTGCGTTCGATGAGGGGTTTGATCAGGGGATAGTGGGTGCAGCCCAGCACCAGCGTCTGCACCTCCGGCGCGGCTGCGAGCGCTTCACCCAGGTAGATGCGCAGCACCTCCGCGGTGACGGGGTGATCAATCCAGCCTTCTTCGACCAGCGGCACCAGCAGCGGGCAGGCCTTCTCGTAAGCGTTGAGCCCGGCCGCCAGGCAGGCTCGGGTGTAAGCGGCAGACTGCACGGTGGCTGAGGTGGCCAGAACCAGGACGGAAGCCGAACTGGAGGCTGCTTTCCCGGCTGCGGAAGCCGCGGCGACACCAGGCTCGATCACGCCAACCACGGGGATGGGCAGGGCAGCCTTCACTTCTTCAAGCGCCAGCGCCGACGCGGTGTTGCAGGCGACCACCAGCATCTCCGCGCCTTGAGCCAGCAGAAATGCGGCGGAGGACAAGGCGTAGCGGGCGATTGTCTGCTGCGACTTGGCGCCGTAGGGAAGCCGGGCGGTGTCTCCCAGGTAGAGAAAACGAGTGCCCGGAAGCAGCGGAAGCAATTCGCGGAGAACGGTGAGGCCGCCAAAACCGGAATCGAAGACGGCGATCGTGCGGGGGGTGTTCGGAGCATTGATCGGAGGCATTGCGTTCCTTACATCGGGTTCCCGAAAGCGGAGAGCACGTGAATGGAGTGGGCGGGGTCGGAGACCGAGTAGGGACGGGTCAGGTCGGCGTGGCCGGCCAGGGTATCCCGGGTCTGGCCATCCACCAGGAACCGCACTTCCTCGACCTGCGGCAGGTTGGCCTGGAGGGTCGCGATGATCGCGCGGAGCGTCAGTTCCTCCGTCTCGATGCCGGACGGATGGGCGTCGGCGAAGGCCTTGGTGAGGTTGACCACAGCCAGCGTCGCGCCCGAGACATGCACGTGGCCGTAGGGCGACGCCTGCTGCGTGGCGGCGGTATCGTCCGAGTCGGACGAGGGGTTGACCAGCGGAAGCGGCAGCAGGAAGACGTCGGAGATCGCCTTTCCGGCCGGCAGCGGATGGGTCGAAGCAGGCAGGTTGAAGTTGGCGAACATGCGCTCGAGGATGAGCCGCGCCCGCAAACTGGGGTCGGCCGGAAGCGGCATGCTGACGTCGTCGAGCAGAATGGAATCGTCGGCATCGTTGGCCTGGGCGATTGAAACCTCCTCGGCCGGCAGGTCGGTAGGCGCCGGAATGCGGGATTCGTCGCGCATGGCGAGAATCCGCTGATTCTTGCGCTGGCAACCGTAGATCAGCAGCAGCAGCATGAGCACGATGCCGCCGAGCAGAGTCCAGTAGAGGATGCGCAGGTAACGGGGGATCATGGCTGCGCTCCGGTCTGTCGTGCCGCCGTCTGCCGCGCTCCGGGCGGTGGCGGCGTGGTGCTGGTCGGAGGTGGCCGGCGGACGATGGGGGCCGGAGTGGGCACCGTGGGGGCGGGGGCGAGCGGAACTTCTTCCGGTGGGCGCAGGGCCGGGGTCTTGGGCTTCGGTTTGGCTGCCGGCACCTTCTGGCTGGTGGCTGCAGCCGCCTGGGTGGCGCTGGACTCCGCCGCCTGGGCGTTCAGGCCCTGCGCGGCGATCTCGACCTGCGCCTGGTCACGCCAGGCGGTGAGTGCGAGGACGATGGATTCGGCGATCCGCTGCTGGTAGGGGTCGTCGGCGAGTGTTGATTCCGCGGAGGCGGGGGTGATCTCGATCGCAACCGCGGCGCAGGACATGGAGTCGATCGGACGGACCGAGGCGCGGCCCACGATGAGCGGCACGCGGAGATCGGTCATGGTCGTGGCGAGCTCGTTGACGAGCTGCAGCGAGCGCGGAAGCGCGGTCGCCTGGGCTGAATCCCAGGGAGCGATGGAGTTGGCGGGCACAGAGGCGTCGAAGGTGGACGGCGCGGTCATCGACGAGGTGTAGAGGTGGATTCCATGGCCGGCGTTCGAAGCGTGCAGCAGCAGGCAGGCGACGGCGCGCGAACGATTCGCCAGTTCCACGCGCTGGTCCGCGTTGATGTCTACGTCTGAGGAATCGTGGGTCAGGACCACGGTGAAGCCTTTATCCGTCAGCAGCGTTCGCAGACGGTCGGCGAACGCGACCGTAAGGTCTTTCTCAAGACCCGCCGAGCCAAGGTTGGCTCCATCGTCTGAGCCGCCGTGCGCGGGGTCGAGAACGATCAGGCTCGGGTTGAACGGCGGCGGGGCCGGTCTGATGCGCTTCGGTTTGCGAACCGGAGGGGTAGCCGGCCTGGCGGCTGGTGTCTGCGCGGAGGCTGCGGCTGCCAGGCCTGCAAGCAGAAGCAGCAGCGTCCGGGTTGGAGGTAGGGTGCGGGTCACGGAACGGAAGCTACGTGGGTGATTGTAGCGGGTCGGGCAGCGGAGGCGGGTTGAGGCCTGGCCCGGCTGCAATCCCGCCACGGCCCGCACAGGCCGAATGATCTGCCCTAGTCGAGCGCGTAGATCGCCAGACCGCTCAGCAGCTTGGGATAGAAGTCGGTGGATTTCTGCGGCATGACGTCGCCGGAGAGGGAAATATCGCGCAACTGGTCGAGGGTGACCGGCTTGATCAGGAAAGCCATGTCGGCTGCGCCCGACCGCACCTGCTCGACGGCCTCTTCCGCGCTGCGGAGGTAGCGAATGTTTTCCAGGTTGGCGATGGATTCGTGGGTGAGTGAAAGTAGGTCTTCGAAGACCAGACGATGCAGTTGAACGACGTCGAGTTGGGCCTGGCGGTCGGTGATCTCGGGGTGAAGCTGCTTCAGGCGCTCGCGCACCGCCTCAGGGCGAGCGCGGAACAGGTCGAATCCTCCAGCCGCGGCCACGATGAAGGCGACGCCGTCCTCGCGGCGCAGGATCTCCAGATCCGCACCCTCCAGCTTTTCGATCTCGAAGTACGGCCCGGCGCTCGCAATGAATTCGTTGTAGTTTACGCCGAGGCCGAAGAGCACGCGATGGGTCGGCAGTATGGTGATTCCGGGAGCGTCCATATTGACGAAGGTCATCATCATGGCGGCTTCGGGGAAGGCGGGCTTCGGCAGCAGGGAACGCGGCTCGTCGGCGAGGTTGGATGGCGACTCCTCGTCTTCTTCCGTTGCCTCGGGCGAAAGTGTCAGGCCAAGCTCGGCGGCACGCTCGTGCATGTAGGTGACCGAGGTCTCGTAGCGGTGGTGGCCGTCGGCGATGATCAGCTTCTTGTTCTGCATGGCCGCGGCGATGAGGTTGATCAGGTGCGGATCGGCCAGCTTCCACACGCGGTGGACGACCCCGTACTCATCGGTGATCTCCAGTTCGGCAGGACGCCCGGACTCGAAGATCAACGACTCTGCCGTGAAGGCCGGGTCGGAATAAAGCATGTAAATCTGTTCGCAGTAGGCGCGCGTCGCCTTGAACAGGGCGAGGCGGTCCGATTTGTGCTTGGGAAACGTCTGCTCGTGCCGGTAAACGACCTTTTCAGCGTAGTCGTAGAGCTGCCCCAATGCGATGAATCCACGGCGTTCACGGACCTCTTCGCTTCCCGGCACGGTGTAGGTCTGGGAGTAGCCGTAGAGCGCCGGCTCGGCCTCTTCGCGAAGAATGCCCTTCCTGCGCCAGGAGGCAAGGGACTCGGCGGCGCGGGTGTAGACGTTGTGTTGCGGGGTCTGGGCCGCGTCCTGGCCGAAGGCGTCGGTGTCGTCCGGCTCGCGCTTTCCCAGGATGACGCGGACCAGGTTGTACTTCGACCGGTCGTAGTAGGCCTGCTGCATCTCCGGCGTAATCTTGTCGTACGGCTGGGTGACCACGTCCTCCATGCGGACTTTCTGGGTGTCGTAGCGCAGGGCGCGGAAGGGGTAGATGCGAGCCATTCTTCAGGTGTTCTCCGGTCGAAGTCGTTTCATCGATTGTATGGTGTGGGGCGCGCCCGGTTCCGCAACGGCATTTCAGCCGCCGTGTTGATAGGAGTCACGCGGGGCTAAACAGATGCATCCAACAACATCCTGGGCGGTGTAAGCTGCGTTCTACAATGGTGGGGCCGGGGGACACGCGTATGGCGAGTTTCGCACGGGTGAAACGGGGTTGGCGCCGCTGGGGCGCCGGCTGGGTATTTGGGCTTATCGTCGTCTCGGGCCTGTTTTCAGGGTGCGATGGCGCACGTGCGCAGGAAAACCCGCTCGGCCAGGTCGAGACGCCGGCACCGGTGAAGTCGAAGCCGGATGCGACGAAGCCGGAAGCAGCCGGCGAGGCCGAGGCACCGGGGGCGGTGCGCGCTCCGGGCTCGAAGTTGCCGCGATTGCGCATGGAAGCCAACCTGGTGCTGGTGCCGATGACCGTGACCGACCCCATGAACCGGCTGGTGACCGGGCTTGAGGCGCCGAATTTCCAGATCTTCGACAACAATATCGGCCAGACCATCAAGAGTTTCTCCACCGAGGATGCGCCCGTAACCATTGGCATCGTCTTCGATCTGAGCGGCAGCATGCAGTCGAAGTTCGCCCGGGCGCGGCGCGCGTTGACGGAGTTTCTGCGTACGTCGAACCCTGAAGACGAGTTCTTCGTCGTGGCATTCAACGACAAGCCGGCCGTGATTGTGGACTACACCTCGGATGTGGATGACGTCGAAGCGCGTATGGTGATGCTGCATCCCGAGAACCGTACGGCTCTGATCGATGCCGTCTACCTGGGTGTGAACAAACTGAAGGATGCCAAGTACGAGCGCAAAGCCCTGCTGATTATTTCGGACGGCGGTGATAACCGCAGCCGGTATACCGAAAGCGAACTGCGCCGCGTGGTGCGCGAGAGCGATGTGCAGATCTATGCCATCGGGATCTTCGACGAGTATGCACCGACCAGTGAAGAGCAGTTGGGGCCCATCCTGCTGTCCGATATTGCGGAGACCACCGGCGGCCGGATGTTCCGGGTGTCGGACGCCGGCGACATGACGGATATCGCCACCCGGATCAGCGCCGAGCTGCGCAATGAGTACGTTGTCGGCTATCGTCCGTCCGATATGAAGAAGGATGGCAACTGGCGTAAATTGAAGGTGCGTCTGGTACCGCCGCCCGGTCTTCCGCAGCTTACGGTGCACTTTCGCCAGGGGTACTATGCACCTTCGCAGTAAGAGCTTGTCGGTCTTGTTGTGCGGATTTTGGTGGCTGGGCGTGGCTGGAGGTACGCTGGCGCAGACCGCACCCCCGAGAACTCCGCTCCCTTTGACGGTCGACCGCGATCCGGTTCCGTCTCCCGACCCGGATCCGGTGTCACCCAGCGCCAGCCAACCGGTGACGGCTGCGCCGGGTGTCGGCCCGGTGACAAAGGACGCGAGCGGACGCTATACGCTGACGCGCGACGCCTACGAGGTGCGCCTGAACGCTTCGGTGCTGGACATGAGTGGACGCGAGGTGACGTCGCTCGACCAGGCGGCGTTCCATGTGTATGAAGACGGTGTTCCGCAGACCATCACCAGCTTCCGGCACGAGGATCTCCCGGTGTCGATCGGCCTCCTGATCGATAGCTCGGGCTCCATGTACGACAAGCGGGCCGCCGTGGACAAGGCTTCGCTGGACCTCATCCGCCTCTCGAATCCGAAAGACGAAGAGTTCCTGGTGGACTTCAGCTCGGAGGCGTTCATCGACCAGGACTTTACCTCTTCCATCGACAAGCTGCAGCAGGGGTTGACATACATCAAGTCATCCGGCGGGACCGCGGCCTACGACGCCATCGTCGCGTCCGCCGATTATCTGGCGAAGAACGCACGCAATCCCAAGCAGGTGCTTGTGGTCGTCACCGACGGTGAGGACAATGCGTCCAGCGCGACGCTGGAGCAGGCGATCCGCCGGGTGCAGGATCTCGATGGGCCGGTGATTTACTGCGTCGGCCTGCTGTTTGGCGAGGATACGGACAAGCGCGAATCGCGCCATGCGCGGCGGGTGCTCGAGGAGATCGCCGAGCAGACCGGCGGCGTCGCCTACTTTCCCAGATCGCTGAAAGAAGTAGATCCCATCGCGGCGGAGGTCGCACAGGACATCCGGTCGCAGTACACGATCGCCTACCGCTCCACCAATCCGCCCAGCAAAGGCGGCTACCGGCAGGTCCACGTGGAGGCGAAGGAGAAGGGCTTCGGCAAGCTGGATGTGCGGACCCGGACCGGGTACTATCCGCGGACGGCCAACACGTCCGCTTCCGGACAGTAAACGAGCCCGCTCTCTCAAATCTTCCGGGCGACGTCCCTACTGCGCGGGTGCCGCGACAATCGGGGCCGGCGGAGTGTAGAGAATCACCTTCTCGTGGACATCGAGGCCGGCGCGGCGTAGCAGTTGCAGGACGATCTGCTCGGAGAGACGGGTGGAGTCGAACTCGACCCGGATGGTCTTGTCGGCTTCGGAGAGCTGGACGTGGCGGATGCCATAGATCTCGCGCAGTCGCGCGATGGCGAGAGCGGCGGCTTCGGTAGGTTGCTTGCCGAAGCGAAAGACGACGTCGACTGTGGTCATGGGGTCATTCTAGAGCATCTTTCCCGGGACACAAGAGCAGGGCCGGGAGCGCTCATTTCACTCCTTGCGTCACGGCGCAAGCCGCGCCTCGCGCAGAAACCCAAAGCTTCCATCGACCTGTGGAACGACCCCGACGACACGCGTGCTGTGCACCACCTCGTTGTTGGGGTACCACAGCGGAATGCCGGGAAGCTGCTCCGCCAGGATCTTCTGCACTGTGATGTACTCCGCCCGGCGAACCGTCTCGTCCGTCGTCGACGCCGCTGCCGACAGAAGCCCATCGACTTCAGGATTCGCATAATGCCCCCGATTGCCGCCCTTGGGCGGAAATCGATCGGAGCCGTAGGCGTAGCGGAAGATGTCGGGATCCTCGTTGGACCCGATCCAGCGCAGCGCATACATCTCGAATCGGCCCGCCGTCACGTCCGAATAGAACGTGCCGAACTCACTCGAGCGCAGCGTCAACGCGATCCCCGCCCCGGCAAGCTGCTGCTGCAGAATCTCCGCTAGCAGACGCGTCGTCTCATCGGTTGACGTCTTCATCTCCAGGCGCAGGCGCACGCCGGCCTTGTCCGCCTTGTAGCCTGCGGCTTCAAGCAGCGCTCGGGCGCGCGCCGGGTCGAGCGGCCAATGCGCCAGCTCGCTCCCGGGCGCCGCCGCCCAGTGCCCGGCCGGCAGCAGCGTGTCGGCGAGCCGCGCCTGCCCTCGCCACACCGCCTGCACAATCGCCTGCCGATCGATGGCGCAGGCAATCGCCTGGCGGACCCGCTCATCTGCCAATGGCCCACGCGCCACGTTGAAGTTCAGGTACATCACCGGCGATCCCTGGCCGGTCTCGATCTTCAGTCCCGGCCGGCCGTCGAGCGCATGGATCATGTCCAGAGTCAGCTCATTGCTCGCAACGTCCACCGAACCCTTCTCCAGCTCGAGCGCCACCGTCACTGCATCCGGAACCACCGCAAACCGCACTCGCTCGATCTTCGGGCTGCCGCCCCAGTACGCTCCGTTCCTCTCGACCACCACATCCTTATCCTGCTCCGCGGAGATGAAACGGAATGGCCCCGAACCTACCGGAGCGCGGCCAAAATCCTTCCCCGAACCCTTTGGAACCACGCCGAACAGGCCATCGCTCAAATTGAAGAGCAGGGAAGCGTCAGCGCTCTTCATCCGGATCGTCAACGTCAGCCGGTCAGTCGCCTCGGCGCGCTCTACCTGCGCAAACGCACCGGACTTGCTCGTCAGCAGCGATCCATCCACCAGCGAGTTGATGGTCCAGGCCGCGTCTTCCGCAGTCAGGGGCTGCCCGTTTGTGAAGCGAACGCCATCCCGCAGGTGAAAGATCCAGGTCCGGTCATCCGGCTGCTCCCAACTCGTTGCCAGCCACGGCTTCATCTCAAAGTGCTCATCCTTCTTCACCAGCGCGTCGAAGATCAACCCGCCGATCCGTTCCGCCATGGCATCCGTGCCCACCCTCGGGTCGAGCGAGTTGGGAGAGTTCTCGATCGCCACGACCACGGTTCGCCCCTCCTCGCGCGGCGCCTGGCATCCGGCCAGCATTCCCGCCGCAAGCCCCAGCCATGCAGCCCGGCCGTACAGGGAGACGCGATTCACACCGCTCCGGCTGCACTTTTGCCTGCCCGTCGCATCACCAGCATCCAGCCTTGCAATCACGCTGAAACCTTCCCCAGAATCCGTCCGCCCGCTGCTCCGGTCGCCGCCGGAACATTCCCCGGCAAGCCATGCCAGCGGAGCCAGGCCAGCAAAGCGAACGCAACGGCTTCCTTCGCCTGCGCGTCTTCAGCCACCGTCACCTTCACTCCCAGGGCGGCAAAGCTGTCCCTCAACCGCAACATCAGCGACTCGTTCTTCACCCCGCCGCCAGCCGCGATCAACTCCGTCGCTCGCGCCAGCGGCGCACGCTGCCCCAGGTGCGGCCAGCAGAATCTTCCGTATGCGTCCAGCACCGAAGCCGCCGTCAATTCGGTTGCGCTCCGCACTGCATCTTCGGGCGACCCGCCGTGGCTCGCGCACAGCGCTTTGAAGCGTTCCACAAACCCGCGGCCAAACTGCTCCCGCCCGCAGGACTTGGGAGGCGTAGCGAGAAAATAGGGCTCGCGCAGGATCTCCGCAACCACGCCGCTCAGCACCCGCCCCCGGCCCGCGACCCTGCCTCCGCGATCGAGGTTCTTGCCGAAGAAATCCTGCATCAATCCATCGATCACCACATTCGCAGGCCCGGTATCGAACGCCAGCAGCCCGTCGATCCCGGCACCCGCCGGAAGCGCGGTGATGTTCGCGATGCCGCCCAGGTTCAGCAAGACCCGGTTCTTTGTCGGCGAGCGATAACGGCAGAAGTCCAGCATCGGCACCAGCGGCGCACCCTGGCCGCCCGCCGCCACGTCCGCCGGACGGAAGTCGCTTACGACGGGGACGCGCAGACGCTCACGCACCACCGCCGCCTCGCCCATCTGCCACGTGGCACCCGCCGACTCGTGCCGTGGAGCCTGATGAAAGACCGTCTGCCCGTGCAGACCGACCAGGCCAATCTTCACGCCGCACTGGCTGACCGCCTTCTCGATGCATCCGGCATACACCTCGCCCAGTCTCCAATGCAGCCGGCTGAACTCCCCGGCAGCCATCGCCTGGCCCTCCATCGCCCGCATAACCTCCGCCCGCAGCGTCTTTGGGTAGCGAAAGCCTGCGTGCGCGAGCAGTTTCATGCGCGGCGTCTGCGCACCCGGCGAAACCCGCACCAGCGCCACATCCACACCGTCCGCCGAGGTGCCGCTCATCACCCCGGCCACCACCATCGCCTTCGGCTTAGCCTGCACGCATCACACCCCGGTGGAACTGAAGAAGCTTGGAACTCACAACATCAGGAAGGTCAACAACTAAGATCCTATCCCTTCATCTCCCGCTTCAATTCGGCCAGCAGGTTCAGCGCTTCCAGCGGCGTCAGCGAATCCACCTCGGCCATCTCCAGACGGTCGACGATCCGCTGCGAAAGCGGGGTAAACATGGTCATCTGCATCTGCCGCGAAGCTTCTTCCACCGCTTCACGAACCTGTTGCTTCTCGGCCCGCTCATGCAGCTTCAACACCTCGCGCGCGCGCGCGAGGACGCTTTGCGGCAGCCCGGCCAGCCGCGCCACTTCAATGCCGTAGCTCTTGCTCGCCGCTCCCGCTTCCACCGTGTGCAGGAAGACGATGCCGCCGGCGTTCTCCTTCACCGTGACCCGCACGTTCTTCAGCTTGGACAGGCGTTCCGCCAACAGCGTCAGCTCATGGTAGTGAGTCGCAAACAGCGTCCGCGCTCCAATGCGCTCGTGCAGATGCTCGACCGTCGCCCACGCCAGCGACAACCCGTCATAGGTCGCCGTTCCCCGGCCCATCTCATCCAGCAGCACCAGGGACCGGCGCGTCGCCGTATTCAGGATCGCCGCCGTCTCGGTCATCTCCACCATGAACGTCGAGCGCCCGCGCGCCACGTTGTCGCTTGCCCCGATGCGGGTGTAGATGCGATCCACCAGGCCCAGCCGCATCCGCTCCGCCGGCACAAAGCAGCCGCTCTGCGCCATCACCACCAGCAGCGCGGCCATGCGCAGGTAGGTGCTCTTGCCGCCCATGTTCGGCCCCGTCATCAGCAGGATCGAAGGTCCGCCGTCGCTATCCAGATAAAGCGAATTCGGGACGAAACGTCCGCCGCCCGACTCCTCCATACGGCGCTCGACCACGGGATGCCGCGCGCCGACGACCTCCAGCAGCCCGCTTTCATCCACCTCGGGCCGCGTCCAGCCACGCAGCGCCGCGAGGTGCGCAAAGCACGCCAGCAGGTCGATCTCGGCGACTCGCCGTGCCGTCTCGCGCACGCGGCCGGCACCCGCCAGCAGCTGCGCCCGCAACTCCGAGAACAGGCGCCGTTCGATCTCCAGCGAGCGCTCCTGCGCCGTCAGAATTCTGGCTTCGTACTCCTTCAGCTCCGGCGTCGTAAACCGCTCGGCGTTGACCAGTGTTTGCTTGCGTTCGTAATCAGCTGGCACCGCCCTCGCATTGGCCTTCGTCACCTCCAGGTAGTAGCCGAAGACGCTGTTATACCGCACCTTCAACGAGCCGATGCCGGTGCGCGCCCGCTCGCGCTCCTCGATCGCCACCAGCGCGGCGCGACCGCTGCGGCCGAGCTCACGCAGCTCGTCCAGCTCCGCATGGATGCCCTCGCGGATGACGCCGCCATCCGCGAACGTCACCGGAGGCTCGTCCACGATCGTCGCGACGATCAGCTCGTGCACATCTTCAAGCGGGTCGAGCGCTGCACCCAGCGCGCGCCAGCGATCGGTTTGCATGCGGCTTACCGCTTCGCGCAGGCCCGGCAGGCAGCCCATCGTCGCGGCCAGCGCCAGCACCTCGCGCGGTCCGGCCGAGTCCATGGCGACGCGCCCCAGCAGCCGCTCCAGGTCGAGCACCCCATCCATCGCCCGCCGCAGCGCCTCACGCCGGCGCAGGTCCCCGGCCGCAACCGCCACCGCATCCAGCCGGGCATGGATCCCGGCCAACCCCTGCATCGGCCGCAACAACTGCGCCCGCAGCAACCGCTTGCCCATCGGCGTACAGCAAGCATCCATCGTCCAGAACAGCGTCGTCTGCGGCCCCTCGCTACTGAACAGCGGCTCTACTAGTTCGAGGTTCCGCACACTCACCGCATCCAGCTCCAGGCAGTCGCGCTGCTCGTAGTAGCGCAGCGTATCCAGATGCTCCAGCGCCCCCTGCTTGGTCGCCCGCAGATAGTGCACCACTACTCCGGCCGCGACCGCTGCCGCCCCATGGCCCGCCAACCCCATGCCATCGAGCGAGTGCACCTTCAGCTGCTGCCGCAGCAAAGGCAGCGCATACTCCTCGCTGAACGCCCACTCCTCCACCTCGGTCTTCGCCCCACCGAGGTCGGGTGCCCCGTTCATGGCGGCCTTATCGTCATGAGCGGGGGAGGGTGCATCGGGCGCCAAAACTCCCTGCCGCACGCTCTGGCTCGTCCCTCCAAACCCCGCGCCGCGCGCGAACAGCACCTCCGCCGGTTGCATGCGCGCCAGCTCATCG
>CAJCHN010000079.1 GCA_903970285.1 Rhodanobacteraceae bacterium | reverse complement strand
TATCGCAGATTACCCGAGACCAGGCGGGAACCTAAGCCAGAGCTTTAAGCGTTTTGTGTAGTTAACCCGTCTTAGGCTCCCACGCCACGCCTGTGATCCGCAGATGCTTGGCCAATCGGAAGTACCGCCACGCTCTCGTGTTGCAGTGAGAATCCCGTTATGTTGCGTCTAAGAAGCAAATAACCAGCAGGGATCACACAGCACACATCGTACGCAACATAATTTTCAATAGAACATAAGTGCGATTATGTAGTGCTCAACATAAGCGCACGAGCTGATCCGTAAGGCCGATCAGCGGTTCGACGCTCATCTGGAGCGCATCAAAAAGGAAAGGAAATAGACCATGGCGAAGAACGTCAACGACCTCATCAAGAGCCTTCCCGCCAGCCGTCAGCGGAAGATCGAGAAACGCGCATCCGTGTTGATCGCCGAGGAAATGACCTTGCAGGAGCTGCGTCGGGCCAGAACTATGACGCAAGTCAACATGGCCAAAACTTTGGGTGTAGCTCAGAAACAGATTTCCGAGATTGAAAAGCGTACCGACATGCACATCTCGACCCTCAGGAGATCGATCGAAGCTATGGGCGGAACGCTGTTACTGATAGCAGAGTTTCCAGACCGGAAACCCGTCGTGCTCGCCGGGATTTCATCGCTAGACGTATAAGGCCCCCACGATCTGTAGCTTACTGCCCACGCTTGGAATGTTTATTTCTATTTCGGCAAATCCTTATCAATCAGGTTTGCGAAGACGACAGGGAGAATTCTCTTTTCAGCTTTCGGTACTCATCCGGATAGGAGAGAAATGGATCAGACAGTCTTTCGGCGCGCTTGATCGCTTCAAGCGCCTCATCCTGTGTAATCAGTCCTGGATGCTGGCCGGTCTGCCCGGTCTTCGTAATATCAACGTAGGGTGCTGACTGCTTTTTGCGGTCGAGCGAGACATCGGCTGTCTTTGTAGCTTTTCCAATTCCCAGTCCTCATCACGCCATGGACTTCCATATCTCAGCCTTTCGATCTATTCAAAGCGATAGCTCGGAAGGCATTTATCGCTTCCGTCGCTGCGTGACCATTGGCGCGTGCCCACCTGGTTCAACGAGGCGAAGTTCGGCATCTTCATCCACTGGGGGTTGTATTCCATACCAGCGCACGGCAATGAGTGGTATGAGCGCCACATATATACCAGCGACTGGAAGTGGCATACGGAGCACTATGGATCGCCGGACAAGTTTGGCTACAAGGACTTCATTCCTCTGTTCACGGCGAAGAAGTATGAACCGGCAGCGTGGGCGGAACTCTTCAAGAAAGCCGGCGCAAAGTATGTTGTCCCGGTGGCCGAGCACCATGACGGCTTCGCCATGTGGGACTCGGACATCACGCCGTGGTGCGCGGGAAAGATGGGGCCGAAGCGGGACCTCACAGGAGATTTGGCGAAGGCAGTGAAGGCGCAGAATCTGATCTTTGGTCTGTCGAGCCATCGGATCGAGCACGATTCGTTTGCATATCCCGCACCGGGCGTTCCCAACGATGAATTCGATCCGAAGTATGCCGGCTTTTACGGGCCGCCGGTTCCGGGTGAGTTCAATAACTCGAATGGGTCGCCTGCGTTCCAGGGGGACTGGCTGGCCAGGGTGCAGGAGCTGGTGGATAAGTACGAGCCACAGATGGTTTACTTCGACAATGGCATCAATGGCCGACCGTATGATCCGATCAAGCTCCACGCGGCGGCCTATTACTACAATCAGGCCGCGAAGTGGGGCAAGGAGTGCACGCTGGCGACCAAGGATGTGGCGTATCTGTTCGGGTCGATTCAGGACTTTGAGAAGCAGGGGCGCGCGCCGAAGTGGATTTATGGGGCGGCGGGCTGGCAGGTGGATGACTCGCTGGGAAGCACCTGGGGTTACACGGACGGGATGAGTATCCGGCCAGCGGAGAGCGTGGTCCGGGAGTTGATGGAGATCGCTAGCACAGGTGGGAATCTGTTGCTGAATGTCTCGCCGATGGGGGATGGTTCGATTCCCGAGGTGCAGCAAAAGGCTCTGCTTGCGGTGGGAGACTGGCTGCGGGTGAACTGTGAGGCAATATATGGTTCGCGGCCCTGGGTCCGGATGGGCGAGGGGCCGACGGTCCCGGTGGAGTCTCCCGGCGACTGGAAGGGTGGGTCGACGGCGGTCGAAGGGCCAAGGATCGGGCGTCAGGCACTGCCTCCGGCCGGAGAGTCCGACTTCCGGTTCACGGTGGCTCGGGGCGCGCTGTACGTCTTCGGATACCGGCGGCCGGCCTCGGGCGAGGCTAAGATCGTAAGCCTGGCGCAGGGCAAGGCGAAGGTGGAGCGAGTCAGCCTGCCGGGATCGACGGAAGCCTTGAAGTTTTCGCAGACAACGGACGGGTTGAGGGTGACGCTCCCGCCCGTGCCGGAGCCTTCGCGGATGCCGTATGTCCTGCGGATCGATGGAACCATGCCGCTGGGCGCGTGAGCCCGCCGGCGAGATGGCTTGAGGAGGAGTTTGCATGCTGAAGCATATGACGTATGGGGTGTTGTTGGTGGCGGTGGGGCTTTGCTTCGGTTCGGCGGCGGGAGCTGCGCCGCCGCGAAGCAAGGAGACGATCGACCGCGGGTGGAAGTTTCTGCTCGGCGACGACGTGAAGGCCAGCGAGCCGGCGTACGACGACGGGCGATGGCAGACGATCAATCTTCCCCACTCCTTCAGCGAGCCGTACTTCCGGTCGCCGGATTTTTATGTGGGTTACGGATGGTATCGGAGGCATTTGAAGGTGGATGCGGCGGCTTTGAAGAGGAAGAAGTCGCTGGAGTTCGAAGGCGTGTTTCAGGTCGCGGAGGTCTGGGTGAACGGAAGCCGGGTGGGTGGCCATGAGGGAGGTTACACGGGGTTTACGCTCGATGTGACCAACGCCTTGAAGGCCGGCGACAACGTTATCGCGATCCGCGTGAACAACCTTTGGGATGCGCAGTTGAACCCGAGGGCCGGCGAGCATGTCTTCAGCGGGGGGATCTATCGCGATGTGTATCTGGTGGAGACGGCACCGACCCATGTGACCTGGTATGGGACATTTGTGACGACGCCCAAGGTTTCCGAAGAGGCCGCGACGGTCGACGTGAAGACCGAGATCCGCAACGACTCGGCGGTGCCGGAGAGGGTGACTCTGAAGACGACGATCCTCGACCCGGCGGGTCAGGCGGTTGCCACGTACTCGACCGACTCGGCGCTCGATGCGGGTGGCGTGGTGAACGTGGATCAAAGCGGCGCATTGCGGAGCCCGAAGCTGTGGTCGCCGGAGACGCCGGTGTTGTACACGGCGGTAAGCCGTGCCTACGTGAAGGGCTTGCTTCAGGATGAGTATCGCACTCCGTTCGGGATTCGCTGGTTTACCTGGACGGCGGACGACGGGTTGACATTCAATGGCAAGCATCGCTACTTCCACGGTGCCGATGTGCACCAGGATCATGCGGGCTGGGGCGACGCGGTGACCAACGCCGGCGCGCGCCGCGATGTGGCTCTGGTGAAGGATGCGGGGTTCGATTTTATCCGCGGGTCGCACTATCCGCACGATCCTTCGTTTGCCGATGCGTGCGATGAACTGGGTGTGCTGTTCTGGTCGGAGAACTCGTTCTGGGGGCTCGGCGGCTTCAAGGGAGACGGTTACTGGAACGCCAGTGCGTATCCGGTGCGCGAGCAGGATCAGGTGTTGTTTGAGGTTCATGTCAAAGCATCGTTGCAGGAGATGATTCGCATCAACCGCAATCACCCGTCGATCATCGCGTGGAGTATGTCGAACGAGCCCTTCTTTACGGATCGATCGGTCATGCCGAAGATGCGGGATCTGCTGAAGGAGCTTGTGGCTGAGGCGCATGAGCTCGACCCGACGCGGCCGGCAGCGATTGGCGGGGCGCAACGCCAGCAGATCGATCTGATTGGCGATGTCGCGGGCTATAACGGCGATGGGGCCCGGCTCTTCCTGCATCCGAAGGTGGCGAACGCCGTGACCGAATATGGCTCGGCCAAGGAGATTCGGCCGGGCACGTACGACGCGCATCTGCGCGACATCGCGGGGCAGCCGGAGTTTCCCTGGCGCGGTGGACAGGCCATCTGGTCGATGTACGATCATGGCTCGATCGCGGGGGCCGAGGGGACGACGGGCATTGTCGACTACTTTCGCCTGCCCAAGCGTGGCTGGTATTGGTACCGCAACGCGCTCAGGGGCGTCGCTCCTCCGGAGTGGGCACAGGCTGGCACAGCCGCGCGTCTGAAGCTAACCTCGAGTGCACCGGCGATCGATCACGCCGACGGCACGAGCGATGTACAGCTGGTGGTGACGGTGTTGGACAAGAACGGAAGGCAGATCAGCAACACGCCGGATGTGACCTTGACGGTGTTGGATGGGCCAGGCGGCTTTCCGACGGGGCGCTCGATCACCTTCAGGAACGAGAGCGATATCCCCATCCTCGACGGACAGGCTGCGATTGAATTCCGCTCCTATTACGCCGGGACGACGACGATCAAGGCGACGTCACCGGGTCTTCCGGATGAGGTTTTGACGGTCGTCTCCAGGGACGCGCCGAAGTATGTGGCTGGGCAGACGCCGGAGTTCCTGCCCGGGCCGTATGTGCGCTTTATCGGGGTGCAGCAAACGCTGCCGCAGGTGGTGGCGAACCTCCTGCTGGATCGTCCGACCAACGCGAGCAGCTCGGCGATGGGTCATGCTTCGCGGCTCGCCACCGATGGCGATGGCACCACCTCCTGGGTGCCCGCCAGCGACGCGAGCCTGCCGCAGTGGTGGGAGAGCGACCTCGAGGGGGTCTACGACGTCAGTCTGCTGACGGTGAAGTTTCCCGGCGCCGGAAGCTACGGGTATCAGATCCAGACCTCCGCCGACGACCGCATGTCCTGGAGGACGACCCTGACGGGGACGGCGGAGTCCAGGGGCGATGCCGTGACGATCAACCTGCCACCCAGGACTCGCACGAGCGGCCTGCGCATCGTATTGACCTCGATTTCGGAAGGGGCGTCGCCGGGCTTGAGCGAGGTTACCTTGCGCGGTGCACGATCTCGTTGACCTGCCAAACCGTGACGCTCGCCTCACCGAGCGATGCACTGTCAGAAAACGTTGTCGGTCCACGTACTATCCTTTGGGGCTCGAAGATGAAGACAGCACGACTCACGCGGCGCATGGCGAGCCTTCGGATTGGTTTGATCACGCTGCTCGTGTCGCTGCCGCTTCGGCTCGCGGCTCAAAGTACGCCGGCGGCCCGCGACCACGATGCTCACGCGGCCGTGACCGTCCAAGACGAGAACGCCACGTTCACTCTCGACAACGGCATCGTCAAGGCGACGATCCGCAAGAACAGCGGGTCCATGGCCTCTCTCCTCTACAAGGGCGTGGAGAGGATGGGAGGCAACGGCGGCTATTGGGAGCAGACCCCGGAAGGCGCGGCCAACCTCACCAACACGGTCACCATCGATCCCGCGACGAATCACGGAAGCCGCGCCGAGGTCTCCATCAAGGGCATCACGGGGGGTACGCAGATGCTCGGCCGGGGCGCGCCCGGAGGCGGAACCTACTGCGACATGGAGATCCGCGACGCGCTTGGCCGCAGCGACAGCGGCGTGTACGTGTATGCGATCTTCAGTCATCCCGCGGGCTACTGCAGTGAAGGAACACACAATCCAAGTTGAGAAGAACTTAGTGGCAAATGTTGATTCGCTGATAGGTGCGATGCGCCGGTTTGATTCTGACGCAGATGCACACCTTGCCAGATTCCCTACCGCGGAAAAGAACTATGAAAGCATCACCGCGAAGGTAAACGGATACGTTACCCATGAGCGT
>CAJCHN010000078.1 GCA_903970285.1 Rhodanobacteraceae bacterium | reverse complement strand
TGGGTAGGAGACTGCTTTGGGAGGCCGCTCCATACACATTGTGTGCGAGGCTGGCAAGGTGCGGATGGACGGGCAAAGCGGAGGTGGACGGCACTGGCTGGACCGAGGAACGGTGGTGGGCTACTCGCGGATTGCGTGCGGGTTCTTCGTAGCGCTGGCGGTGGGCCTGGTGGCGGTCTCCAGGCAAGGGGTTGCGCCGGGCGGCAAGCCCCTGGGATACGACTTCGTGACCTTCTGGGCGGCGGCGAAGCTGGCGCTGACGGGGCATGCGGCGGAGGCGTACTGCGTGCCGCGGCTCTTTGCGATCGAGCGGATGGCGGTGCCGGGGATCAGCCAGGAGTTTGCGTGGTTCTATCCGCCGCCTTTCTTCCTGGTGGTTCTGCCGCTGGGGTTATTGCCGTACTTCGCGGCGTACTTCACGTTCGTGCTGACGACGCTGGCGGGGTTCGTCGTGGTGCTTCGGCGAGTGGTGCGCGACCGCGCGGCGATGTGGTGCCTGGCCGGCTTTTCGGGGTTGTGGATCAACCTGGCGCATGGGCAGAACGGGTTTCTGACGGCGGGGCTGGCGGGGGCGGCGATCCTGAGCCTGGAGCGGCGGCCCGCCCTGGCGGGTGTGCTGATCGGGTTGCTGGCCGTGAAGCCGCAATTGGCGGTGCTGTTTCCGGTGGCGCTGCTTGCGCTTGGCGCATGGCGGACCCTGGCGTGGGCGGCAGTGACGGCGACGGCGTTTCTGGCGGCCGGGATAGAAGTGCTGGGAGTCGCAACGCTGCGGGCTTCGCTGGCCAGCCTGACGGACGCGCGCATGTATCTCGAGAATGGCAACCTGCCGTGGGAGAAGATGCCGACCCTGTTTGCGATGATGCGCCTGCTGGGCGCGCCGGTCGCTGTGGCTTATGCGGTGCACGCGACTGGGGCGGTGCTGGCGGCGGGCGTGGTGTGGTGGGTGTGGCGGCGGTCAGGGGATTGGCCGATGCGCGCGGCCTCGCTGGTGGTGGGGACGTTCTGCGTCAGCCCGTACGTCTTCGACTACGACCTGGTATGGCTGGCTCTGGCGATTGCCTGGATGGGGCTGGCCGGGGTTCGCGATGGCTGGCTGCGCGGGGAACGAGAGCTGCTGGTGGCGGCCTGGCTGCTGCCGTTCCTGATACCACTGGCGGTCAAGGTGACGCACGTGCAGGTGGGACCGGTGGTGCTGGGCGTATGGTTATGGATGATCATGCGACGGCACGTGCGAACTTCGAGGGTCGAGAGTTTGCAGTTTTCCAGTTAGGCGCTTCCCGGAGCTGGGCCAGAGCGCAGTTCAGGCGATCATGCGTGCTTTCTCCTCGGGCGCGGGAACCCAGATCCGGTTGCCGTGGGTCTCCTTCAGAAGCAGCGTGCCGACGACGAAGGTGATGCCGGCGACGATCATCGGGTAGTAGAGGCCGGCGTAGATGTTCCCGGTCCCCGCGATGACGGAGAGGCCGATCAGGGGCACCAGACCGCCGAAGACGCCGTTGCCGATGTGATACGGGAGCGACATGGAGGTGTAGCGGATCTTGGCAGGGAAGGACTCGATGAGGAACGCGGCCATGGGACCGTAGACCAGGCAGACCAGAAGCACCTGCACCCAGACCAGCAGGACGAGCATGGGCAGGTTGGGCGCGGTGGCGACCTTCATGGGAACCAGCTTGCCGGTGGTGGCGTCTCGCGTCATGGGGGTAAGGGCGATGGCTCCGGTGACCGGGTTCTTCTTCGATTGCACGCTGTCGATATGGTTGCCGCTGGCTGTGGCCATGGCTTTATAGATGGGAATGTAGCAGAGGACACCGAGCAGGCAGCCGGCCATGATGAGCTTCTTGCGGCCAATCCTGTCGGATAGCGCGCCAACCACGGTGAAGAAGGGTATGCCGAGCAGCAGGGCGATGACGACGACGATGTTGGCGGTCTTGGTCTCGACCTTCAGGATGTTCTGCAGATAAAAGAGCGCGTAGAACTGGCCGGTGTACCAGACCACGCCCTGTCCGGCGGTTGCGCCGAAGAGCGAGATGAGCACGATCTTGAGGTTGGACCACCTGGCAAAGGCGTCGGTAAGGGGCTGAGTGGAGGTCATGCCGGTGGTTTTAAGCTGCTCGAAGATGGGGGATTCCTTCATCTTGAGCCGGACGTAGAGGGAGACCAGGACGAGGAAGATCGAAGCCAGGAACGGGATGCGCCAGCCCCAGTCGGAGAAGGCCGCCTTGGACATGGTGTTCTGCGTGACCAGGATGACGATCAGCGAGACGAACAGGCCGAGGGTGGCGGTGATCTGGATGAAGCTGGTATAGAAGCCGCGCCGGGCGTCGGGCACGTGCTCTCCCACGTAGACAGCGGCGCCGCCGTACTCACCGCCGAGGGCGAGTCCCTGCAGGACCCGGATCACGATGAGCGTGATGGGCGCGAACCAGCCTGCCTGCTTGAAGGTAGGCATCAGGCCGATGACGAAGGTGGAGAAGCCCATGATGATGAGCGTGACCAGGAAGGCGTATTTGCGTCCGACAAGATCGCCGAGCCGGCCGAAGAAGAGCGCGCCGAAGGGACGAACGACAAATCCGATGGCGAAGGTAGCCAGGTAGGCGATCAGCGCGAAGGTATCGTTGCCGGCGGGGTAGATTTTAGGCGCGAGGACGGAAGCGAGCGAGCCGAAGAGATAGAAGTCGTACCACTCGATCATGGTGCCGACGGAGGAGGCGAAGATGACGCGCGGAATACTGTAGAGTGGGGCCGCCGGGAGCGAAGTCGATGCCATGGTGCCTCCGAAAACTGCTGTGCGCACCGGAGCCGGTCGCGTCTGTCCGCACCTCGAGCGGGGTAGGAGGAGGGCGGGCAACGAGGTCTGAAGACGGGAGACGGCTGGGACTTGGGCGCGGGCGAACTCTACCACAGGGCTCTGAAGGCGGGCAAGATGGAGGTTGACAGTCCGCACAACGCCCTCAGGATTGCCTGCCTGGCTGGATTGCTCCTGCTGCTGCCGTTTGCCTGGAGCAGGAAGCAAATGGCCTGAACGCGCGGTCTGCCCTGGCTTTGAAGGGGTGCCTTTCTGGAATTTTCACTAGCATGACCTGCCGGCGTTCTTCAGCCATACTTTCCCTCTGGAGAAGCGAGCCACTAGACTGCGGTGAGAGGTGACGGGGATCTCAGAGACGGCGAAAAAAGCGGAAGAATCTCTGGGGGCGCTGCCAACGGAGGCGCCCAACCCGCGCACCGCGGGGATCGATCGGCTGGCGACGATCGAGATGCTGAGGTTGATCAACGACGAAGATGCACTGGTCGCGGGAGCGGTGCGCGCGGAGTTGGAGAGCGTCGCGGCGGTGGTCGACGCCGTGGCCGAGCGGTTTGGTCGCGGCGGACGGCTGTTCTATGTGGGCGCCGGGACCAGCGGACGTCTGGGAGTGCTCGACGCGAGCGAGTGTCCGCCGACGTTTTCGGTTGAGCCGGGCTTGTTTGTCGGAGTCATTGCGGGTGGAGATGCGGCGCTTCGGCGGTCGTCAGAGGCGAGTGAAGATTCGCCGGCGGCGGGTGCTGCGGACCTGGAGCCTTATGGTCTGACCGCGAACGATACCGTTTTGGGAATCGCGGCCAGCGGACGCACTCCGTATGTTCTGGGGGCGCTGGGTTATGCGATCGAATGCGGCGCGCTGACGGTGGCGCTGACCTGCGCCGGGGGCGCCGGGAGGCCGTCCCGCATGGCGTCTCTGGCGGAGCTGGCCATCGAGATGACCACCGGGCCGGAGGTGTTGACGGGCTCGACCCGGCTGAAGGCGGGGACGGCGACGAAGCTGGTGCTGAATATGATTTCGACCGGCGTCATGATCCGTACGGGGGCGGTGTTCGGCAACCTGATGGTGAATGTGCAGCCGACCAATGCCAAGCTGCGGGACCGCGCGGAGCGGATCGTGGCGGCGGCCTGCGGATGTTCGCAGGAGCTTGCGGCGAGCTTGCTGGAGGCGGGCGGCGGGGTGAAGGCCGCGGTGCTGATGGGGCTTTTGGAGGTGGATCGCGCTGCGGCGGAGAGGTTGCTGGGAAGGTGCGGGGGAAGATTGGGAGATGCGCTGACTGGGGGCCGCGCTGCGGATAGACCGGGCAGGTGAGTCCGCGACGGCGAAGAAGGTTCCCTCGGCGCCTTTAAACGGGTTGACCCGGGAGACGAGATGCCGCCAGACCTTGTCCTCATCAGAACAAGCTCATTCTGCGAGGCATTTCGATGTTGAGGTGTTCGTAGGCTAGTTTGGTGGCGACCCGGCCGCGGGGGGTGCGGTCGAGGAAGCCGATCTGGATGAGGAAGGGTTCGTAGACCTCTTCGAGGGCGTCCTGCTCTTCGGCGAGGGCGGCGGCGAGCGTGTTGAGGCCGACAGGGCCGCCGTCGTACTTTTCAATGATGGTCCGCAGCAGGCGCCGGTCGAGCTCGTCGAAGCCGTGGGTGTCAACCTCGTGCAGTTCGAGCGCTGCGTTGGCGGTGGCGCGGTCGATCCTGCCGGCGGCGCGGACCTGGGCATAGTCGCGGACGCGGCGCAGCAGGCGGTTT
>CAJCHN010000077.1 GCA_903970285.1 Rhodanobacteraceae bacterium | reverse complement strand
GGATTCGACCTGAACTGGCAGCTGCTGGATGTTCCGGGGCAGAGTGTCCGGACGGGCGGTTCGATCAACGTCGAGTCCTTCGATTTGATCTCGGTGCAGTCGGAGATCACCAACGAGGTCTTCAGCACGCTGCACGGCTTTGGCGACCTCAAGAGCACCACAGACAACGCCCGCGATGCCTCGCTGACCCAGGTGCTCTCGGAGGATTATCTGCAGGCGCGCGCGGTGCTCTCGTCATTCATATCGCGCACCGGCAGCCGCGACGATCTCGACCGCGCCCGCGACCTCTTCCAGTCGGTGGTGAACCAGGACCCGGACTACGCTCCGGGATGGTCGGGTCTGGGCATCACGCATCTGCAGTATGCGCGGCACGGGCTGGGCGGCCAGATGCATGTGCTCGAGGCCCGGCGTGCCTTCGACAAGGCGCTCGCGCTCGATCCCGGCTCGGTCGAGGCGAACCTGTATCGCGTCTACATGCTGCTCTCGCGCGGTGAAAAAGAGTCGGCGCGTCACGGCATCGAGAACCTGCTGCAGACCGCGGGCAACGACTGGAACGTGCATCTCGTCGCCGGCCAGACCCTGCGCATCGACGGCATGTATGAAGAGGCGCTCGAGCAGTTCAACATCTCGCTGCGCATGAACCCGTCGAACGCGGCGATGATCTACAACCATCGCGCGCGTGTCTACCAATACCAGAACCAGCTCGAGCTTGCCGGCGAGGAGATCGAAAAGGGCCTCACGCTGGAGCCGAGGCAGCCGCTGCTGCGGATCTCGCTCGGCTACCAGCAGATGCGGCTGGGCGACCTGAACAAGGCGATCGAGACGCTCGAAAACGTGGTCAGCGACGAGTCTTCGCTGCGCATCGTCTTCCCGACGATCGCGCTCTGCTACGTGCAGCTTGGCGACCGCAAGAAGGCGGCGTCATTCATTCTTGAAGAGACGCTCTCGGCGGCCGAGGCGGACAGTGAGATGGCCTACCGGCTGGCGACTTACTTCGCTCTCGATGGCGACGAGTCGGAGGCGCTGCACTGGCTGCGCCGCGCGATCTATCTTGGCAACGAGAACTATCCCTGGTTCTCGAAGAACCCGGCCTGGCGCAAGCTGCAAGGCCACGCGGACTTCGAGCGCATTCTTGAGGACTTGAAGAAGAGCTACCGCAGGAACCAGAAGAACTGGAAGAGGCTGCTGGCGCAGGTGCGGGATTAGCGGCACGCCGCACCCTTCGACAGTCTTTCTTGTTTGTCAGCAAGCGCAGAGTCCCTTCGGGAGTGACAAACCAAACGAAGGCATCCCCTCAGTTGGTGCTCGCCGTCATCGGCGTCATCGACATCGGCACACTCAGGCTGAATATAATTCCCGTATTCTCGGGGATTACTTCCTGGCGGTCCTGCTTGAGCCACCATGCGGTGCTCACCGCGGCTCCGACGCCCGCGCCGATGAAGAAGCCTGGAACTCCGCCAAACACAGCCCCCGTCGCGGCAGCGCCGCCGGTGGTCAGAGACATCGCGGCGAGCGTCCCCTTCACATGGTCGCGGCGCAGGATGGTTCCCTCATCGTTGACCCGGGTGACGTTGTGTTCGCTGGTATCGACGACCTGCGCGTGGACGATGTAGTGCGTGCCGTCGGGCAGGGTGACGCTGTCGGTCTGGAGATGGATTGCAGCCGCCCCCGCAATTCTGCGGCCGCCACGAACCAGGGTGACGCGTCCGTGGAGGATGGAGCCTTCGGGGATGATGACCCGGCCATCGCGTTCCATCGGTGCGATGACTTCGGCGGTGAAGGGGGTACCGGGCAGAGTGTTGGCAGTCGAGAGCGTCTCGCGGATGCGCGTGGCCAGCATGGTTCCCGCAGGGACCTCATTCGCCCGCGACGGGACGTAGGTCACAATGCCCGCGTCGTCACCTTCATCGCGATGACCGGGCACCGAGGTGACAATCTCCGCGTCGGGATCGCGCGGTGCGAGGATAGCCTGAGAGGAAGCCGGCCTGTACGGCACATAAGGGCCGTAGGTCACAGCGGGCGAAGGTGCCGGCTGCGAGCCGGGAGCGTAGGCCACATCCGGCGACGGCTTCGCCCTGACGACGGGTGCGGGGGAATCGTCCGGGACCGCGCTGATCGCCGGCGGAGGGTTCGAGACGCCCGTAGTCTGGTCTTGAGCAAGAGCGGCCGCGGAGGCGGCAATGCTGAATGTGGCGAGAGTCAAGAGTGTCTTCATGCGGGTCGTCCCCCAAAGGCGATCTCGGAGTGCAAAGCAGCAGGTGACGCAGCTATCGCCCTCCATCGTAGAGTAAACGCTGCCGGGTTGCGAGTGCGTAAATCCGCGCTGCGGGAATCGACAATACTACTAACTCCGCGAGGCCCCGGTCTCACATGCCGCTGGCCCTCCCGCGCTCAGGGGATGATTCTTCGCGGCCTCACGGGGCTTTGTTAGAATCCGCACTGGGCAAGGATACAGACTTTGACGACAACGAAAAGGGTGGGGCTGGTCGAGACGATCGGCGGTGCCGGAGGTCGGACTGTCGCCGTCGACCGTCGGCCTAAGCTCAACGACCGGCTTGACCATCGCGTCGTCGCGAACAAGCCATCCTTTGAAACGAGAGATGACAGGAGTTTTATGACTGAGATTGTATCGATCAAGGCGCGCGAGATTCTGGACTCCCGCGGCAACCCGACCGTAGAGGCTGACGTGGCGCTCGAAGGCGGAGCGATGGGGCGCGCGGCGGTTCCGAGCGGGGCCTCGACCGGCGAACACGAGGCCGTCGAGCTGCGCGACGGCGACAAGGAGCACTATCTCGGCAAGGGCGTGCTGGGCGCGGTCGAAAACGTGGAGTCGATCCTCGGGCCGGAGCTGACCGGCATGGACGCCAGCAACCAGCGGCTGATCGACGCGACGATGATCGCCATCGACGGAACGGAGAATAAATCGCGTTTAGGTGCGAACGCGATTCTTGCCGTCTCGATGGCCGTTGCGCGCGCCTCCGCGACCGCGTTGAAGCTGCCGCTCTATCGCTATCTTGGCGGCGTGAACGCATGCCTGCTGCCGACGCCGATGATGAACATCCTCAACGGCGGATCCCACGCCGACTCGAACGTGGACTTCCAGGAGTTCATGATCATGCCGGTCGGCGCGGAGACCTTCTCGGACGCGCTGCGCTGGGGTGCCGAGGTCTTTCACACGCTCAAGGGCGTCCTGAAGAAGCGCGGCTACAACACCGCGGTCGGCGATGAGGGCGGCTTCGCGCCGTCGCTGAAGTCGAACGCCGAGGCGGTCGAGCTGATACTCGAAGCCATCGAACTCGCCGGCTACAAGCCGGGCGAAGAGATTTCGCTGGCGCTCGACCCGGCGGCGAGCGAGTTCTACAACAAGGAGACCGGCCGCTACGTATTCAAGAAGTCCGACAAGAGCGAGAAGACCTCGGAGGAGATGGCCGGGTTCTGGACCTCGTGGTCGGAGCAGTACCCCATCGTCAGCATCGAGGACGGCCTCGCCGAGGACGACTGGGACGGCTGGAAGCTGCTGACGGACAAGATCGGCGACCGGGTGCAGCTGGTCGGCGACGACCTCTTCGTGACCAACACGCGGCGGCTGCAGCGCGGCATCGAGGAGAAGGTCGCGAACTCGATTCTCATCAAGGTGAACCAGATCGGCACGGTCTCGGAGACGCTGGAGGCGATCGAACTCGGTCGCCGCTTCGGCTACACCAGCATCATCTCGCACCGGTCGGGTGAGACCGAGGACACGTTCATCGCGGACCTTGCCGTGGGCACGGGCGCGGGGCAGATCAAGACCGGCTCGGCCAGCCGGACGGACAGGATCGCGAAGTACAACCAGCTGCTGCGGATCGAAGAAGAGCTCGGCCAGTCGGCGGAGTTCCTGGGCATCGAGTCGATCAACTGCGGGCAATAGGAGGCAACAGCGATGCGCGCAGTATCGGCTTTACTTGCGTTTGCGATGTTCGGTCAGTCGGCGACACCAGCGGACCAGTTGACGACGGATGGTCTGCGGGCGTGGCTCGTTGCAGGTGGGGCGCTTGAGTCTCGCGACAAAGTGATCCACGATCTCATGCAGCGGAAAAGATCGAGTGTGCCGCCGTGGTGGCCCGACGATGTCTACGCGCAGGAAGAGATGGCGCAGCAGAAGGTTGACTTCGTGGGGACGGCGCTACCCTTCTATCAGGCGTGCATGACTGACCCTCAAGCCCGTCTCCTGGCGAAGATCGTCGCATCAAAGGCTGGGCATCAGGTCGCGCAGAAGTCGCTGGCCGTAAACTCGCAGGCGGCACTTCAGGGAGCATCTGCGACTGCCGCGCAGACTGCCGGTGAGGATGCCGCGGCAAGGAGCGTGATCAACGAAGACGACAAGCAGAACATGGTCGCTAGCCTCACGCCGCAGGAACGTAAGATGGCTCAGGAGCTATTCACTCCTGCGAAGGCCTCAGCACTCCGGCAATGCACCGACAAGGCCTATGCGGGGACCAGCGAAGCGATGCTCGCGAAACAGACTGCTGCCGTCCATGCTGTAATCGAGGCAAATCACGCTGAGCTCGTGGCAGCCAAAACGAAATGGATCAAGGAACATCCGGGTGAGTCGCAGTGAAGGGTGACGCTCCGCCGCGGACTTTGCATTCTGGGATGCGCGTCGCCTTCTTCGGAAGCACTTCTAAACTCGCGATCGCATCCTGTGCAGCGATGCTTGCGACTGGAATCTGCATTCACCAGCGCCATGTGCACGTGCAACTCTCCGAACCCTCCACCTACGCCAGCCCGTTGCATCACAAATGCGGCCTGTTGATGCTGGGGTGCTGCGCCTGGGCGTTGATCGAAGTCGCGAGAGCGCTGGCCGGTTCGGCGCGAAACCGAACCGTCGAAGGGTAGCCGAACCGGCCGTGTCGGCTTTCAAAAACGATGAATCCGCCCGCGCAGCTTGCTGATCTCGCGGCGGTCGCGCTTCGACGGGCGGCCTTCAGTGATGCATCCGGCTTCGAGCATTTGCTTGCGTTCCGCGGCAACATTCTCTCGCGCGGCGCGGCTCTCGGCAGACTCTCGATAGAGGGTCTGGGCGACAGCGGCGGGCCCTCGCGTCTCGCTCAGTTGGAGCACCTCTAGCTCGAAGACGCCAGCTTCGTTCGTGATGCGCAGCCTGTCACCGAGGCGAACGTCACGCGCTGCCTTTGCCCGATGGCCATTCGATTCGATCCGCCCGATATCGCAGGCGTCCGAGGCGAGCGACCGCGTCTTGAAGAAGCGCGCGGCCCAGAGCCACTTATCGATGCGTACGGTCTCCACAAAACTGTTCTCGCTTATCGAGACCAGCCTAATCCAGACCAGCTAGGGATGGCCCTGCATCCATACCGCCACATGCTGCATGAATGGCGTGAGGCTGAGCGCCTTCGATAGCGGGAAGAGCGCCGCCGTCATGAGAGATGCCACGACAGTGACCGCGTAGGGTTTCTTGCGGGTCGCGATGTCGAAGACGATGACGGAGAGAAGCAGCGCGTAGAGTACGGCTGGCGCGATCAGTGGCTTATGCACCAGGATCGCGTAACGAGTGATCGCCGGAGGCATGATCCCGATGGTCGCGATCAGCATCAGGCGCTTATGCACCGGGCCGTTCCTCCGCTGCCATACGGCACATCCGACGAGCGCGCCGAAGAGCGCGACTCCGAGGTCGTTGATCAGGATGAACTGCGGCGTGGTGAAGATGGGCGGCACGCCGCCGCGGCGGACGGCCGCCGAGTCCACCAGCACGCCGAGGACGACCATGCACGCCGCGAGCACCGCCCCGGCGTATCCGAGCTTGCGATGCAGACGGATCTTCCGGGTGGAGACGAGCGCGGTCTGGACGATGAACAGGATGATCCACGAACTGAATGCCGCGCCGTGTATATGGACAAGCAGGCTGGGTAACGGCGCAAAGACCGCACCCTTCAGGAAATAGGTCGGGGCGAAGCCAATGACGACGATGGCGAGCATCAGGAACGACATCGTCGTGAAGTAGACGTCGTCAACGCGGGCGCGGACGGGACGGGCGACGAGGGTGGCCATGGCAGTCTCTCGCAACTTAGATTTCTGTAGGGATCGTGAGATCTCGGGGTTCTGCGTTTCACCCGATCTTTGCGGGGAATTCCCGCCATGTCAAGAAAAAATGCCGTCTTGCTATCCTGTCTGAACATGACGCGACCGATTGTTCTGACGATTTTGGACGGGTGGGGCTACCGCGCCGACACCAACGCGAATGCGATTGCACTGGCGCGGAAGCCGGTCTACGACAAGCTGCTCGCCGAGTACCCGAACACCCTGCTGCGCGCCAGTGAACACTTCGTCGGGCTGCCCGACGGGCAGATGGGGAACTCGGAGGTAGGTCATCTGAACCTGGGAGCCGGCCGGATCGTGCGTATGGACATGACGCGGATCGATACGGCGATCATGACCGGCGAGTTCTTCGCCGACCCGACGCTGGTGCGCGCCATGGAGCTGGCAGGACAGAAAGGAAGGGCGCTGCATCTGCTGGGGCTGCTCTCCGATGGCGGCGTGCACTCGCACCAGCGGCATCTCTACGCTCTGCTCAGGATGGCCGCGCGGCACAAGCTGACGCGCGTCTTTGTCCACGCGTTTATGGACGGCCGCGACACATTGCCGACGGGCGGTGTCGGATACCTCGAGGAACTTCAACAGCACTTCACCGAATACGGCGTGGGCCGTCTCGCCAGCGTGAGCGGGCGCTACTTCGCCATGGACCGCGACCTGCGCTGGGAGAAGGAGCGGCAGGCCTTCGATGCCATGGTCACCGGAGCTCCGGCGGGCGGCGTCTATGCGGACGCCATCGTCCGGGCTAAGGAGTGTTATTCGAACGGCATCACCGATGAGTTTGTGCCGCCGTTTACCTGCGTGGATGCCGAAGGTAAGCCCGTTGGCCCCATCCGCGACCACGATGTCTGCATCTGCTTCAACTATCGCGCCGACCGTGTCCGCCAGATCACCCGCGTGCTCACTCGCACCTCTGGCCTGGGCGGAGAGAGCGGCGGGCGCGATCTGCCGAAGGCCGCGGAGCTGGACGCCGCCATTCCACCGCAGACGTTGCCGGCGCGCATCCACTACGTTTGCATGACACAGTACGACAAGGCGTACAAGCTGCCCATCGTCATCCCGGCTGAATCCATGGACAACCTGCTGGCCAATGTGATGGCGGTCGCGAACTTGCGCAACCTGCGTGTCGCCGAGACCGAAAAGTACGCGCACGTGACGTATTTCTTCAACGGCGGCATCGAGAAGCCGTTCGGCGGCGAAGATCGCGAACTGGTCGCCTCGCAGAAGGTCGCCACCTACGACCTGGCGCCCGAGATGTCCGCCTCCGGTATCGCGGACACCGTGATCAAAGCAGTGAGCGACACGGCGTTCGACGTGATCATCGTGAATTTCGCCAATGCGGACATGGTCGGGCACTCGGGCCGCATGGAGCCCACGATCCGCGCGGTCGAGGCCGTCGATACTCAGCTTGGACGCCTCTACAACGCGATCCGCCAGCGTGGCGGAAGCATGCTGATCACAGCCGACCATGGCAACGCCGAGATGCTGATCGACCCGGCGACCGGCGGTCCGCACACCGCGCACACCACCCATCCGGTGCCGTTCATCCTGGTGTCGGACGAGAAGAACGTGAGCCTGCGCGAAGGCGGCAGCCTGCGCGACCTCTCGCCCACGCTGCTGAGCCTGCTGAAGATCGGACCACCGGTGGAGATGACGGGCGGGGATCTGCGGATCCATGCGGACCGCTGACCTCTCCGCAGGAGAAGGAATAGCTCAAAACTCCCGCCGGCCTTCCATCGCCCGCATCATCGTGACTTCGTCGGCATACTCGATATCCGACCCGGCCGGAACGCCCGTGGCGATGCGCGTCAGGCGCACCGGCGTCTTCAGCTTGTGGATGGCGGCGGAGAGGTAGACAGCGGTCGCTTCGCCTTCGGTGGTCGGCGAGGTGGCCAGGATCACCTCGTCCACATCTCCCCCCAGCCGCGTCAGCAGGTTGGCGATGCGGAGCTGCTCCGGCCCGACGCCGCCGATGGGCGACAGGGTTCCGTGCAGCACATGATAGACACCGTTGTAGCTGCGCGTCTTCTCGACCGTGGCGATGTTGGTCGGCTCCTCGACCACGCAGATGAGGCGATGGTTGCGGGTGGGCGAGGTGCAGTAGCTGCACGGATCGACATCCGTGATGTTGTTGCACACGGAGCAGAGCCGCAGATGCTGTTTGATCTCGCGGATCGCGTGCGAGAGCGCTTCGGCGTCTTCCGCAGGCGACCGCAGCACGTGGAAAGCTAGCCGCTGCGCGGTCTTGGTGCCGATTCCGGGCAGCTTCCGAAGTTCTTCAATCAACCGCGCCATGGGCTCGGCGAAGCGGGTTGTGGTCACTCGGTGAGCCCCGGGATGCGGGGCAGGTTCAGCCCGCCCATCATGCTCGAAACCGAAGTTTTCATGGCCTCGTCCGCCCGCCGTCCCGCCTCGTTGACGGCGGCCGTGATCAGGTCTTCGAGCAGCTCGATGTCGGACGCGTTGGCGCCCATGGCAGTGGGCTCGATCTGCAGCCGCAGGATCTCCTTGCGGCCGTTCATGCGCACATGCACCATGCCGCCGCCTGACTCCGCCTCGACCACCGTCTCCTGCAGCTTGCGTTCCATCTGCTCCTGCATGACCTTGGCCTGCGACATCATCTCTTTCATCTTGCCCAGATCGGCAAAGTTCATCGCGTTGCCTCCTTGTCTCCGCTCAGGTCGATGACCGTCTGGATCTCGGCGTCGAACAGCTTTCGCGCCTGCTGCACCAGCGGATGCTGCTCGGCCTTGGCCTGTGCGGAGCCAGGCCGGGATGCGGTGCGCGGCTTCTTGGCCCCGGCAGCAGGGGCGCCCGCGCCCGGCAACAGCAACAACTTCAGCACGCCGTGCTCGCGCAGAGCGGCCTTGGCGATCCGCTCCGCCTCGCCGTTCAGCACGTGCGGCAGCATGGTCTTCGAAAGCTGCGTCTGCACGCGAGCCTCGCCGCCGGCCACCATCACGGCGGAGTCCGCGATTGCATCCGCGGCGGCATTCTGCCCGGCCGCCTGCAGCGCCTGTACCATCGCCTGCTGCAACGCAGCATCGTTTGCCGCCGGAGCCGCGGGAGGAATCTCCGGAGCGGGCAGCGGCGGCACCGGTGCTGGCGAGGGTGTTGCCACCGGCAGCGGGGCCGATGCCGGCAGCGGAGCGGCGACCGGGATTGGAGCAGGCACCGGAATAGGTGCCGCCACCGGAGCCGGCTCAGCCACAGGAGCAGGCGGAGCGACCGGCGCAGGCGGCGGAGCGACCGGAGCAGGCGGCGGAGCCACCGGAGCAGGCGCGGCAATGGGCGGCGGCGCAGCGACGGGCGGCGCAGCGACAGGCGGTGCAGCGACAGGCGGCGGCTGCAGCACCGGGTGCGGGGCCGAGACCGGCGTCAAGACCGGCGTCAAAACAGGCGTCAAGACCGGCGCGGGAATGGAAGCGAGGGCGTTAGCCCCGGAACTCGCCGCCGTCTGCAGGCCGGCGGGAACATGGTCGTACTTGCGCCGCGACTTGTCCTGCTCGAACGGCGAAAACGCAGGTCGCGCCACGGCCGAAGGACTCTCCGCCTGAGCGCCTGAAGGACCGGCTGAAGGACCAGCCCCCGGCGAAGCCGGCCGCGGCACGCCCACCGGACCCGGGTTCGGCTTCGCCTGGGCCCCGGCGCCGCCGCGTGCTCCGAGTGAGCTGAGCACCTCTTCCACCGGCAGCAGCCGGCGCAGGTGCACCAGCTTCAGCAGGCCCAGTTCAAAGTGGAAGCGCTGCTCCTGCCGGTAGCCCATCTCGTCGAAGGTGCGCAGCATGGTTTGCAGGAAGCGGGTTAGCTCTTCCTCGGTGAAGTTAGCCGCCGTACGCGCGGCACGGCGCTGCTCTTCGGGCGAGATCTGCAGCAGCTCCGTGTGGTCGTCGCCAGCCGGGGTAAGGCCGGCAATCTTGGCGATGACGCACGCCCGCAGGTAGCGGACCGCCTGGCGCGCCAGCTGCGCGGGCGAGTTTCCCGCGTCGAGCAGGTCGTTCGCCACCGTGATCACCTCGGCCGAGTTGTTGTCGTGCACGGCGGCCAGGATGCGCTCGAAGGTGGCATTCGGGACGGCGCCCATCAACTCGCGGATGCGGCCCGCGTCCAGCCGGGCGCGACCTTCTTCCAGGGGCGCGCTGGCGATCGCCTGATCCATGATGCTCAGCGCGTCGCGCATGGAGCCGTCACCCGCCTCCGCCAGCAGCGCCAGCGCGGAGTCGTCCGCATCAACGCCTTCATGCTCCGCGATCCCGCGCAGTTCGTTCAGAATGTCGGCCAGCTTGACGGCGTGAAAGCTGAAGTGCTGGCAGCGCGAGCGGACAGTCTGCGGAATGTCCTCGGGCTGGGTGGTCGCCATCATGAAGACGATGTGGTCGGGCGGCTCTTCGAGCGTCTTCAGCAGCGCGTTGAAGGCGGCGTCGGTAATCTGGTGCGCCTCGTCGAGCAGGTAGATCTTGTACTTGTCGCGCGACGGACGATACCGGGCGGCGTCGCGCAGTTCGCGAATCTCGTCGATGCCGCGATTGGTAGCCGCATCGATTTCAATCACGTCAACCGAGTTGCCGGCGCGAATTTCAGTACAGCTCTCGCACACCTCGCAGGGCTCGGCGGTGGGCCGCGCAGCGCTGCCGATGGGATTGCGGCAGTTCAAAGCACAGGCCAGGATGCGCGCGATGGTGGTCTTGCCGATGCCGCGATGTCCGGAAAAGATATACCCGTGCGCGATGCGGTTCTGGGTCAGCGCGTTCATCAGCGTGACCGTCACGTGGTCCTGGCCGGCGACGTCGGCAAAGCGCTGAGGACGGTATTTTCGAGCGAGAACCTGGTAAGCCATAGAGTGCCAGAGGCAATTCTATCGCCTTGAGGATCGCTGAGCTTTCCGGGACCGAGTCGGACCGCGTCGCAGCCGTGCCCGTCGATCAGATCACCGTGAGCGGTTCTTTCATGCCACGCCTGGTTCAGGAAATCCTGCTCTGTCCCTTCTTCACCAGCTTCTCGCGTCGCTCCACCTCGGCCGCGGCGAACATCGTTCCGCGGCAGTTGGGCTTGCCGCAGAAGCAGTCCTGCGTCGCTTCGTCCGAGTCCCACAGGTTGTACTCGTAGACCAGCTCCTCGCCGGCGGCCATGTCGCGCAGCGCCACGACGAAGATGCGCTCATCTTCTTCTTCAGTCTCGCAATTGGGCTCGCAGCAGTGGTTCATGAACATGGCCGTGCCGAAGCCGTCGATCACCATGTCCTTCGCTCCGTAGCCGAAGAGGTAGGTGACGTAGCGGTCGGCGTAGCGCTTGTCCGCTTCCGGTTTTGGCATGCGCGGTCCGGTGTACTCGCAGATGCGCCGGCCCTTGCGGATGGGGCGCGTGGTGTAGCAGCCGGCGGCGTGGATGTCGGACGACTTTACAATGAGACCGGAAGGCATGCGGCTGGCTCCCAACAAATGGCTTTCGAAACCGTCCAACGGGCAGCCGGAAGCATCGAAAAAGACTGTGGCGACTATAACAAACCCGATCCTTCTGCGTGACCAGGGTTGGCCCGGCAGGGCACGGCGTGCCTGCCGGCTTGGTGTTCTGACGGCTGCAGCACTGTACGCGGCCGGAGCGGCGAGTGGCCAGGCATATACGCCGCCTCCGCCCCCTCTCACCACCGCTCCCTGCGTACCCACCAGGCAGGATCCCTGCGACACGCCACAACCGCCTGCGCCAAATCTCCCGGCGGCAGCGGAGCAGAACCCCTTTCCAGGCGAACCGCCCGCCGCGCCCTCCTCGAACAGCAGCGCCAGGCCCAACCCGGCGCAACAGTTCCCGTTCCCGGGAGAGACAACCAGCGGAACGGCACCCGCAACACCCGGCCAGACTCCGAATCAAGCCAACTCTCCTTCCGCCCCCGGAACTTCGCGGCAGCCGCCGACATCGTCCGCGTTTCCCTTCCCGGGCGAGCCGGCAGGCGCCCCGTCGAGTTCCAGCTCCGATTCCAGCTCCAGTTCTTCCACCTCGAGCGGCGCGGATGCGCCGGCCAACGGCATGCCGGACGACCCAGACAGCGATCCGGCCACGGATCCCGCGAAGACCGATCCGGCGAAGCAAGGGCTGAACGACGTGGGAAGCACGGGCTTGACCCGCTTCCAGCGTCGACACCTGGCGGTTCCCGAAGATCTGGATCATCGCGAGATGGAAGATCTGGATGTGTCGCACTACTACATCACCACCGGAAACTTCACCGCAGCGTACGCGCGGGCCGAGGATGCGGTGAAGCTTTACCCGGACGATGAACTGGCGCACTGGGCGCTGGCGGTCGCGGCCGACAAGATGAAGAAGAAAGACCAGGCGATCGCGGAGTACCGCATGTATCTGAAGCTGGCGCCGGACGGCAAGTATGCCAGGCAGGCGGAGCGCGGCCTTGATGATCTGGGCGCAACTCGGGCCGCAAAGTAGAGTCACGACCCCGCTTTACCCGCCGGCACCGCAAGGCGTAGTCTTCCCTGCATGCATGAAATCCTGGAGCAGCTCGACTCGGCGCTAGCCGTGGTGTTGAGTGGACTCGACGCGCGACAGACCCAGCTTACGCCCAGGCTGAACCCCGAGAAGTGGAGTATCCAGCAGATTGTCGAGCACCTGCTGCTCAGCTACCGGAGCACCGCGGCGGTGCTGCAGACCCGCGTCGACAAAGGATCGGCCACCAGGGCGTCGCCGTCGCTCCAGCAGCGCGCAGGACAGCTCGTAGTCATCACACTCGGCCGCTTTCCCCGCGGACGGCTGGCTCCGGCAGAGGTGGCACCGCCGATGCGTCCCACATCGCTGCGCGATGGAGCGGAATTGACCCGCCGCATCAAAGACGACCTGGTGGCGATGGATACTGCTGCGCAGAGCGCCGAGGCGCTCTTCGGAAGCCGTCGATCCGCAAGCCACCTGGTGCTGGGGCCGCTTTCCGTACAGCAATGGAGGAAGTTTCACCTGGTCCACGGGAGACATCATGTGCAACAGGTGAGACGCATCCGGCAGGATTACCAGGTCTAGCCCGGCAGCATCATCTGCCATCGGGTTTATTCAGGGCTTCAACGGGCTTTTCCGGCTGAGGACGCCACTTCCGCTTCTCCAGCTTTGGCGGTGATCGCGCTCATCGCGAGGCTGGCTGCGCCCGCGCCGTTCGGCGCATCCGCATGGGGACCTTCCGCCTTGGCCGGCTGGGCTGCCGCAGGAGCCTTATCCGCGATCGCGTCGTTCTGGACGTCGCCTCCAAGGTTCTGCACCACCAGCGAGACCCTGCGGTTGGATGGATCATAAGGCTTGTCCGGCAGGTGCAGCCGCTGGTCGGCAAAGCCGCGAACCTGGGAGATCTGGTTCAGGCGAATGCCGTAGCTTTGCATCTCGCGCCGGGCTACGTTGGCGCGGTCCGTCGAAAGCTCCCAGTTGCCGTAAGTCCCATGCTGCAGGTAGGGTCGCGAGTCCGTGTGACCCTCGATGGAGATGCTGTTCGGGAGGTCCTTCAACTGGCCGGCAAGCACCTTCAGCAGTTCGTCCAGCACCGGCGTCGGCTGGGCGCTGCCTACTTCGAAGAAGGTTCCCTGCTCCGCCTCCAGCAGCTCGATGCGCAAACCTTCTTCGGTGACCGTGATCTGAATCTGATTCTTCAGCTTTTCGAGCGCGTTGATCTGGTGGATGGCTTGCAGCAGATCCATCTTCAGCAGGGCCAGGTCTTCCTTCTTCGGCTTTGCTTCCTTGGAGTCATCGGGCTTGGGGTTGGCTCCGTGCTTGGCGGAGACACCTTTGGGGTCACGGAAGTAGCCGGCGATTTCCTTCTGCGTCTCCTTCGACGTGGAGCTCATCAGCCACAGCACGATGAAGAGGGACATCATGGCGGTGACGAAGTCGGCGTAGGCGACCTTCCAGGCGCCGCCGTGGTGGCCGCCGTGCCCGCCCTTTTTCTTGATGACGATGATCGGCTGTTCCGCTTCCATCTGGCTTCTCCCCCGTGTCCGTTCTATTCGCTGGCTGGCGGAGCTATGCCGCGGGAGCTTCTGCCTTGGCGCGGCACGCCTTCTCGACCTCGGCGAAGCTGGGCCGGATATGTGCGGGAATGGCGCGGCGCGCGAGCTCGACCGCAAGGATGGGCGAGGTTCCCTTGATGAAAGCCAGCATAACCACGCGCAGGATGTGGTAGTAGGAGTGCTCTTCGTCGTTGCGCTTGGTCATGCTGGAGGCCAGTGGACCGATGACGCCGTAGCACATGAGGATGCCGAGAAAGGTGCCGACCAGCGCCGCGGCAACCTTGTGGCCAATCTCCTCAGGCGGGCCCCCCAGCGCGCCCATGGTGATCACGATGCCGAGCACGGCGGCGACGATGCCGAGGCCGGGCAGCGCATCGGCGACGGTCGAAAGGGCGCTGGTAGGCAGGCCCAGGCTGTGGTGATGCACGTCCATGTCGAGCTCCATCATCTGGTCGACATCGAAGGCCTGCACGCCGCCGGTGATGGCCATGCGCATGGTGTCGCAGACGAAGTCGCGGGCATGGTGATCCTTCATGAACTTGGGATACTGGGAGAAGATGGGGCTCTGGTCGGAGCTTTCGATATCGGACTCGATGGCGACGAAGCCTTCTTTGCGCGCCTTGCTGAAGAGATCAAACATCATCTTCAGGGTTTCGAGGTACCGCTGCTTGGTGTAGGGCGATCCGCTGACGACCCCGAGCAGGCTGGCAAAGACGCCCTTGAGGATGTACATCGGATTGGCGGCAACCAGGGTGCCCACGGCGGCACCGCCGATGGTGACCAGTTCGGCGGGCTGGATGAGGACTCCGAGGTTTCCCTTCTCCATCAGGAATCCGCCGATCACGGCGCCGATGACCACCAGAATGCCAAGAATCGAAATCATGCCCTTGTCTCCCTCGCGGCTCCTCGTCCAGCCTGCGGGCTCGGGAGCGGACCTGTTATCGACACCTCGGGTTGTGAATTTCAGTGTCCTTGCGCGGAGGTTGTAGACTTCCTCCTCCACCCCGGCAGAAAGTATGCAAAGTATTCATTCGCCGCGACTTGTAGTCAGACCGCAATTTGATCTTGCCTCAAGAGTTGTGCAATGACCTCGGACGAAACATGGTTCCAGCAAAGACAGCGCGGCGGCAAGGGGACGCGAGGATTCGAACCGGTACGGCTGGCGGAGCGTGCGGGACGAACGTCAACGACGATGCGCGGCATCGAAATCGCGTCGCGCACCCACGGGATATTTGCTCCAGTGCCGGCTCTTTGCGCGCAGCTACGGCTTCCCTGCTGCCTGCTTCTCAGATTCCGCCACCAGCTTCCGGAAGACTTCGACCGCCGGAACATCAGGGGAAGCGAGCGCGTTTTTCGCGCTATAGCGCCAGACAGCCGGGGCGTCCAGCGGATCTGGACGCATGCGATAGACAGCGAAGACATCCTGCATGGAGGCGACCTCCACCTGCGGATGAGGGGAGCCGGTTGAGGAGCTCGGCGGGAAACCACCCCCCGCAGCGCTCCACTGAGGGTCGGACGGGGCGCTGACCGGCGTGCGCCCGATGCGACCGGCAACCTGGGTTGTCAAACCCGCAGATTGGCCAATGATGGGTGGGCCGTTATTTACGGGCGTGCCTCCGATCGTCGGCTGAACCACCTTGCCGCTGCCTTTGCGAACGACCATGATGAGGTCAGCACTCGACCCTTCGGGAACCGGCGTGAGCCGTCCCCACTTCACAAGTGCCTTTTCCACGTCCTTCACCGCGGTTCAGTTGGCATTCGGGTCGTGCGCGTCTACGCCTGCGTCGGGATCGACCATGACGATGACCGATTGCGCTCTAAGAACATCCAGCGGCAGCAGGGTTTTCTTGTCTTTTCCATGGGCGACCAAACAGCACAGGAGAAAAGGGACGGCCAGAGCCTTGCGACAGGGCATGAACACCTCCCGGTGCCGAGAGTCTACTCCTTCGCTCGCCTGCGTTGAAGAGCTTTCGAGCCGCTTCGCGATCCGCCCGCTGGCCGCTCGTTATAATCAGGGGGCGACCCATTGCGCTTGAACCGCCGTTCGGAACGATGGCGAAGTCCTTGATGCCAGCGTCCTGACCTTGTAAGAACCGGCCTGGTAAGAGCCGGCCTCGTAGAAACGAGCAGGAGACATGACAAAGGCCCCCATCCATCCGCTTGAAACGGTTCTGGAACAGCGCATCGCCATCATCGATGGCGCGATGGGCACGACGATCCGCACCTACGGCATGACCGAGGCGGACATTCGCGGTGAACGATTCAAGGGTGCGAAGAAGGATCTGCTGAACAACGGGGACCTGTTCTCGCTGACCCAGCCGGCGATGATCGGCGATATTCATCGCCGCTTTCTGGAGGCGGGCGCGGACCTGATCGAGACGAATACCTTTGGCGCGACCAGCATTACACAGAGCGAGTTTTTTGTGGACGATCCGCGGGAGCATGGCGGACGCAAGGATCCGGAGTTCTACCAGAAGATTCTCGACGACCCGGCGCTGAGCGCGCTGGCGTGGGAGATCAATGAGCAGTCGGCGCGGCAGTGCCGGGAGTGGGCGGACCGCGTGGGCAGCGCGACGGGACGGCAGCGGTTCGTGGCGGGTGCGATCGGGCCGCTGACGGTGTCGCTTTCGAACTCGCCCGATGCCGACGATCCGGGCTTCCGCGTGGTGACCTTCGACCAGGTAAAGACGGCGTACAGGGAGCAGGTGCGGGGGTTGATGGCCGGGGGCAGCGACCTGCTGCTGGTGGAGACGATCTTCGACTCGCTGAACGCGAAGGCGGCGCTGGTGGCAATTCGCGAGGTGTTCGACGAAGACGGCAAAGAGCTGCCGGTGATGATTTCGGCGGCCGTTGGACGCGGGGGCGAAACGCTGATCTCGGCCCAGACGACCGAGGCCTTCTGGAATGCGGTGAAGCATGTGAAGCCGCTGTCGGTCGGTCTGAATTGCTCGCTGGGGCCCGACCTGATGTATCCCTTCTTGAGCGAGCTGGCGGAGAAGGCGGACGTCGCGATCTCGTGCTATCCGAACGCGGGGCTGCCGAATCCGCTGTCGGAGACCGGGTTCGACCTGGGACCGGAGGACATGGCGCGCTTTCTCGGCAGATTTGCGGAGGATGGGCTGATCAACATTGCCGGGGGATGCTGCGGTAATACGCCGGAGCACATCGCGGCCATTGCGCGGGCGCTTGAAGGGGTTGCGCCGCGGGTGCTGGGCCGAGTCGAGGTCGCAGCGTGAGCGTGATGCCGGAAGACAGGGTCGAGAGCAGGCCGCTGCGACTTTCAGGCTCGCAGCCCTTCACGCAGCAGCCGGGGGTGTACATCCTCATCGGCGAGCGCACGAACGTGGCGGGGTCGCCGAAGTTCGCCAGGCTGGTGAAAGAGGGCAGGTACGAAGAAGCCGTGAGCGTGGCGCGGCAGCAGGTGGAGAACGGCGCGAACATCCTCGACATCTGCATGGATGAGGGGATGATCGACGGGGTGGCGGCGATGACCCGCTACCTGCAGTTGCTGGCGAGCGAGCCCGAGGTGGCAAGGGTTCCGTTCATGGTCGATTCCTCCAAGTGGGAGGTGATCGAGGCCGGGCTGAAGTGCCTGCAGGGTAAAGGGATCGTCAACTCGATCTCGTTGAAGGAAGGCGAGGAGATGTTTCGCCGGAACGCCCGAAAGGTGCTGAAGTATGGCGCCGCCGTGGTGGTGATGGCGTTCGACGAGCAGGGCCAGGCGGCGACAAACGCGGAGAAGATCCGCATCTGCGAGCGGGCGTACCGGATCCTGGTGGACGAGGTCGGGTTTCCGCCGGAAGACATCATCTTCGATCCGAGCATCCTGACCGTCGCCACCGGCATGGAGGAGCACAACAACTACGCGGTCGACTTTATCGAGGCCACACGCTGGATCAAGCACAACCTGCCGCATGCCAAGGTGAGCGGCGGGGTTTCGAACATCTCGTTCAGCTTTCGCGGCAACAACAAGGTGCGCGAGGCGATGCATTCGGCCTTCTTGTACCACGCCATCGCGGCGGGTATGGACATGGGCATCGTCAACGCCGGGATGCTGGAACTCTACGACGAGATTGATCCAGAGCTGAAGGTATTGGTTGAAGATGTGCTGCTCAATCGGCGGCAGGATGCTACGGAACGGCTGGTTGAGTTCGGCGAAAAGCTGAAGGGCGTGGGCTCGGCCGTCAGCGAGAAGAAGACGGAGGAGTGGCGGAACGGCACGGTGGAGGAGCGGCTGGCGCATGCGCTGGTGAAGGGCATCGACAGCTACATCGAGCTGGATGCAGAAGAAGCGCGGGTGAAGCTGGGGCGGCCGCTGCTGGTGATTGAAGGCCCGCTGATGGCGGGCATGAGCGTGGTCGGCGATCTGTTTGGCGCGGGCAAGATGTTTCTGCCGCAGGTGGTGAAGTCGGCGCGGGTGATGAAGAAGGCGGTGGCGCACCTGACGCCGTACATGGAGGCGGAGAAAGCGGCGCTGCTGGCTTCGGGCCAGGAGGTGAAGGCGCAGGGCAAGATCGTGCTGGCCACGGTGAAGGGGGACGTGCACGATATCGGCAAGAATATTGTCGGCGTGGTGCTGGCCTGCAACAACTACGAGGTGATCGACCTGGGCGTGATGGTGCCGGCGGAGAAGATCCTGGAACGCGCGAAGGCGGAGAAGGCGGACCTGATCGGGCTGAGCGGGCTGATTACGCCATCGCTGGACGAGATGGTGCACGTGGCGAAAGAGATGGAGCGCCAGGGCTTCACGCTGCCGCTGCTGGTAGGCGGGGCGACCACCAGCCGGGCGCACACGGCGGTAAAGATTGCGCCGCATTACAGCCATCCGGTGGTCCATGTGCTGGACGCGAGCCGCGCGGTGCCGGTGACGACCAGCCTGCTGAGCGACGAGGGGAAGGACGCGTTCGTGGTGCAGCATCGGGCGGACTACGAGGCGCTGAGGAAGGCGCACGCGGCGCCCAAGCTGAAGCTGGTGCCGCTGGACGAGGCGCGCAGGCGGCGGACCCCGATCGAATGGCGGCGGGAGGACCTGCCGGCGCCGGAGTTTACCGGGGTGCGTGTGCTCGACGAATTCCCGCTGGCGACGCTGCGCGACTTCATCGACTGGACGCCGTTCTTTCATACCTGGGGACTGAAGGGCATTTATCCGCGGATTCTCGACCACGACCAGCAGGGCTCGCATGCGCGGCAATTGTTTGCGGATGGGAATGCGCTGCTCGACGACATGATCGCGCGCAAGCTGGTGACGGCGCGCGGGGTGTACGGCTTTTTTCCGGCCAACGCGGTCGGCGACGATGTGGAGTTGTATTGCGACGAGGCGCGCGGCGAGGTGCGGGAGCGGTTCCATTTTCTACGGCAGCAGGCGCATCGCGAGGGCAGCGAGCCGTGCCGGTCGCTGGCTGACTTTATCGCGCCGCGGGAGACTGGGCTGCGGGACCACCTGGGAGCGTTCGCGGTGACCAGCGGCATTGGGCTGAAGGCGCTGTGCGACCTGTTCCGGGCCGACCACGACGACTACAACGCCATCATGGCGGAGGCGCTGGCGGACAGGCTGGCCGAGGCCTTCGCCGAGTGCCTGCACAAGCAGGTCCGGGACGAGTGGGGCTATGGACGGGCCGAGACCTGGAGCCCCGCAGAGCTGATCCAGGAAAAGTATCGCGGGATTCGTCCGGCGGCGGGATATCCGGCGTGCCCGGATCACACCGAGAAGGGGCAGCTTTGGGAGCTGTTGCGGGTGGAGGCGCATACCGGCATGAAGCTGACGGAGTCCTACGCGATGTGGCCGGGATCGAGCGTGAGCGGGCTCTACTTCGCACATCCGCAGGCACGGTATTTCAGCCTGGGCAAGATTGGACGAGACCAGGTGGAAGACTATAGCCGACGGAAAGGGATGAGCGTGGCGGAGGTGGAGCGGTGGCTGGGCCCGAACCTGAACTACGATGGCGCGACGCCTGAAGCGGTGACGGACGAGGCGTTGGCTGTGGCTGCTGTGTAAATGGCTGACCTGGCTAGAAGAGCGACGGCCGCGGCGAGGCGCCGAGCAGCACGTTGCTGACGCTGAAGGTGCTGTGATGGCCTTCATTTCCGCCCCAGGCGAAGAGCAGGTAGACGGCCGGTAAACCCCCGGCATGGACGGTGAGGCCGACGGTGTAGCTTTCCCGGAGATTGCTGAAGTCGATATCGTCGCGGCGCAGGGCCACCTTGGCCTGATCTGCGGAGAAGTAGATGCCGAGCGGAACTTTGGGTATGGCGTGTTCAATGGTTTCGCTGAGCAGCACGAGGTTCGGCGCGCGGAAGCGGTAATCCGGGTAGCTGGGCAGGAGTGGTTGCCCATTGAGGTCGGAGCCGCCGATGGTGGGATCGAGATAAAACGGCACGACGCTGTGCGCATCGGCGGCCGAGCCGGTCAGCAGCAGGCGGACGTCGATGGAACCTTCATGATTGATGGCGTTCGAGACGTGGGTGGGCGATGGGCAGTGAATCTCCGGGTTGGGGGTGCAGGAATCGGGTCCGTTCTGGGCGTCGGCGGCAGTGAGGTGCACCTTTTTGTCCAGGGGAAACTCGTGGCCGAGATCGGTGGTCCAGCGCCGGAAGCTGTAGCCGGAGTTGCTGGGCGCGGCAAACTCCTGGAACTGGGCGAGGTAGTGCAGCCGCAGATGCTCCGCGAACAGCGTGGGCTGAAGCCGCACACCGATCCCGGGCTGGAGGAACGCCGGCTGGCTGGTCAGTCCGGGGGCGGTGGCCTCGGTGTACAGGCTGGCGATGGTCGGGACAGTCTCGACGGTGTCGGGGCGGAGCTGGGGGATTCTGCCGTTGAACTCGGCGAACAGCGAGACTCCGGCGCGGCCAAGGGGAACGATGGCTCCGCCGCCGGCGATGGTCTCCGTCAACCCGAAGGCGGTCTGTGCGGCGGGGATGGTATCGGGGCCGAGGCCGTGGTAGTCGATGCTATTGAGCGACGTGGTCTCCGCATAGAGGTTGAAGAGCGGGGCGACATGGAAGAAGGGCGGCTGCGGCTTGCCTGGGCCGTTGACGACGACGATATTGCCGCCACCGAGGCGAAAGGCTTTGAGGTAGGCTCCGGCGCGCCAGGAGCGGTTGCCGGTGGCGACGGCGTCGGTGTTGAAGGTGACGCGCCACTCATCGGCGAAGTCCTTGTGTTCGACAAAGGCGAGGCCGGCGGCGAAGCCGTTCTGCGGCGCGAGGCTGCCGAGCGCGACGTGCAGCGGCTGTCCGGTGACCAGGGTCTGGGCGTCGCCCGCCAGGTTGGAGAAGCTGAACGAGTTGCAGGGCTTGACCACCTCTTCCCGGCAGGGGTGGAGCTCGAGCCATTCGCGCCGGAAGTCTGAGTGGAGGCGGGACTCGTTGCCGCCGCCGGCCGGCGCGGTTTGGGACCAGACCGGTGGGACCGCGCAGAGCAGCAGCGCAAGCAACAGGCTGCGGGCGCTCACGGCTTTTCCCTGGCTGGTGCTGGATCGGGTGCACTGGTGGGGGCGGCGGCGTGAGATGCTGCGGCGGCGGCGATGCTGAGGCCGTGAGCTTCGGGCGGCGTCGCTGCCCGGCCCGGCACCAGCGCGATGCCGGACGGCTGAGCCGCGGGCGACTGCGCGCGGATGGCACGGGTGATCTCGGCGATGTAGCGTGCGGCACCTGCCTCGGTATGGATGTCGCGTGCCAGGGCCGGGTCGATGTGGATGCCGTTCTTCTCTTCCACGTGCTGGAAATGGCGGAGTTGGCCGAGCAGGAGGTCGGAGATGCGGCGCTGCTTGTTGAAGGCGGATTTTGGCGGTGCGGGGACGACGATGGGTTCCAAGGTGGGCCTCCGGTTTACGAAATAGGGCCCTCAGCTGGACTGGATGGCGAAGCTGGGACAGTCATCCTCGGGGCGAATGGCCGGCAGCGTGAGATGGCCCAGGAACGTGTTGGCGGCAGCCTCGCGCGGAGAACGATTGGGGTAGTCTCCGAGGAAGAAGTCGGTGACCGTGGCCGGGATGCAGGCGTGCTCGAAGGTGTCGTTGATGACCGTGCCGCGGGCGACCCAGGGCGACACCAGCACGGCGGGCACACGCACCCCGAGCCGGTCGAAGTGGAAAGGATCGAGCGTGCCGGTCTCCGAAGGCTGAGCGACAAAGCCGTCGGGCATGCAGGCGGGCGGGGGCACGTGATCGTAAATGCCGCCGTGCTCGTCGTAGACGATGAGCAGCGCGGTGTTGGGCCAGAGCTTCGGATTCTGGCGGATAGCGTTGTAGACGGTAGCGATGAACTGCTCGCCGGCGCGAACGTCGTGGTCGGGATGCTGATCGCACGCGATCACCTCGCCATCACCGTCGGGTGAGTCGTGGTCGGTGTAGTTGGGCTCGATGAAGCAGTAGTCAGGGAGCGCGTCTTTCTTGCAGGCGGTCAGGAAGTCCTCGAAGGTTCCGAAGACGGCGGGCTCGTTCTGCAGCAGATTGACAACCTCCATGGTGGAGCTGGCCTCGTCATAGTAGAAGAGCTTGCAGGTGTGCTGCGCGGCGAGCATGCGGTCATAGATAGCCTTGTACTGCTTGCCCTCGTAGAAGACGTCCATGCTCACCTGGCCGAACGAGGTGCCGTAGTGCGCGAAGGCTCGGTTGCAGATGGTGGGGCCGGGGATGGAGGCGAACCAGCGGTTGAAGACGGCGAACTCCGTTGCCAGCGTGGTGAGCACGGGAAGCTTGTCGGCGGTGAAGTAGTAGAGGATGTCCGCCGAGTGCCTGGTGTTCTGCTGCTGATTGAAGTAGCTCTTGACGAAGCCCTGCATGGTGGGCGGCAGCGGCGGCCCTTTCTGGGGATCGTTGAAGATCTGCAGGTTGACCGCGGCGAAGTGATGGTTGGGGTCCGGATCGAGCTGGCTCTGGTACTCGGCCAGCGGCTGCACCGTGACAACGGCGCCGGTGGTGTCGGGATTCGATTCCTTCCCGGTAAGTCCGTCGATGGCGTCGTTCTTCGCCTTCAGGCTGCCCAGCATGTGGTCGAAGGAGCGGTTCTCCATCATGAGGACCACGAGGTGCCTGAGATTCTGGATGCCGGGAAGGCTGCGATCGAGCGCCATGGGCGAAAGCTCCTGAGGGTGATGTGCTCGGCAGAGGGCCCGTCGGAAAGCTGGGGAGGAACGCTGACACAGCGTCGAATTCGATACGTCGAAGTGGACCGTTTGGATTGCTGTGGCCTGGGTGGAAGGGCCGAAATCACGAGGTACCGTTTGGCCGCCAGGTGCGGGCGCAGCCGACGCTCGGCGCTCGGGCAAGACAACTTCGCGAATTCCCTGCTCGACCGGGGATGATGAACATCAAAAGCTCGCGGCCGGAAAGCCGCGGTCTATCCCAGCGACCGCTACTATAGCGGCAAATGCCTACACTGTCACTCCGCGACCCAAAGTCTGCGATCCAGATGCACGATCCAGATGCGCGACCCAAAGCCAGCGAGTAGACCGTTCTACCAAGTCAGCGACAGCCGGCCTCCTTCTAAATCGTCAAAGCTCGCGCTGCGACTGATGGGAGATCACGCGCCTCGCGCCCACACCAATCAGCAAAACCGCGGCGGCGAGCATCACCGTATTGCTGATGCGCATCCCCACCAGCCCGCCGAGCAGCGGCTTCGCGGTGAACGCGTGCAGGCCGTAAGCCAGCGCTCCGCCGGCTCCCAGGCTGAGGGTATGCAGCGCGCTCCATCCGGTTTGCCGGGCAGAAAACGTGACCAGCACGAGAAAGGCGGCGTCGAGCGCGAGCAACGCACCCACTGCAGCCCAGCCCCAGCCCGGCGGTGTATACAGAACACCCAGGCCCAGCATCAAGGCAGCGGCTCCGGCGACCCAGGGGTTCGGCAAAATGCCACCAGCGATGCGCGGGCAATCTCTCCGGATCAGAGGCTGTGCCGGAAGGAGGAATGCGGTGACGATCAACAGGACGCTGAGCGCGCCTGCGCTGAGAAGCTGCGCATGCGACGCCATGAACCGGTTCTGCTTGAGCTCGATGAGGAAGTTTGCGGCTGAACCCAGCACGAACACGAGAGCGACCATGAAGTCGCCAGCCAGCCCCAGCCACGGCGTCTCCGCCCCTGCAGGAAACAGCGCCTCGACCAGCACGATCGAGACGCCCATGCTCCAGAACGTGTGCAGGTTGAACATGAACAATGTCCACCAGGCTCCGGTGCCCAGAGCCGGAAGATAGGCGTGGTCAAGCAGGTGCATGTGCATGTTCAGATAGTCGTGGTTGAAGAGCGACTGCGTCACCAGGCCTTCAGCGATCAACGTGTACGCCGCACCGAGGATCAGCATCGTGGGCCAGCCACGGCCCGTGCGCCGCGCCGTCTCGCGAATCAGCAGCGCGGCGCCGCCGTATGCCGGCGCCAGGACGAGCAGTGCCGGCAGCATCTTGAGCGGCAGATCTCCGAGCAGATACTCTGCCACGAGCGGAGCGACAAAGAACATTGTCACCGCGGCGGAGAAGTGTCTCCTTGGCGCGATCATGGTGCTCTCCTTGCGGTCCGAATCTCCTGCTTCAGTGTTTGTAGACCACGCCATCCTTCATGACGAAGGCGACGCGCGTGACGGCTGAAATATTCTGCAGCGGGTCGCCCTGGACGGCGATCACATCGGCATAGTAGCCGGGTTTCAACTCGCCGATCTGGCCGTCCCAGCCCAGAAGCTTCGCGCCGTTCAGCAGGTCGGCGCGCAGGCATTCCGCGGGCGACATGCCGTACTTCACCATCAGCTCCAGCTCACGCGCCTGGGTGCCGTGGGGGAACGGGCCAACATCGCTGCCGACGGCCATGGGAACGCCGGCGGCAAGCTGCTTCTTGAACTCGGCTGCGTGGTAGGCAAGTTCCGCGCGCTCGCGCCCGGCCACGGCTGGCGACGTGGCGTGATCGGCGAAGTACTCCGCGATGGCAAAGGTCGGGACCGCGAAGATTCCCTTCTGCTTCATCGCCTGCATGGTGGCGTCGCTCAACTGGTAGGCGTGGTCGACCGAAGCCACGCCGGCCGCGACGGCAAAGCCGGTGCCGGGCTCGCCGGTGGCATGCACCGCCACGCCGTGGCCTGGGCCACCGCCGAAGCGCGCCGCCTCGGCAACCGCCGCCTGCAGCTCGGCCACGGTGTATTGATACGGCGTCTTGAAGACTCCACCGTAGAAGGTGTCGGGGCCGGTTTCGTAGACCTTGGTGAAGTCCGCGCCTTGCTTGCGCTGCTCGCGGATGACGGCGACGATCTGCTCGGCGGAGTTGGCGTAGTCGGCGTTCGAGAGGACGTGCTGCGCGGGGTTGAAGCGGTTCGCGTCCTCGTGGCCGCCGAGGATGTCGATGGCGTTGCCGCTCATGCGCATGCGGGGCCCGGGAAACAGGCCGGAGCGGATAGCCTCACGGACCGCGGTGTCTGCCGAACCGGCGCCTTCCGTGCCCATGTCGCGCTCGGCGGTGAAACCTCCCATCAGGTCGAGCCGCGCCGCATCCATCGCAATCAGGGTGCGCTGCGGCACGCTCTCCTCGACGGTCTGCAGGTCTTCGGCGCCGGGGTGGAGGAAGAGATGCACATGGGCGTCGATCATGCCGGGCATCAGCGTGGTGTCGCCGAGATCGATCACCTGGGCCGCGGTCGCGGCCGGCGAGGGCGGTGCTCCGCCGACCGCGGTGATGCGGTTGCCCGTGACCACCACCAGCCCGGGCGAGACCACGCGGCCCGACTCGACATCGAGCATGCGAGCCGCCTTGAGGACGGTGACGGGCTTCACCGGTTCCTGCTGGCTAAGCGCTGCGGTACATCCGAACCCACAAGCCAGCAGCAACGAGGCAGGCACGAACGCCATGTTGTTTGTCATTCGGCAAGCATAAATGACCGATGGCAACAGGCTACGCACGCGGTGTCATCCAAATCGCTGAGGAGAATGCAGAATGAAAGCCACCTGGAGACCGCATGAAGGCGAAAGCTCCGCCCGCGCCAATCAGAAGAACCTGCCGGAGTCCGCATTCGCCTTCCCCAAGCAGCGCAAGGAGCCGATGACCGATGCCTCGCATGTGCGCAACGCCATCGCCCGCTTCGACCAGGTGAAGGACGTGCCGGACGCCGATCGCGCCCTTGCCTTCACCAACCTGAAAGCCGCAGCGAAGCACTTCAAGGTTGACATGCCGGAAGAGTCGCGCCACGATCTGGGCAGCCACCCGCACACTCCGAACAAGGCGAAGTAGGCGGACTTTCAGCGGACATGGGCTAGCCGGCCTTCTCGGTCAGCTCCGCCCAGCGCATGTAGAGTTCGTCGGCCTCTGCCTGGGCAACTTCCATCTCGTGGAGCGCCTTGGTGAGGGCTTCCGCGTTGGTCGCGACGCTGGGGTCATCGAGCACGTCCCGCGCCGCGTTCAGGCGGTCTTCCGCTGCCTCCACCTTGGCCTCGATGGTAGCGTATTCGCGCGCCTCCATATAAGAGAGCTTCTTCTTGCCTCCGGCTTTTTCGTTCAGGGTGGGGGCGACGTTCGCCTCTTCCCGATCTGGCACGCCGAGAGACCTGGCGCCGGGGTCCGGGCGGCGTGCCCACTGCTCCCACTGCGAGTAGTCGCCGAAGCGTTCCGCGCCACCCTTTCCATCCAGGCCAAGCACGACGGTCGAGACGCGGTCGAGCATAAAGCGATCGTGGGTGACCAGCACCAGCGCGCCGGTGTATTCCAACAGGCTCTCTTCGAGGATCTCGAGCGTCTGGATGTCGAGATCGTTGGTGGGCTCATCGAGCAGCAGCAGGTCGGCCGGCTCGAGCATCAGCTTGGCGATCAGGACGCGGGCGCGTTCGCCTCCGCTCAGCCGTTCGACGGGCTGGTTGAGCTGCTCGCTGGTGAACAGGAACTTGGCCGCGTAGCTGGCGACGTGGACGACTCTGCCTTGATAGACGACCGAGTCCGAGTCGGGAGCGAGCGCGCGGCGCAAGGTGACCTGCTCGTCCAGTTCGCGGGTCTGCGAGAAGTACACGGTCTTGAGGAACGCCGCCTTCTTGATCTCGCCGCGGGTGGGCGCAAGCTCTTCGGTCAGAAGGCGCAGCAGGGTAGTCTTGCCGCTGCCGTTGGGTCCGACGAGACCGACGCGCACGCCGTTGGTGATGAGGAAGCTGAGGTCTTCGAGGATGGTGCGGGCGGTCGCGCCTTCGCCCAGGACGCACTGGACGTGGTCGAACTCGACCAGGCGTTTGGTCTGGCGCTCGGTGGCGGAGAAGTCGATTCCCGCGGACGCGGTCTGGGTGCGCTGGTTCACCTCCTTCAACTGGCCGATGAGGTCGTTGGCGGAATCGATACGGGCCTTGGACTTGATGGTGCGCGCCTTGGGCCCGCGGCGCAGCCACTCAGTCTCGATCTTGACGCGGTTCTTGAGCGCATCCTGCAGCTTGGACTGGGCTTCGAGATATTGGGCTTTGCCTTCCAGGAATCGGGTGTAGGCACCTTTGACGCGCAGCAGGCCATCGGCATAGACGCGGTTCAACTCCACGATCTCGGTGGCAACATTTTCGAGGAAGTAGCGGTCGTGGCTGACCAGGACGCAGGCGAAGGGGGCGGCGGCCAGGGTCTCTTCGAGCCAGGCGATGCCGGCGAGGTCGAGATGGTTGGTGGGCTCGTCGAGCAGCAGGACGTCGGGCCCGGTCACCATGGCCTCGGCGATGGCGAGGCGCTTGCGCCATCCTCCGCTGAGGGTCGCGGCCTCGGCGGCGACGTCGGGAAAGCCGACGCGTCCGCCGGTTTCGCGCAGACGGCCTTCGCGCTCCGCTTCCGGCACGCCGCCGGCTTCGAGGGCGCGTTCGAGCACGTCACGGACGGTCATGCCGGGCGGGAAGGCAGACTCCTGGCGCACATAGCCGATGCGCGCACGCTTTCGGGTGGAGACGTCGCCGGCGTCGGGGTCTTCTTCTCCGGCGAGCACCTTGAGCAGCGTCGACTTGCCGGCGCCGTTGGGACCGATCAGGCCGATGCGGTCGCCGTCCGAGACGACGAACGAGATTTCGTCGAACAGCGGCACCGCACTGAACCGCTTCGAAACACCCTGCGCATTCAAAATAGGAGGCACAAGCCAGTTTAGAGCAGATCACCAGATGGCGCGATCTGGAGAGACTGCGAGGCCAGCTCGAGGAGGCACCCCTCCCCCTGGTCCATCCTTACCTAGATTCTTCAATCGAAGGCACTTAGCTTTGGTTCAAAGGGTGCAAAAAGAGGCTTGAGGCTTGCACCATTTTTGGGGCATCCACTTATTTCCTGCGGCTGGCGCCAGCACAGAAGGCGAGGAGAATTGCGGACTTCGGGAGATATGTTTCGACCGATTCGGTTGAGAGTCTGCCGGGGACGACCACCGGGCGAACTGCAGCACGAGCTCAACTGGAGGCAAGGCAGAGGTTTGGCTGTCCGTGCCGCAGAGGAGACTGAGGCACGGACAGCAAGTGAATGCTAGAACTGGAGCTTGGCGGCGAGTTGGATGATGCGGAAGGTGTCGGTGTAGGTCTGGGTGATTTCGCCGAAGTTGCTGGCGAAGGGATTGGTGTTGGGCGACTGGAATTGGGTGATGTTGAAGAGATTAAAGAAATCGCCGCGGAACTGGAAGCGGACAGGATGATCGCCTCCGTGGAGGGTGGTCTCCTTGATGACCGACATATCCACGTTGGTCCGGGATGGGCCATAGAAGGAGTTGCGGGGGAGGGTTCCGTAGCCCGAGGTGACGTTCGTGCTGAAGTTACCTGGAACCAGGTACGGGGCCCCGCCATCGGCGGCGACGGAGGAATAAGGATTGAGCTTCTGCACCTTCGGGACGACCAAGTTGACGCGCACCAGCTCCTGGTCGCCGGCCCCGGTCGGACCGGGGTTACTGAAGCTCTGTTGCAGATTGTTGAAGATATCGAGCGGGAAGCCGCTCTGATAGGAGGCGATGGGCGAGAGGCTCCAGCCCTTGGTGATGGCCTTGGGCGCGGACTTGAAGTACTCGTCGAAAGGCAGATCCCAGCCGCCGGAGAGCACAATGCGGTGGGGGACGTTGGTATCGGAGACGGCGTAGAAGAGGCTTGGGTTGTAGGACGGGACGACCGAGTTTCTCTGGCGGAAGCCGGAGACATTGTCCATGTTCTTGCTGAAGGTATAGGAGAGCTGGAAGTAGGTGGTGCCGATGTAGGCGGTGTGGGTGGGCGGCTTGCGCAGGCTGGCCTGGAGGCTGTTGTAGTTCTCGTTGGTGATGTTCTTGAAGGTTTCGAGATAGTTGTAGCCGGGATCGCCGAGGCTGCCCACGGGATTTCCGTTCTCCTCCTCGTAGACGCGGTTGGTGGTGCCGAGGATGAAGGGATTGCTGTCGATCAGCGCGGTGTACTTGCGTGAGACGCTGCCGACGTAGGCTACCTCGGCGACAATTCCATTGCCGATCGCCTGCTGAATGCCGCCGTTGAACTGGATGGTGTAGGGCGTGCGCAGGTGCGGGTCGACGAAGAAGACTCCGCCGCCGCCGAAGGGCAGGAAGCCGGAGGCATCGAAGTCGATGTTCTGGGCAGGCTTCTTGGAGGGGAAGGTGTTGACGGTTCCGGTGGCGGCGAAGGGATCCTCGTAATAGTTGAGCGGCCCGGTGGCGCCGGTGGGCTGGGTGAAGTAGAGGTTTTCGTAGCCGAAGAATGGCGCCTGGCCATTGAACTGGAGATTGTCCTCGCCCTTGAGGATGTCGTAGAAGAGGCCGGTGCCGGCGCGGACGACGGTGCGGCCCTTGCCTCCGATATCGTAGGCGACACCGAAGCGCGGAGCGAAGTTATCCTTGACCGGGAAGTTGGCCCCGGTGGGCGCGCCCTTATCTCCGGGGAAGAGCAGGCCACGCGGTGCATTGACGAAGCGGGTGGACTGGGCGCCGGGAACCAGCGAGAAGGAGCGGCCCTGCGTATCGGACTTGGGCGTGGAGAACTCGTAGCGCAGGCCGTAGGTGAGGCTCAGGTTCTTGAAGACCTGCCATTGATCCTGGGCGTAGGCCGCGGTGGCCTTGCTGCGGATGTTGGAGGGTGCCGCGCCGAACTGGAGATAGTTGTCGGGATCGCCGGCGAGGAACTCGGCGAAGCCGGAGGCGCTTCCGCCCAAGCCATAGAAGGAGAAGTCTCCGTCGACGTAGAAGTCGTACTTGGTGTTGTTCTGGTAGGGCGAGAAGTAGATGCCGGCCTTCATGCTGTGGTGGCCGCGAACATAGGTGAGGTCGTCGGTGTAGGCGAAGGTGTTGTTGATCAGGGTGGTGGGGCCCTGCGGGCTGAAGCCGTAGTTGGCGCCGGAATCGTAAAAGCTGAGGATGGTGGGCCCGGTGGCCTGGTCAGGCGTGATGCCGATGCCAAGCTGGGCGGGGGTGGGCAGGGTCTCGAGGGGGAAGGCCTGGGTGGTGTTGAGCCGCTGCGCCACCACGCGGGCATCGTTGAGGATGTTGGGGCCGAATTGATGGGTTTCGTCGATATTGAGGATGTAGGCGAGGGTGTCGTTCTGGACCGGGAAGGCGGTGGTATCTCCGCCGGCGAAGGGGCTGGAGTTGGGATTTTTGTTTCTTGCGGCCGAGACCGAGAGGTGGTCCTTGTCGGTGAGGATGAAGTCGAACTTGGCGTTGTACTGATCGAAGTTATTCTTGATGGGCGCGGTGCTGAAGACGAATCCGCTATTGGAGTAGGGGAAGATGCCTGCGGCGATGTACTTCTGGGCGACGGGATCGAACTTGGTGGGATCCATGATGCCCGCGGCTGCCTTCACCGGGTCGGCCTGGAAGTAGGGGTTGGCCTGGAGAAAGGCGGCGACGGCTGAGACGGTGCCGGGGTCGGCGCCGGAGAAGTCTCCGTTCTGGACCTCAGCGGTGGTGGCGACCTGCTGCGATCCGATGCTGTCGGACTCGGTCTGGCGCTGTCCTTCGTAGGAGAAAAAGTAGAAGTACTTGTCCTTGCGCGGCAGGAGCCTGGGGATGAAGAGTTCGCCGCCGAAGGTGCCACCGAACTGGTGGCGCTTGAGGTCGTTCTTGGGTGCGCCGGCGCGTTTGGTGAAGAAGTCGTTGGCGTTGAAGTAGCGGTTGCGGGCGAACTCGAAGACGGAGCCGTGGTACTTGTCGGTGCCCGATTTGCTGACGACGGAGATGACGCCGCCGCCATTGCGTCCATACTCGGCGGCATAGTTATTTTCGAGGATGCGGTACTCCTCAACGGCGTCTGGATTCGGAGTGAAGACGACCTGGTTGTTGAGCAGGCTGGTGTTGTTGCCGCCATCGAGCAGATAGGTGACGGAGTCGGTGCGTCCGCCGGCGATGGAGACGGTGCCGGCGCTGCCGTTGCCGGGCTGCTGCGCATTGTTGACCACGCCGGGCTGGAGCGAGGCCAGGTCGAGGACGTTCCGGCCGTTCAAGGGCAGGTCGACCAGCGGGCGCTCGGTGACAGAACCGCCGACGGTGGCGCTGACGGTATCGACGGCGGAGCTGTTGATGGTGACTTCGACGGTCTGGTTCTGGCCGAGCAAGGGGAGCTTGAAGTCGACGCGGCGGACCTGGTTGATCTCGATCTGGTAGGGCGGCGTGGTGGTGGGGGTGAAGCCGTCTTTTTCCGCGGTGACGGTATAGCTGCCGATGGGCAGTTGCAGGACTTCAAAGGAACCGCTCTTCCCGGTGACGGCGGTGCTGACCACGTTGGTCTCGGTATTGCGGACCGTGATGCGGACGCCGGGGATGAGCGCAGAGGTGGGATCGGTGACCACGCCGATGATTTCTCCGCTGGTGGTCTGGGCGTAGGCGGGGCCGGCTGCGAGGGAGGTGACAGCGGCAAAGACGGGGAGGGCAAAGCACAGAGCGGACGAGGTGCGACGAAGCGTCATTCTTCCTCCGAAAAATAAAGCAGGGCCGAGCGACCGGTTGGAACGGCGCGGAAGTATGAGCGGGAACTCTGCCCTGTGAGGGGCCGAGCCTGCACCGCTGTTTGTCTACTGGTAGCTCTTTGTTACAGGATGAAGAGCAAGATTACAAGATGAAAAAGTGCGGGCCGGCTGCGCCGGGGACGGACTTGGTGTCACGAACAAAGCCCGCGGTGATGGAAGCGGGAGCGGATTGCGCGGGCCTACTCGGTGAGCACTGCCTTGGTGAGGTTGCGTGGATGGTCGACATCGATGCCGTTGTGGATGGCCATGAAGTAGGCGAAGAGCTGGAGCGGGATGACCTCGGCGATCGGCAGCAGAAGCTCGGGCAGGTGGTCCACGAAGATGGTGCAGGTGGCGAGGGCGGCGACCTCGCGGTCGCCGGTGCTGGCAATGGCGAAGATGGTGGCGTGCTGCGCGCGCATGTCGCGGAGGAGCTGCAGGACCTTGTCGTAGCGTTCGCGTGAGGCGGGGTCGGAGCGGTCGACGGTGGCGAGCATGACCAGCGGGATGCGGTCGCCGACGAGGGCGTTGGGGCCGTGCTTGAGCTCACCGCTGGGGTAGCCTTCGGCGTGGAGGTAGGCGGACTCCTTGAGCTTGAGCGCGCCTTCGCGGGCGATGGCGTAGTGCACGCCGCGGCCGAGGAAGAGAAAGCTCGCGGCGTTGTGGAAGCGGTGGGCGATGGGGCTCATGGCGTGCTCCCAGGCGGGGAGCTGGGCGGCTATCTGCGTTGGAAGATGCTGGAGTTGCGCGAGGCGGGTGCCGATCTCCGCGGAGGTGAGGGTCTGTTGGATTTCGGCCGCGAGCAGTGAGAGCAGGTAGAGATTGAGCAGTTGAGCGGTAAAGCTTTTGGTGGCGGGGATGGCGCGTTCGCGGCCGGCCTCCGTCGGAAAGGAGACGGTGGCCTCATGCGCCATGGTGGAGCTGGCAGCGTTGGTGAGGGCGAGGGTGAGATGGCCGGCGGCGCGGGCCTTGCGCAGAGCGGCGAGGGTGTCGGCGGTTTCACCGGATTGGGAGACGACCATGACGATGGCGTTCTTGAGTGCGTGCCCGGAGCGGCAGCAATATTCGCTGGCGTACTCGACGTCGACGGCGATGCCGCTGAGGTCTTCGATCATGAGCTCGGCGACCAGGCCGGCGTGGCGGCTGGAGCCGCTGGCGGCGAGCACGATCTCTCCGCGGGCGGCACGGAGCCAGTCGCGGATGGGCTGGCAGACGGAGTCGCGGAAGCTGCTGCCGTCGACGTAGCGGTCCAGCGTGGCGGCGAGGGTCTCGGGCTGCTGGTGGATCTCGCGCAGCATCCAGTGGGCGAAGGGCGCGGGAGATTCCGGCGCGGCGGATGCGGACATGAACGGGTCTCCGGGAACGATCTATTTTCGCACCGGTTTCGCACCGGTTTCGCACCGGGAGATCGTTGCGGGAGGGTGTGATCTCAGTATGGGGGCGCGACGGCGCCGGGCATGGCGGAGTCGCTGCACGGTTCAGATGGCAGGCTGCCGGTCTGCGGGGCGGTGAGCATCAGGCCGAAGTAGAGCGCGGCGGCGAGGAAGAAGCCGACGAACCAGGCGTAGTCGTAGAGGAAGCGCAGAGTGGGAACCGCGAGGCCGATCAGCGCCGCGAAGACACCGGCGGCGAGGGCGATGAGCGCGCGTGGATTGATGCCGCGGGTGTACTCGTACGGGCCCCCGCGGTGATAGAGCGAGTAGAGGTCGAGGCGGGTGCGGCGGATGAGAAAATAGTCCGCGACCATGATGCCCGCGACCGGGCCGAGCAAGCCGGAGTAGCCGACGAGCCAGCCGAAGACGTAGGAGCCGAAGGTTGCCATCAGCTTCCAGGGCATCATGGCGAGGCCGAGGAAGCCGGTGATGAGGCCTCCGGTGCGAAAGCTGATGAGGCGCGGAGCGAGGTTGGAGAAGTCGTTCGAGGGCGAGACGACATTGGCTCCGATGTTGACATTGAGCGTGGCGACGAGCAGGGCGATGAGCGCGATGAAGGCGACGACAGGCTGGTGGAAGCGGCCGATGAGCTCGATGGGCGACCAGATGGCGGTGCCGAAGATGGCGATGGAGGCCGAGGTGCAGGCGATGCCGATGAAGCTGTAGAGGGTCATGGCGACGGGAAGACCAAAGGCCTGGCCGACGATCTGCGACTCCTGCGATTTGGAGTAGCGGGTGAAGTCGGGAATGTTGAGCGAGAGCGTCGCCCAGTAGCCGACCATGGCGGTCAGCGACGGGAAGAAGAAGTGCAGGAAGCCGGCGGTGGAGGTGAAGTGCGAAGGCGCGGCCAGCATGGGGCCGAAGCCGCCGGCCTTGTGGTGCATGTATGCCAGCAGTGCGAGCGACATGACGAGCATAAACGGCGCGGAGAAGCCCTGCAGGAAGCGGATTGATTCGACGCCGTTCCAGACGACGGCCATGTTGAGAAGCCAGAAGGCCAGGAAACTAGCCCACAGAATCGTGGGCGAACCCGCGGTTGGCGGCCAGAGGACGGCGATCATGGCGGCGATGGCCTGGCCACCGAGCCAGGACTGGATACCGAACCAGCCGCAGGCTACGATCGCGCGCAGCATCGCCGGGACTTGCGCACCGCGCGTGCCGAAGCTGGCGCGGACGAAGACCGGAAACGGGATGCCGTACCTGGCGCCGGCGTGGGCGTTGAGCAGCATGGGGACGAGCACGATAAGGTTGCCGAGCAGGATGGTGGCGACGGCCTGCAGCCAGTTCATGCCGCCGGCGATGAGCGACGAGGCGAGCATGTAGGTGGTGATCTCCATCGACATGGAGAACCACAGGGCGATGTAGTTGTAGGTGCCCCAGGTGCGGTGCGCGGCGGTGGTGGGGGCGAGGTCGTCGTTGCTGAGGCTGGAGGCGGCGGTGTGGGTCGCGGGCGTGAGCATCAAGCGAAGCCTCCGGCGTTAGCCTGGCGTTTGAGAAAGCGTCCATGATTGGGGTTGCCGATGAATTTCGCGTCCGCGACCACCTGCAGGCCGCGTGAGAAGACGTGCTTGGCGTTGCCGCGCACCTGCCAGCCTTCGAACATGTTGTAGTCGGTGGCCATGGATTGCGTGGCGGCGGTGATGGTGTAGTCGGCGGCCGGATCCCAGAGCAGGATGTCGGCGTCTTTGCCGGGAGCGATGGCGCCTTTGGTGGGCATGCCGAAGATGCGGGCGGGCTCGGCGGAGGCGAGCGCGACGAACTGCTGCGGGGTGAGGATGCCGGAGTTCACGCCGTAATGCCAGAGGATCTGAAGGCGGTTTTCGATGCCGGGGCCACCGTTGGGGATTTTGGAGAAGTCTTCTTTTCCTAGAGACTTCTGATCCGAAAAGCGGAACGGGCAGTGATCGGTCGAGACGACGGAGAGTTCGCCGGACGCGAGCGCCTGCCAGAGCGGGGCCTGGTTTTTCTTCTCGCGCAGGGGCGGGGTGAAGACGTATTTGGCTTCGTCCCAGGAGCGGCCGGGCATCTGGTCCTCGAGCGAGAGCACGAGGTATTGCGGGCAGGTTTCGGCGAGGGCGCGAAGGCCTTTCTGCCTGGCGTGGTGCAGGGCGAGCAGCGCGTCGGCGTTCGAGAGGTGCACGATGTACACGCTCGCACCGGCCATCTCCGCGATGGCAATCGCCCGGTGGGTGGCTTCGGCCTCCGCGAGGGGCGAGCGGCTGAGCGCGTGGAAATGCGGGGCGGTTTCGCCGCGAGCGAGGAATTCGGAGACGACGATGTCGATGACGCTGCCGTTTTCGGCATGAATCAAGCACAGGGCATCGAGCGCAGCCGCCCGCTCCATGACTTTGAACATCAGGCCGTCGTCGATCATGAGGACGCTGGGGTAGGCCATGAAGAGCTTGAAGGACGGGATGCCCTCGGCGACCATTTGGTCGAGTTCGGCGAGGTTCTGGTTGTTGGGGCCGAGGTCGGTGACGGCCATGTGGAGCGAGTAGTCGATGCAGGCTTTGCCGGCGGCCTTGGCGCGCCAGATTTCGAGCGCCTCGCGCATGGTGTGGCCGCGCGCCTGGAGGGCGAAGTCGATGACGGTGGTGGTGCCTCCGACGGCCGCGGCGCGGGTGCCGGTGAAGTAATCGTCCGCCGATACCGTTCCGCCGAAGGGCATGTCGAGGTGGGTGTGGACGTCGATGCCTCCGGGCATGACGAGGAGGTTGGTTGCGTCGATGACCTGATGATTCGCAGCCGGGATGTTCGCAGCTACGGCGAGGATGGTTTCGCCGTCGATGAGGACGTCGGCGCGGGTGGTGGAGTCGGCGTTGAGGACTGTGCCGTTTTGGATGAGGGTGGTCATGGAAGGGTCACCTTATCGCGGGCTGAGGCAGTATTGCACGCAGCTTTCGCCCAAGGTTTTGCCAGTACTCGTTCCTCGAGCCGAATGCTGTCGGCTGATTGGCGAAGACGATAGTCGTGAAGCCAAGTTTGACAAGGCCATCGTCTTCTTGAAAGGGGACATCGTTCGTCTTCCAGAATGCTCTCCAGTGTTGCCATTGGCTCTTTCCATAAATTACGACGAACGCAGGTTTCCACCGTTCCATCTTCTCGTGTATGAACCTCATCCTTGCGGGCCGGAACGACTCGCGATCCACCTCGGTACGCAGGCTGCGCGCTGGGATCCCGGAAAGTTCGATGAGGCACGTTTCACCGTCGGAGCGTCCCCAATGTTTAGCTTGGTAGAGGCGACGGCTGTCAGCATCTTCACCGGCGCCTTTGAATGCCGCCAGCAGGAGAATGAGGTATCTCCAGGTCGGCTGGAGGGTAGGCCTTTCGGTTGTGTGCCAGTCGCTTCCAGGCACCAGTTCGTGGAAGGCCTTGCTATCGCTGAGTCCGTCGATGGCCGTCTTGCGGAAGGCATTGAGCCGCACTTCAAGCTCAGCGCCGTTCTCATGCCTAGAAAGGCCTTGCTCTGGCCCGATAAACCAGTACCTGGCATTCCAGCAGCCGTATCCGTAGCAGCTGCTTGCCAGCTCCCTTGCAGCTTCGGTCATTCGAGGGTTCTGTCCAGAGATCATAGAAGGATTGTCCCAGCGGCTAAAGCCGATTCTGATTTTTTGACTGACTTGGCACGGCTTAGGCCGTGCCCTTGATCCGCGATTACAAAAACGATATGGCTCATGCCCCGGAGAACACTGTGACGGTGCCTTCCGCCTTGGCAGCCACGACCGGGCGGATTTCGATTAAGACGTCATACTGGAGTGCGTTGATAAAGTGCATCAAGCGCTCTGCGGTGAACGCATCAATTTCAAAGCCGCGTAAAGAAGTCAGTTCTTCCGGTGTGATCCCCAAAAGCGTTACTGCCCTCTTTCGCGTCAACTTGCTCGCTTTGAGAATTCGGTCGACGACGACCGTAAGGCGCATTTTGGTGGTTCGTTCGTGAGCGTCCGGGAGTTCCAGGTCATAGAACACGTTCCCTGTACCGAACCACACATCGCTTCCCGGACTTGTCTCAACAAAAGTCGTACTCATACGCTCCCTCCACATCAACAAATGATTTTTGCAAAAACTCCCGGTTCCCCCGCCTTTCGAGAGGTGAGTCGCTTTACTCCCAGGGGCTAAAGCCCGGACCTATCTCAGAAACAAAGGCAAGACAACATAGAAGTAAATCGCAAACCACTCTTGAAACATCGGCAAGAAAACAGGGTGTCCCGCAATCATTTTAGGCTGCGGCTTATGGTGCACCTTAGGAACGAGCTTCTGTGCGTTCTTCCCAGGTTTGCGGCGGAAGCCCGGTGTCGATGCGGTCCATCGTGATGCAGCCGTCGACCGGGCAGACGAGGGAGCAGAGGTTGCAGCCGACGCACTCGTCTTCATCCACCCTGGGAATGCGCTCCAGCGGCGTGACGGAGGGAAGGCTGCCGGGACCGCTGGAATCCAGCTTGGGGATGGGTGTGGTGGTGATGCGCTGGGCGGAGAGCCCGAGCACCATCGCGGGCGTGGGCATGCCGTGCGGGTTGGGTTCGGCGTGGGCGTAGCGCGGGTCGGTGCCGCGCGGCGGAATCTCCGCGCCACCGGTGGCGCGGTCGAGATGGATGCACTGGTGCGCGCCGTCCCAGCAGGCGGTGTAGCAGAGCTGGCAGCCGATGCAGAGGCCGGCGTGGATGTTGGCGACGACGCGGTAGTTCAGATTGAGGTTCTTCCACTCGCGGACTTTGGGCAGCGATAAGCCGCGGAAGGCTTCTATGTCTTCGAATCCTTTGTCCGTCATCCAGGCGAGCAGGCCGTCGGCCATGTCTTCGACGATGCGGTAGCCGTAGTGCATTGCGGCGGTGCACACCTGCACGTTGCCACAGCCGAGCAGGATGAACTCGACCGCGTCGCGCCAGTTGGCGATTCCGCCGATGCCCGACATCGGCAGCGCCGCAAGCGGATCGGCGAGCACCTGCTGCACCATGTTCAGCGCGATGGGCCTCACCGCGGGGCCGCAGTAGCCGCCGTGCGAGCTGAGGCCGTCGACGTTGGGGCGCGGCACGAAGGTGTCGAGGTCGATGCTGGTAATCGAGTTGATGGTGTTGATGGCCGAGAGCGCGTCGGCGCCGGCGCGTTTGGCGGCGCGTGCGGGCATGCGGATGTCGGAGATATTCGGCGTCAGCTTGACGATGACGGGGGTGCGGGCCTTTTCCTTGACCCAGCCCGTGATCTGTTCGCAATACTCCGGCACCTGCCCGACCGCCGAACCCATGCCGCGCTCGGACATACCGTGCGGGCAGCCGAAGTTGAGTTCGAGGCCGTCGGCGCCCGCGTCCTCGCTTCGCTGCACGATGTCGTGCCAGGCCTCGCGTTTGGATTCGACCATGAGCGACGCGATGACGACGTGTTTGGGGTAGCGGCGTTTGACCTCGGCGATCTCGCGCAGGTTGGTCTCGATGGGGCGATCGCTGATGAGCTCGATGTTGTTGAACCCCATCATCTTTTGCCCGGCATAGTCGATGCTGGAGTAGCGCGAGCTGACGTTGGTGATGGGTTCGCCGATGGTCTTCCACACGGCACCGCCCCAGCCCGCGTCGAAGGCGCGCATGATCTGCTCGCCGCAGTTGGTGGGCGGCGCGGATGCGAGCCAGAAGGGATTGAGGCAGGGAATGCCGGCGAAGCTGGTGGCGAGCGTCGGCTCAGGCATGCGCCGGCTCCTTCGCGACGGGCTGGCGGCCGCCCAGCCAGGCTGCCATGGCGATGCCGGCCCGCTTGCCTTCGGCAACGGCATCGACCACCTCGCGTCCGCCGTTGGTGCAGTCGCCGCCGGCGAAGAACTTCGGGTTGGAGGTCTGGCGGGTGAAGCGATCGATGACAATCCTGCCCCGGTCGAGCTGAATGTCTTTGAGGAAGCCGGCGTGGGATGCCTGCCCGATGGAGAGCACGAGAAGATCAGTCGGCAAGGTCATCGGCTGGCCGGTGCTTTCGTAGGGAGTCAGTTCGACGGCTTCCACGTGGTCCTGGCCAACGATGGCGGCGGGCTGCAGGTTCCAGAGGAAGCGGACGCCTTCGCGGTGGGCGTGCTCGTACTCGAACGAGAACGCGGACATCTGGTCCGGAGCGCGGCGATAGACGATTGTCACCTCAGCCGCGCCCAGCCGCACGGCGGCGATGGCGGCATCGATGGCCGTGTTCCCTGCTCCGATGACAGCGACCCGCGCGGGTGCCGAGGTGATGCTTCCCGACTTGTAGCCGGCGATCAGATCGAGCGCGCTGAGGACGCCGGGCAGCGTCTCGTTGGGCAGGCCAAGCGCGTGGATCGCGCCCAGTCCGATGCCGAGGAAGATGGCGTCATGTTCGCGCTCGAGCATGGCAAGCCGAGCCGCATCGACCTCGACGTTGAAGTGAAACTCGACCCCGAGGCGCGCCAGCAGATCGATCTCACGCAGACTTTCCACCAGCGGCAGCTTGTATTCTGCGACCCCGTAGGTGTTGAGGCCGCCGGGCAGCGGCCGGGCATCGAAGAGGACGGCGCGAATACCCTGGCGACGCAGCTCAGCGGCGCAGGCGAGCGAAGCCGGGCCGGCGCCGATCAGGGCGGCAGACTTCCCTGCCTCCGCTGCCGGCTGGAACGGCAGCGGCGCACCGCCGGCCTGAAAGGCATCCATCGCATAGCGCTGCAGGCGGCCGATCTGGATCGGCTGCTGGTTGTACCGGTGCATCACGCAGGCGCCTTCGCACAGCACCTGCACCGGGCAGGCGCGGGAGCAACTTGCGCCCAGGATGTTGGCGTCGAGGATGGTGCGCGCCGAGCCGGCCAGGTTGCCGCTGACAATCTTCTTGATGAAGCGGGGCACGTCGATGTGGGTGGGGCACGCCTGGGCGCAGGGCGCGTCGAAGCAGAACAGGCAGCGGTTGGCCTCGGCGATGGCGGTCTGGCGATCGAGCGGAGGATGAAGATCGGGGAAGCGCGCGGAGTTCTCTGCCGAAGTTTGGGCATGGCGCAGAAACGAGGTCGACTCCACTGGATCGATCGGATCGATCATTCCTTGGCGACGCCCTCCCGCTGCAGATTTGAAGGTTGGAGAAGCTAGTATGCACTATCGCGGGGCAAAACCGAAGACGCGCGGCGTTCGCGCCTGCTATCGTTCCGGCGGAGGCGGGAACGATGTGGAAGGAACAGCAGTTTTCGGCGACCTTGAAGCCATGGCTGTGCGTGCGGGGGAGCGTGCGTGCACTGGGGTTCTACAAGGCGGCGTTTGGAGCCGCCGAGGTGTACCGGTTGGGCGACGGGGACTCGATCGTGGCCAGGCTGGCGGTGGAAGGAGCCGAGTTCTGGTTGAGCGATGAGTCACCGGAGTATTTCAATCACAGCCCCGATTCTCTGGGTGGGATTTCGGTCCGGCTGATGCTGACGGTTGCCGATCCGGATGCGATGTTTTCACGCGCGGTGGAGGCGGGAGCCAAGGTGGTGCGGCCGATGGAAGAGATGTATGGCTGGCGCGTAGGCCGGGTGGTCGATCCGTTCGGACACCACTGGGAGATTGGCCGCGAGCTGGCGGGTTAAGAGCGTTCCCCGACAAGCCTTTCGATGGTCTTGCGGGCGAGTTGGTCGAAGGCGCGCAGAGCGAGCTCGAGGTGTTCGCGGCGAGTGTCTTCGGCTGGATTGTGGCTGAGTCCGGCAAGCGACTGGACGAACATCATCACGGTGGGGATGCCGGTGCGGGCGACCTCCGCGGCGTCGTGCAAGGGGCCGGATGGCAGCGCGTGCGACCTGCCAGCGGTTTCGAGGATGGCTTCTTCGGCGAGCGCGATGAGATGCGCGTCGAAGGGGATCGGCTCGATGCTCCAGATCTTCAACCAGGCGACGGTGCAGCCTTCCTCGGCGGCGAAGCGCTCGCTTGCCGCGCGGGCTTCGGCCAGCATCTGCCCAAGAACCGCGGCGTCCAGATCGCGCATGTCGAGGGTGGTCTCGCAGCGGCCGACCACCGCGGTGACGATGCCGGGGAAGGTCTTGACCGAGCCCATGGTGGCAACGGCGTCAGGATGCCTGCGGGCGATCGGGCGAATTTCCAACGCGAGCCTGGCCGCGGCAGCCAGCGCATCGCGCCGCACCGCCATGGGTGTCGATCCAGAGTGCGCCTCCTGTCCGGTGAAGGTGATGGCCCAGCGTTCGACGCCTTTTGTACCAAGCACGACGCCCAGGGGGAGCTGTAACGCCTCGAGCACGGGGCCTTGCTCGATATGCAGCTCGAGGTAGGCTGCGGCGTTCTGCCGTTCGACCGAGGCGTCGCCGATGCGGTCGATTGCTATGCCGCATGCGGCCAGCGCGGTTTCAAGCGTGGTGCCATCGCGATCGGCGCGCATCCGGTCGGCGGCGATGGTATGCGAGCCGGCGAAGGCCGAGGAGCCGAACAGGCTGCGGCCAAACCGCGCGCCTTCCTCGTCAGCCCAGTCGACCAGGCGGAGGGTGACGGGCGGCCGGCCGTGGGTGTCTTCAGCGATGGCGGTCAGGACCTCCAGTGCGGCCAGGACGCCGAGGCAGCCATCCAGCCAGCCGCCGTTGGGAACAGCGTCGAGGTGGCTGCCGAGCACCAGCGCCTGCGGACTGGCACCGGGCAGCGTCACCCAGCGGTTGCCCGCGGCATCGAGATGATGCTCGACCGGATAGGGCAGCGCGGCCAGCTTTTGGGCGAACCAGGCACGGACAGCCAGCCACTGCGGAGTCCAGGCGAGGCGCTGCGCGCCGTACGCGTCGTGCGAAAGCCGGCGCAGCTCGTCGAGGTTGCCGAGCATGCGCTGCGGATCGAGATGGCTGGACGACTTCAGTCTTTCCTCGCAACCGGCTGAAGAAACAGGGTACATCGAGAGACGCCGGCAGGCTTGCTGTTGCTGCGGAGAGCGATGGTGCCGGGCGGGTTTCTTTGAGGATGCACGACATTGATCCCAAAGCGTCTCTCTGCCGGCAGGCGATTTGCCCTAGACTCAAACCACATGAGCACGCGAACAGCTCCCCGGGCGACCGGCTTCGACACCATCACCGAGCGCGAGACCGGGCTGCATCGCGGACTATCCTCGCGTCAACTGGCGATGATCGCTATCGGTGGCGCGATCGGGACCGGGCTGTTTCTCGGGTCGAGCTTCGCCATCGGATTCGCGGGGCCGTCGGTGCTGGTCAGCTATGCGATCGGCGCCGGCATCACCCTGCTGCTGATGGGAGCGCTGGCCGAGATGACGGTCGCTCATCCCACCTCGGGGTCGTTCGGGGCGTGGGCGGAGTTCTATCTCTCCCCGCTGGCCGGGTTCCTGGTGCGCTTCGCGTACTGGGCGGGCAACGTCTTCGCACTCGGGACCGAGGTCACAGCGGTCGCCGTCTATATGCGCTTCTGGTATCCAGCGGTGCCTGGATGGATCTGGATCGTCGGGTTTTCGCTGGTGCTGGTGCTGGTGAACGCCGCGAACGTGCGCCTGTTCGGAAGCGTCGAATACGTCTTTTCCGCGTTGAAGATCTCCGCCATCCTCGGCTTCCTGGGGCTGGGCGCGTGGGTGGTCTTCACGGCTCCGGCCGGCGGCAGCATCGGCTTCCACAACTACACCGCTTTCGGCGGCTTCTTCCCCAGGGGGTTCGCGGGCACGTGGCTGGCGGTGCTAGTGGCGCTTTTCAGCTATTTTTCGATCGAGATGATCGCTGTCGCTGCCGGCGAAGCGCGGGATCCGGCACGCGCCATCACCCGCGCCTTTCGCGTGACCATGCTGCGGCTGGTACTGTTTTACCTGTTGACCCTGGCGCTGGTTCTGGCGATCGTCCCGTGGACGGTGACGGTCGGCGGCCCGACGCAGTCCCCGTTTGTGACGGTGATGCAGCGCACCCATATCGCGGGCGCGGCCGGCGTCATCAACTTCGTCATCCTCATCGCTGCGCTCTCGGCCATGAACAGCCAGCTCTACATCACCACGCGGATGCTGTTTTCGCTCTCGCGCGCGGGGCTGGCGCCGAGGCGCCTGGGCACGCTGACCAGCAGCGGCGTGCCGGTGGCCGCGCTGCTGGTCTCGACCTTCGGCATCGGGCTTGCAGCGGTGCTGAACACGCTGTTCCACGATCGTTCGTTCCTGCTGATGCTGGCTATTTCAATGTTCGGGCCGATGTTTACCTGGCTGATGATCTTCATCACTCATCTCAAATTTCGCCGCCACCACGCCGCGGAGCGGCTGGCCTTCCGCATGTGGGGTTATCCGTGGACGAGCATGGCGGGAGCGGCGCTGATGGCCGCCGCGCTGCTGACGACGCTGTTCACCGAGGCTTTTCGGCCGACGCTCGTGTACGGCGTGCCGTTTCTGCTGCTGCTCTCGGCGGGCTATGGGATGCGGGTTCGCCGCCAGCAAGCATCCGCACATCCAACGGCTCAGGAGAATCGATGAGCACCCTCGCACCCACGATTGTTCGCGGGCTGACCGCGTCCGACCCCCTGCTCGCCTGGCGGCAGGAGTTTCCCATCCTCGAACACACGACGTATATGATCAGCCATTCGCTCGGGCCCATGCCTCGCCGTACGCAGAGCGCGCTCCAGGAGTTCACCGACGTCTGGGCCACCCGCGGTATTCGCGCATGGGAAGAGGGTTGGTGGATGATGCCCGTTACCTGCGGAGATCTAATCGGCTCCATCATCGGAGCGCCGAAGGGCCGCGTGGTGATGCATCAGAACGTCTCCATCTGTCAGTCCATCGTTACGTCCTGCTTTGACTGGAGTGGACCGCGAAACAAACTCGTTACCGATGGCCTGAACTTTCCCTCGAATGACTACATCTACTATGGGCTCGCGCGCCAGGGAGCAGAGATCATTTCCGTTGCTTCGCAGGACGGAATCA
>CAJCHN010000076.1 GCA_903970285.1 Rhodanobacteraceae bacterium | reverse complement strand
TCTTGAAACCCATCTTGGCTGGGCTGCGCACGAACTTGGTGTTCAGGTTGCCGCGCTGGCTGAGACCATGCAGAGCGCCAACGAGGTGCGTGAGCTGTTCAAGGCACGCTTCGCCGGCACCGCTGCGCTGAACCAGCTGCTCGATCTGGACGACGAGCAGACCCTGCGCGTAGCCGCGGGCATGAAGCGCGGCATCTGGTTCGGAACGGCAGTCTTCGATGGCGCGCAGGAGAACGAGATCAAGGCGTTGCTCAAGTCGGCCGGCCTGCCTAGCTCGGGCAAGTCGCAGCTCTTCGACGGCATGCTCGGCGAGCCGTTTGAGCAGCCGGCGACGGTTGGCTACATCTACATGCTGAAGCTGTCGCACCTGGTGGACGACAAGATTCACGCACGTTCCATCGGGCCGTACTCGCTCATCACCCAGCAGCCGCTCGGTGGTAAGGCGCAGTTCGGCGGACAGCGATTCGGCGAGATGGAAGTCTGGGCGCTCGAAGCCTATGGCGCAGCCTACATCCTGCAGGAGCTGCTCACCGCCAAGTCCGACGACGTCTTCGGCCGCACCAAGATCTACGAGGCCATTGTCAAGGGCGAGGCAGCCATCGAGCCCGGCGTGCCGGAGTCGTTCAACGTGCTGATTCGCGAACTGCAGTCGCTCTGCCTTGACGTTGAACTCATCAAGCAGGCCGACCAGAAGAAAGTTCCGCTGCCAAGCATTGCGGCAGCCGACTAGAGAACTGAAGACGGCTACCAGCTTTTCGCTTCTAGCTGTCAGTAAGACCGCCGGACCTGATGGTGAAAGTCCCCTGAGCAAGGCATCGGCTCAATGTTCAGGGGACCTCGCCGAGCAGAAATCTGGCACCGAATAGAAGCAGGCGGCGAGACTTATAGCACCACCTCCACCGCCTGAGCAGTGAACCGCAGTAAACCAGGGCCGAGCTAGAAGCTAGAAGCTAGCGGCTAGAAGCTGCCCTTACGGAGACGCACATATGTTTCGCTCCAGCCCCTTTGAACTGACCGGCCCAATCGCCGACTTCGATGCCATCAAGATCCAGCTCGCCAGCCCCGAGAAGATTCGCAGCTGGTCGCATGGCGAAGTGACCAAGCCGGAAACCATCAACTACCGCACCTTCAAGCCGGAGCGCGACGGGCTCTTCTGCGCGCGCATCTTTGGCCCCATCACAGACTGGGAATGTCTCTGCGGCAAGTACAAGCGCATGAAGCACCGCGGCGTCATCTGCGATAAGTGCGGTGTCGAAGTGACCCTCTCGAAGGTTCGCCGGGAGCGCCTCGGCCATATCGAGCTCGCCTCGCCCTGCTCGCACGTCTGGTTCTTCAAGGGCCTGCCTTCGCGCATCGGCCATCTGCTCGACATCTCGCTGCGTGAGCTTGAAGCTGTTCTCTACTTCGAGTCCTATGTTGTTGTCGATCCTGGCGACGCGCCCGTGAAGGAGCGTGAGGTCATCAAGGACGAGACCCGCTTTCGCGAACTCGACCAGCAATACCGTCCTTCCGGCTTCAAGGCCATGATGGGCGCAGAGGCGATCAAGGAGCTGCTTAAGCGCGTCGAGATCGACGAGCTCGCGGTCGAGCTGCGCGAGCGCATGAAGACCGAGACCTCGCTGCAGAAGAAGCTCAAGTACTCCAAGCGACTGAAGATCGTCGAAGCCTTCCGGAAGTCCGACAACCTGCCGCAGTGGATGATCCTCGACGTGATCCCGGTGATCCCGCCCGAACTTCGCCCGCTGGTTCCGCTCGATGGCGGACGCTTCGCCACGTCCGACCTCAACGACCTCTATCGCCGTGTCATCAACCGCAACAACCGCCTGAAGAAGCTGATGGACCTGCACGCTCCTGAGGTGATCGTGCGCAACGAAAAGCGCATGCTGCAGGAAGCGGTTGACGCGCTCTTCGACAATGGCCGCCGCGGCCGGGTGTTGCGCGGGGCGAACAATCGTCCTCTCAAGAGCCTCTCGGATACGTTGAAGGGCAAGCAGGGCCGCTTCCGTCAGAACCTGCTGGGTAAGCGCGTCGACTACTCCGGCCGTTCGGTCATCGTGGTCGGCCCCGAGCTGAAGCTGCACCAGTGCGGCCTGCCCAAGAAGATGGCGCTCGAACTTTTCAAGCCCTTCATCTATCACCGTCTGGAGCAGACCGGTCACTGCACCACCATCAAGCAGGCCAAGGAGATGGTGGAGATGCAGGAGCCCATTGTCTGGGACATCCTCGAAGAGGTCATCAAGGATCACCCCGTCCTGCTCAATCGCGCCCCGACCCTTCATCGCCTCGGCATCCAGGCGTTTGAACCGGTACTCGTCGAAGGCAAGGCGATCAAGATCCATCCGCTGGTCTGCACCGCCTTCAACGCGGACTTCGACGGCGACCAGATGGCCGTGCACATCCCGCTCTCGCCTGAAGCCCAGATCGAGGCTTCGGTCCTGATGCTGGCCTCGCACAACATCCTCTCGCCGGCCTCCGGTCAGCCCATCACGGTGCCCACGCAGGACCTCGTCCTCGGCCTCTATTACCTGACGAAAGCCAAGGTCAACGCCAAGGGGGAAGGCCGCGTCTTCGCCAACATCGAGGAAGTCCTGATGGCGCTCGAAGCCAAGCAGGTGGAGACGCTGACGCCCATCCGTCTGCGCTACACCGGTCCCGTGCTCGATATGACCACCGCCTACGACGACCAGGACCTCACCCACACCGAGCCGGTCGAGTACAACAACCAGTTCATCTCGACCACCGTCGGCCGCGCCATCCTCAACGATGCGCTGCCCGAGGGCATGCCCTACGTCAACGGCCTGCTCAAGAAGAAGGGCATCGGCCAGCTGATCAACTACTGTTACCTGAACCTGGGTCTCGAAACCACCGTGAAGACACTCGACAAGGTCAAGGATCTCGGCTTCACCTACGCGACGCGCTCCGGACTTTCCGTCGGACTGGACGACATGGTCATCCCCGACTCCAAGTACACAGTTGTGGCCGACGCCGAAAAGCAGGTCATCAACGTCCAGCAGCAGTATCTTGATGGCGCGATCACCAACGGGGAGCGCAACAACAAGGTCATCCAGCTCTGGTCCGGAGTCACCGAGCGCGTCGCCGACGAGATGTTCGGCAACATGAAGAAGGCGGACAAGGAAGGCGCGATGAACCCGGTCTACATCATGGCCGACTCCGGCGCCCGCGGTTCGAAGCAGCAGATCCGTCAGCTCTCCGGCATGCGTGGCCTCATGGCCAAGCCCTCTGGTGAGATCATCGAAACTCCCATCACGGCCAACTTCCGTGAAGGCCTCACCGTGCTGCAGTACTTCATCTCCACGCACGGTGCCCGCAAGGGGCTGGCCGATACCGCGCTCAAGACCGCGGATTCGGGCTATCTTACCCGTCGCCTCGTCGACGTCGCCCAGGATGTCATCATCTCCCAGGTCGACTGCGGCACCGTGGAAGGCATCTACGTCACCCCCATCATCGAGGCCGGTGAGACCATCGAGCCGCTGCGCGACCGCATCATCGGCCGCGTCTCGCTCGAGAAGCTGAAAGACTTCGAAGGCAAGGTCATCGTCGATATCAACCAGGAGATCGACGAAGATCGCGCCTCCGCCGTCCAGGCGGCCGGTATCGAGAAGGTGAAGATTCGTTCCGTCCTCACCTGCGAGTCCAAGCGCGGGTGCTGCATCCTCTGCTATGGCCGCAACCTCGGCTCCGGCAAGATGGTGGAGATGGGCGAAGCCGTCGGCGTGATCGCGGCGCAGTCCATCGGCGAGCCCGGCACCCAGCTCACCATGCGTACCTTCCACATCGGCGGAACCGCTTCGCGCGTGCACGATGCCTCGCACCTCGAAGCCAAGAACGCGGGGTCGGTTCGCTTCATCAACCTGGTCACCGTCCGCTCCAAGGATGGCGGTCTGGTCGCCTTCAACCGCAACGGTTCCATCGCCATCATCGACGATAAGGGCCGCGAAAAAGAGCGTTACGCCATCGTGTACGGCGCCAAGCTCAAGGTTGAGGATGGCACCGTGGTCAAGCAGGGTCAGGTCATCGGCGAGTGGGATCCCTACACCTTCTCGCTGCTCACCGAGATCGCCGGAACCGTCCAGTTCAAGGACCTCCAGGAAGGCGTCACCCTCAACGAGGAAGTCGATGAAGTCACCGGTCTCTCCCGGCTTGTCGTCGCCGACTCCCCTGACGAGAAGCGTCAGCCCGCGATCATCATCAAGAGCGCCAGCGGCAACAAGCGCTACCTGATGCCGTCGCGAGCAAACCTCATGGTGCAGGATGGCGACGAGGTCTTCCCTGGAGACATCCTGGCCAAGATTCCCCGTGAAACCACCCGCACCAAGGACATCACCGGCGGTCTGCCGCGGGTCGTCGAACTCTTTGAAGCCCGCAAGCCCCGCGACCCGGCGATCATCTCGAAGATCGACGGCGTGGTCCGCTTCGGCGACGTGTCGAAGGGCCAACGGAAGGTCTATGTAACGGGAGATAACGGGCAGGAAGAGGAGTACTCGGTGCCGCGCGGAGTCTACGTCAACGTCCAGGAAGGCGAGCGCCTGCGTGCGGGCGACGCTCTCATCGACGGGCCGCGTAACCCGCACGACATCCTCGAAGTGCTCGGCGAACGTGCGCTGCAGATGTACCTGGTCAACGAGATCCAGGAGGTCTACCGGCTGCAGGGCGTCACCATCTCCGACAAGCACATCGAGACCATCGTTCGGCAGATGCTTCGCTGGGTGAAGATCGAGGATGTCGGCGACACCAGCTTCCTGGTCGATCAGCAGACCGATCGCTTCCGCTTCAACGCCGAAAATCAGCGTGTGCTGATGAACGGCGGACGTCCTGCCATTGGGCGCTCGCTTTTGCTCGGCATCACCAAGGCGTCGCTCTCCACCGATAGCTTCATCTCGGCGGCGTCGTTCCAGGAGACCACCCGGGTGCTCACCGAAGCCAGCATCAACGGCTCGATCGACACGCTGCGCGGGCTCAAGGAAAACGTCATCGTCGGCCGTCTCATTCCGGCCGGAACCGGCATGGAGTACTACCGCAACGTCCAGCTCTCACCCGAGCTCGAAGAGGCCGCCGCCCAGGTGCAGCAGGAGGTCACGGCAGCCATCGAAGCCGAGGAGCGCGAACTGGAGCAGATGCGCATGGAAGGCGAACAGGAAGAGATGGCCGCCGAGTAGGTGCTTCGCACCGTTCTCGACGCTTCGCATGAAAACAAACACAAGGGCGGACTCGGAAGAGTCCGCCCTTGTGTTTGACGCTCCTGGATCCTCAAGCCAGGCTAAGTCCATGCAAGTCCGCCTGCCCTCCCACTCATCCGCCCACTCATCCGTGGCGATCCATTCGACCGGAATGTACGTCGCCCGTGTTACGGCGAAGGTGAGGACCAGAGGCCCATCCAATGCCGCCCCAGCTCAGAGTGTTCTCAGGGTCTCGACGCGAAAGGCCTGTAAGCGCCTTCAATCATCCCGCAGCGCTCAAGGCGGTCTGCTGGGACACAAGCAGATCGCGAATTCCCGCCTCGGCGAGATCCAGCATGTCGGTAAGCTGCTGGCGGCTGTAGGAGTCCTTTTCTGCGGTTGCCTGGGTCTCGACCAGGCCGCCCGAGGCTAGCATGACGACGTTCATATCGACAGTGGCGCGCGCATCCTCTTCGTAGCAAAGGTCAAGCAGGGTAGCTCCATCGACGATGCCGACGGAGGTGGCGGCGATCATCTGTTTGAGTGGGTTCTGCTTCAGGGTTCCGGCTTGAACGAGCTTGCCTAAAGCGATGGCGAGGGCCACGGCGGCACCGGTGATGGCTGCCGTGCGGGTTCCACCATCGGCCTGCAGGACATCGCAGTCGAGGATGATGGTGCGCTCTCCCAGCAGGCGCATGTCGACGACGCTGCGTAACGAGCGCCCGATGAGCCGTTGAATTTCATGGGTACGGCCGCCGATCTTGCCGCGTTCCGCCTCGCGTGGGGAACGGGTGAGGGTGGCCCGGGGGAGCATGCCATATTCGGCTGTCACCCAGCCCCTCCCTGAGTTGCGCATCCAGCCGGGGACGCCGGCTTCGATGGTCGCGTTGCAGAGGACGCGGGTGTTGCCGGCTTCGATCAGAACCGAGCCTTCTGGGGTCGAGATGTATCCGGGGGTGATGCGGGTGGGGCGCAGGGCAGCAGCGGGACGCTGATCGGGGCGAAAAAGGGCCATTCCGGGATTATAGGGGTGCTGGTGCAGCTCAGTGGCCGAGCTTTGGATGAAGCGGCGATTCGACAAAAGCGGCTCAGGTGCCTCCGATTCCCGTTTGGGGAGTGTTATTTGCTTTTATTTCGCTCATACCGATGCGACGGCCCTCCGGTGGGATAGATTGTGGGACATGAGCCAGATGGTTCAAATTGGGAGATCGCCGGACTTCATCCTCTTCCGCAGAATGCCCTCCGGTCATTTTCTGAGTTCAGTCAACAGAGAGGTACACATTGAACTCGTACGTGAACGGTCGGGATATTTGCGTGATCCGCGGCGAGGTTTGGTTGCGGACCACCGGGTTGCCAGAGCATAGGGCAGCGGCGGTTGGACGATTGGCCCAGCTTGGGGGGGAGGGCCAGGGTGGCGGCAGCGGGGGCGCGCCGCCAGGGGTAGGGGCCGGTCGCGTGGGGGATGGCCGGGTATTCCCGGACACGCTGCATTGGGCCGTTCCCGCGGACAACGTTCTGCGTTTACAGCTGCTGGTTGCGGACGAAGATGCTTCGGTGCGGTCGGCCTGTGCGGAGATTGCGCGGAGGATGGGATTTGCCGTGATCCAGGCGACGGACGGGGCTTCTGCCCGCGCCATTGTGCGCCAGCAGAAGATAGATATGATGCTGATGGACTTACCGCTTCCCGGAGGTGCCGGGGGCGGCATCGCGAGATGGGCCGGGGCTGGTGCCGGTTTGTCCTTGTTGGAAGACGTGAAGGAGCTCGCTCCCCACATCTCCGTCGTGGTCATGACGGCTACGGCGACTGTGTCCACGGCGGTGGAGGCGATGCGGCTGGGAGCGGAAGATCTGCTGATCAAGCCGTTTGCGCTGGGCGAGTTGCAGGCTATCCTCAAGCGGTCCTCGCGCCAGACCATTCTGAAGGTGGAGAGCCGTCTGCTGCGCGAACGACTGCGCAGCCAGAGCAGTGTCGGTCCTTTGATTGGAAACTCGCCGGAGATGGAAAAACTCTACCGGATCGTCTCCAAGGTCGCGCACTCGACCCACCCGGTGTTGATTGCGGGCGAGAGTGGCACGGGCAAGGAGCTGGTCGCGCGATCCATCCATTTCAACGGCCCTCAGTCTGCGAAGCCGTTTGTTGCCGTCGATTGCGGATCGATGGCACCGTCGCAGCTGGAGGGAGAGCTGTTCGGCTATGTTCGCGGAGCGGGTGCGCTCGACGCTCTGAGCACAAACCAGGCAGCGAAGGAGGGTTTGCTCGCCGCGGCAGCCGGGGGTACGGTTCTGCTGGATGAGATCGGGGAGCTTCCCCTGGACCTGCAGAGCAAGCTGCAGCATGCGCTGGAGGAGAAGGCGGTGCGTCCGGTGGGCGCGAATCACACCGTACCCATCTCGGTCCGTCTGCTGGCGGCAACCAACGCGGATCTGCTGGCGATGGTCGACCAGGGGAGATTCCGCCGCGACCTGTACTTCCGCTTGAAGGTGGTTAGCCTGCGGATCCCGCCATTGCGGCAGAGGAGGGAGGACATTCCCGAGTTGATCCAGTTCTTCCTGCAGAAGGCGCAACCGGCGAGCCATCCGGTGCGAGAGATTTCAGATGAAGCGCTGCGTGCACTGGTGGCGTACGAGTGGCCGGGGAATGTCCGGGAACTGGAGAACGAAATTGCGCGGGCATGCGAGTTGAGTTCCGGGCCGGTGCTGATGTCGGTTGATTTCTCTCGCGAGGTGCAGCAGGTGAGCGAGCGTCTGCGCCATCTGTCCGAGTCACCGGAGCCGGAGGCGACAGTGATTGGGGGCCAGGCGGTCAGCTCGATTCGCCCTATCGCGGAGCTCGAGCGCGATGCCATTCTGGACTCGATACGGAAATTGAAGGGCGACAAGCTGCTGGCGGCCAAACTGCTTGGCATAGGGAAGACAACCCTGTACCGCAAATTGAAGGAGTATGGCGTTCGGGAGTGGGGAGAAGCCGGGTAACAGGCGAACGCCGTACGCAGACGGGCTGCGCCTTCCGGCGGGCAGACGAGCGCATAGGGCAGTCAACCTGGGTTGGTCAATCGCGAGGAGATTTCCGCGCGGAAAAATGCGCCAGAGAGCCGCCCGGCTTGTGCCCGCGCCTATTCGTGACCGGGAAGAACTGCATGCAAGAAAGGAGTGGATGATGACGGAAGATGTATTGCTGGTGGCGACGCTGCAGGGTGTCGAAAACTGCGCGAAGGTTCTGGAGCAGCAGCTGAACGTGAAGGTGGAGGTGGCAAAGAACCGGGCGGAGGGGCTGCAGGCGCTGCAACGGTCTGAGTTTGGAGTCGTGGTGGTGGAGGAAGGCCTATTGGAGAGCGATTCAGCATGGGCGGACAGGATTTGGGAAGCGGCTGGCTTTGCCATCCCGCTGCAGATCAACTTCGCTATCTCTGGATGTGCACGTCTGGGACGTGAGGTGAAGGCGGCGCGCATGCGCCGGACCGGCGAACAAGCCATCGCGCGGCGCGCCGTTGCGCTCGAGATTGAGGGTGAATTGAAATCGAGTCTGACGGGCCTGCTGCTGCAGAGTGAGCTTGCTCTACGGGAGCCCGCGATTCCGGCGTCGCTCGAACCGAAGCTGCGCCACGTCGTGGAACTCGTGGGCGGAATTCGAGAGCGTTTGCGTCGCCAGGCTGAAGTCCGCTGAAAAGGCGAGGCAACTTTCCCTGGGCAGGTCGAGGCGTGTGGTCTGGATGTACCATACGAAAGCCGCAAGGGAAGGAGCCGTCGGATGGTTTGTGAGCATGTGAAGGAGATTAAGTCGGGTGTCAAGCGGTCGGGAGATGGATGCGTCGAGTGTCTACGGGATGGCACGCGGTGGGTGCATCTTCGCGAGTGCCTGGTATGCGGACATGTGGGATGCTGCGATTCGAGCATAGGACGCCATGCGACGAAGCATTTTCACACCTCCGGGCATCCCGTGATGCGGAGCATCGAGCCGGGTGAAAGCTGGCGCTGGTGCTACGTGGATGAGGCTGTGGTTTAGGAGCCCTTATATGGGAGTCCGTGCTACGGGCACCTGCCCGGAGCGTGGCTCGGGTGCAAGCTTTGCTATCCTGAGCCTGGTGTCTCAGGAGCGAAGTGACCATGGCAGATGAAGTAATAGCAGAACCCGCCGCCCCGGCAGTATCCCCCGCAGTGAAGATCACCGTGCGGCCTAATGGACCTTTTCGGGTGGAAGGTCCGATTGAACTGGTGGATGTGAACGGAAATGGATGGGACTTGACGGATAAGCCGGCGATCTCGCTTTGCCGCTGCGGCTTGAGCTCGAAGCGGCCTTTCTGCGACGGAACCCACGGTCGCGAAGGCTGGAAGTGTGATGCAACGCCGATTCCGGCCGATCCGATCGCGCAGGGCTAGACCGGTATCGGGCACCGGAAGGAATATGTCGTTCGGCTGATCGGCTCAATCTTGAGCGGGGAACGGTATGGGAGCGAGGTGGAATGGCTGCATCGTTGCGCGTGTTCATGCTGGGATGGGTGTGCGGCTGCGCGTTGACCGCTTGCGGACAAGGCGTCGAGTATGTTCGCTCGGAGGCCATGATCCCGGTGCGCGACGGGGTGAAGCTGCACGCCGTGATTCTACGGCCGAAGGGGTCTGAGAGCGGCGACCCGCTGCCATTCCTGGTGGAGCGGACGCCCTATGGCGTGTCGCGCTACGACGCCAAAGCGGTGAACGACTTTAAGCCCGAGCTGGCGAAGAGCGGATACATCTTCGTGTATCAGGACATTCGCGGGCGCTACCTGTCCGAAGGGCAATTTGTTATGAATCGCCCAGTGGTCGAGCACACCACGAAGACCGATGTGGACGAGACTACGGACACGCGGGACACGATCGACTGGCTGCTGAGAAACGTACCAAACAACAGTGGCAAGGTGGGCGTGCTCGGAATTTCGTACCCGGGGTTTCTGGCCATGATGGCGGGTGTGGACGCGCATCCGGCGGTGAAGGCAATTTCGCCGCAGGCTCCGATGACGGACGTGTGGATGGGTGACGACTTCTTCCATAACGGAGCTTTTCGCGAGACATATGGTTTCGACTATGTGCAGCAGCTCGAAGGGCAGAAGACCGACGTACGGGCGCAATCGAGCGAGGATACATACAGCTTTTTCCTGCGCAACGTGAATTTTGCCGGCGCGGCCAAGGTGGCTGGAATGGAGAACCTGCCGACCGCGAAAATTTTCCTGACCCAGCCTGCCTACACGAAATTTTGGCAGGCGATGGCCGTCGAACACGATCTGGACCATGTGAGCGTCCCGACGCTCGAAGTGGGCGGGTGGTGGGATCAGGAAGATATGTGGGGCACCCAGGCGGAGTACGAGGCGCTGCACAAGGCGGGCGATCCGGGGGGCGTCTTCATGGTGCTGGGACCGTGGAACCACGGCGGCTGGGCGCGCGGAACGGGATCGAGCCTGGGCGGGGACTTCGGCAAGGTGGAGTTTGGTCAGCCGACCGGGGAAGAGTATCGCACTCAGTTCGAGGCGACGTTCTTCGAGCACTACCTGAAGGGCAGGCCGGGGTTCGACCTCAAGGGCGTGGCGAGCTTCCGGACGGGAGTGAATCAGTGGGAGCGGTATGCGGAGTGGCCGCCGGTAAGTGGGTTCACGAAGGCCGAGACTTACCTTGGGAAAGATGGCCAGCTGACCTACTCCGCTTTGGAGCCCGGCCAGACAATCGTCCAAGTGGCAAAGCCTGAGATAGCCAGCTATGTCGCAGACCCCGCGGATCCGGTGCCGTATCGTCGTCGCCCCATTCAGTCCACCTACGGAGATGGTTCAAAGTGGCGGACATGGCTGGTGGAGGATCAGCGGTTTCTTGACGGACGCAAGGACATCGCAAAGTTTGAAGGGCCGGTGCTGGATAGGGAGGTCACGGTGACGGGGGACATAAAGGCGGACTTGTTCGCTTCAACCACCGGCACCGACGCGGATTGGATCGTAAAGCTGATCGATGTGGCTCCGGATGGGCAGCAGTTGATGATTGTGGATGAAATCTTTCGCGGGCGCTATCGCGAGAGCTTCGCGACGCCGCAGCCAATTACGGCGGATAAGGTGGAAGAGTACAAGTGGTCGCTACACGGGGCGGACCACACCTTCCTGAAAGGGCATCGCATGATGGTGACGGTGCAATCGAGCTGGTTTCCGCTGTACGACCGGAACCCGCAGACCTTCGTTCCTAACATCATGACGGCTCCGCGGAGCGCTTACCAGAAGGAAACGCTGAAGATCTTCGGGGGCAGCCGGCTGGAGTTTGAGACGCCAATTCCGTAAGAACAACAGCAAGACGCCCTCGTCCCGGGTCGCGGGCACCTTGTGCGGTCTTGAACGCTTCGCCGGAATGGCAAGGGCTGTGGGGGAGTGGGTGTCGATTAGGACGATCAGCTCGCGCGAGGTCTACCGCAATCGCTGGACGAGCGTGCGCGAGGACGTGATCGAGCGCTCGAACGGGCAGCGCGGCATCTACGGGGTGATGGATAAGGATCCCGCCTGCATCGTGATCCCGCTCGAACGGATTGGCGCGGGCGAGTTTCTGTACTTGATCGAGCAGTTCCGCTACACCGTGCAGGGAACTTACGCCGAGTTTCCCCAGGGTGGGTGGGAGCGGGCCGACGTGGTTCCGGAAGAGCTTGCGGCGGGCGAGTTGCGCGAAGAGACGGGCCTGTCCGCCGATCGCTGGACCAGGCTGGGCTCGAACTGGATTGCGTACGGCGCCATGCGGCAGATGCATCACGTCTTCCTGGCCGAGGAGTTGCACCACGGCAAGAGCAATCCTGAGCCCGAGGAGCATGACCTGGTGGTGCGCCGGGTGAGCGTGGCGGAGTTCGAAGAGATGCTGCTGGATGGCCGGGTGATGGATAACTGCACCATGGCCGCCTGGGCAATGTACCGGGTCTGGAAGGATCAGCGGATGCGGAGGCAGGCATCCGCATCAGGATGAGCGGCGGCTAATTACTGTCGTCGCTGGAGCCGAAGTCATCCACACTGTCGGAGTCGTCGGAAGAGGAGTCGTCGCCGTAGTCGTCTGCGGTATCTCCGGTTGAGTCGAGGTCGTCCGAGCTGCCGGTGTCGGCGAAGTTGGCGCGATCATTGCGATCATCTCGGTCGCCCCGGTTGTCGTCGCGGCGGTCCTCGATGTCTCGCGAGATGCCGCCGCGGTCGCGATCGTCATCCCCGTAGTAGTTATTGATGACCTCCTCGCGCGGGCCTCCGCCCATGCCTCCGAAGCCCGCGCCGGAGCCGTACCCGGCATGCTCGCCGAAGCCGTGCATGAGCGACTCGATGCCCTCGAACGCGAGCGCGCCGGCGGCCACACCGCCCGCCGTCTGCAGCGCGCCGCGCAGGAATCCGCCGCCTCCCGAGCCGCCCCCGAAGCTGGGTTGGCTGTAAGCCGGCTGGGCATACTGCGGCTGCCCATAAGTTGGCTGCGGAGCGTAGTTGGGGACGGGCGCGTACTGCGCCTGGCTGTAAGGCTGCGGCGGAGGAGGCGGCGCGGGACGCTGCGGTTCGTCATTTCCGAGCAGGCTGCCAAGGAAGCTGGTGTGCTTGACCGGTGCGGGCGGCTGGACCTGCTGCCTGGCTTGTTCAAGCTGCTGCTTCAGGTCGTCCAGCTGCTTATTGGCCTGCTCGACCGCGTACTGCTGAACGAGGACGGTCTGAGCGAGGATGTAGATAGCGTCAGGATTTCGGCTGAGCGACTGAGTGAGGTACTGCTCGGCTTCGGGGTCTTTGTCCTGGAGGACGGTCTGATTGACGCGGTCCGTAAGGCCCTTTAGCAGCTCTTGTTCTTGCGGAGTCATGTGGTTTCTTCCTCGAAGGTGATTCTAGAGCGTAGGACGCAGTTACGATGGGAACAGTGGTGCGAGTGGCCCTTGAATCGAACTCCGCCCAGCTCTTCGCAGATGATGACGAGCCGGACCACGAGTGTTGCTCGAGCTCCTTCAGCCGGTGCGGAGATCACGCTGGATGAAGTCGCGTTTCATCGCCCGGCACGAACAATGCCGGCTGATGTGAACTTCTGCAAATCTCCTGATGCTGGCGCGTTGCAAGGGTCAGCGAGTGTCGTTTTCCTCGCGGGAAGATGGCATCGTTTTCCTCGCGGGAAGATGGCATCGCGTTCCTCGCGGGAAGATGGCATCGCGGAGAGCCCACCCTGAACGCCCTTGATCATTTTGCTACCGCTTTTTGTCATCTTCTTGGCCCCAGCATACAGAATTCTGGATTCCCGTCGGAGCTTGCCCCGGCTCCGCTGCCGTTGGTTGAATCTCACGCAACATGATGAAAATCGAGCTTTTTTCACGTTGATCCGGGCGAATATTCACAGCACTTTGATCGAGAGTTTCTTTTTGGGTATTGCCGTGCATAGTGGGTGTCGTCCGGTGGAGCCGGACCCATCAATACAGCGTACGCGAACGTGCACTCATTCCCTTTGACATGGAGGTCAGGAACGATGAATCAGACGCTTCGTACTCTCCCGCCCGCTCGGTTCTGTAGTCCCTAGGGCCGGAGTCGCTTCAAGCGGAAGTCACCATCTGGAGAATCCTGCAGGGGAAGTTGCCCTCCGTCACCGCGGCGGCAGTCGGCCCCTGAGTCGCTGTGCCGGCGTCACTCGAAGTTGTAATTTCCTGCCGGCGCTCAACCTGCAAATCAACCACATAGCTGCCAAGGCATACATCGCTGAGCGTTCCCAATTGAAATTCCAGTCGCAAAAGGACCTCCCCCATATGCGCCAAAGATGGATTTCTCTCTTCGCTGCCACCCTCGCGCCGGTGGTGTTCTTCCCGGCACTCACCTTCGCCCAGGTTGTAAACGCCGAAATTCACGGAACCGTTACGGACAGCACCGGCGCTCTGGTCCCGAACGCCACGGTGACCGTGGTGAACACAAGCACCGGAATCAAGACGACCACCCACGCGGATAAGAGCGGATACTACATCTTCCCGCAACTCCAGGTTGGCGGACCCTACACGGTCACCGTGAATGCCAGCGGCTTCCAGGCATTTGCGTCCTCGGGCTTAACGCTGAACGTGAATGACAACCGCGACGTAGATGCCAAGCTGCAGGTCGGCTCCGAGGGGCAGACGGTCGAAGTTTCGGCCACCGCCGTCCAGGTGGAAACCAGCAACACGCAGCTTCAGCAGGTAGCCACCGCGGACCAGCTTGAGCAGATACCGCTCGAAGGGCGGGATCCGGCAGGTCTGCAGAAGCTCGAGCCTGGCGTGGTCGAATCTTCTGACCGGTTTGGCACCTTTTCGAGCAACGGCAACCAGACCGCGCAGAACTCCTACCTGGTGAACGGGATCGACATCAACGATCCAGCCTTGCAGAACGAGGGGATTCAGGTCAATCCGGATGCGCTGGAGGAAGAGAATATCGTCACCAGCACCATGAATCCGGAGTTTGCCCGCGATTCGGGCGCAACTGTAAATCAGATTCTGAAGAGCGGCACCAACGCCTTTCATGGCAGCGGTTTCGAGTTCTATCGGGATACGTTTCTCAACAACGGGAACTACTTCTCCCAGACGCGCCCTGAGTTCCATCAAAATCTATATGGCGGCACCTTCGGCGGCCCAATCTTCAAGGATAAGTTCTTCTTCTTTCTTGCCTACCAGGGGCAGCGTCAGCGCTCCGGGCTCACGACGCTCCAGCAGACTCTCAGCCCCGGCCAGTTTAGCGGAGCCTTCTCGACAGACCTGAATTACGCCAGCCTTGCAAATGACAATGTGCCATCGACCGACATGATCAATGGCGTGCCAGTGATGGTCAACAATAGTCTGTCGACCAATCCGATACCTTTCGCGATAGCCGGATGTCCGGCTGGCACGCCATGGGCGATCTGTTTCAACCAAACTGGTACGGCTGCGGGCGCGGTCATCAACATCCCAAACAATACCTGGAACAGCCTCGCATCGAAGCTCATCACTCAATTTGTGCCGCAGGCGAATGAGACCATCGGCGGAGTCTCCTACTACAACTTCAATGCCGGGAACACGGTAGCGAACGACCAGGGCATTATCAAGCTCGACTACACGCCAAGCAGCAAGGACAGCATCTGGGTGGCCAGCATCTTCCAATCTGCGCCATCGTCATCGGTCCTCACCTTCGGCGGCGGGAGCTTTCCCGGGTTCGGCTCGACTGAAGGAAATCACTATAAGCTGTTCAGCGCGAACTACACGCATACCTTTACTCCGAACCTGTTGAACGACCTTCGTGCTTCGTACTACAGAAATCCATTTGGGGCGGTCTATCCGTCGCAGGTTGTCTCGCCGAGCAGCGAGGGCTTCAATATCACGCCGCAGGATCCCATCTCGGGTCTCCCCTACATTGGCATAGGATCCTATTTCAATTTGGGCTTCAGCTTTGAAGGTCCGCAACCGCGCCTGGACACCAACCTGACCTATGCGGATAACTTCACGTGGGTACGTGGAAGCCACAACATTAAACTGGGTGCCCAGTTTGAACAATTCCGGGTGCACAATCCTTTCGATGTGTATAACAACGGAATCTACTCCTACAACGGCGGCGGTCTTTATAGCTCGGGCGATCCGCTGATCGACTTCACTCTCGGCATCCCGGATAGCTACGAGCAAAGCAACAACGGCTTCATCAACGCGGTGGCGACGGAGCTCTTTGCCTACGCGCAAGATAACTGGAAGGTCACGCCGGACTTCACCTTCAACTACGGCATCAGCTGGGATGTTCAGCGTCCCAATGAAGACCACCAGGATGGTGGCGAAGGGATCGTTTGCTTCCAGAACAGCACTGCGGAATCGACTGTTTTTCCCGGCGCGCCTCCAGGTCTGCTGTTCCCCGGCGACCACGGCTGCAACAATGCAGGTTCTCCTACGACGAAGTATGATCACTTCGCGCCGCGCATCGGCTTTGCCTACTCTCCCTCTTCCGGGCCGTCCAAGCTGATCGGCGAACCGGGTGCGCATGAGTTCTCCATCCGCGCCGGATTTGGGCTTTACTACAGCCGCGACCAGGAAGAGCAATCGCTGCAGAACCTGGAAGATCCGCCGAACGTGTTTGTCTCCCACGGAGCCGGCGATGCTGGTGGAAGCCCCGCCTTCATCAATCCGTTCGCCGACGTGACCGGCAATGCGAAGACCTCCACGACAAATCCGTTCCCATACACTGTTCCGCCTCCAGGCACCGCAATCAATTGGCCGAACTACGCGGGACAGGATCTGGCCACCTTCGACCCCAACTACAACGTTCCGTATACCTATAACTTCAACCTTAATATTCAGCGCGCAATCGGACGCAACCTGATCGCCCAGATTGGCTACGTCGGTTCGGTCAGTCACCGGCTCGCCTCCTGGCATGAGGGAGATCCGATCACGGCCGCAGGGCACGCCGCTTGCCTTGCCAATCCGTCCTGTGTGACGTACAAAAACGGCGTACCGACTCCCGGTACATTCCTCAGCTTGATCCATCAATACCTGCCGCAGTATACGGCGGACCAGGCCTATGTTCCCGGCAACCCGTATAATCTGTCCAACGGCACTCCGTGGTATCTCTCGGATGCGGATCAGACGACGGAAGGCGATTCGAGCTACCACTCGCTGCAGGCAAGTCTCATCATGTCTCCCCGTCACGGCCTGCAGTTCACGACGGCCTACACCTACTCCCACGCACTGGACGATGGCTCGGGGTACGAGAGCGTCACCGGCTCAGACAATCGCGTCTATAACTTCGTTCCGGGTTTCCAGAGTTTGAACTACGGGAGTTCCGACTTCGATGCGCGTCATCGTTTTGTCGCTTCGTACGTCTATACCGTTCCTGTCGCCGGCTTCATGAAAAATAATTTGATCGAACGCGAGGCGCTAAGCGGCTGGGAGGTCGCTGGAATTACGGTGTTCCAGACCGGCTTTCCGGTAGGGATCTATCAATCGGGCCAGCACTCCGGCTGGTGCGACGCGTATAGCTATTTTGGCTGCCCCGACGTGCCGGAGACGACCAACTTCAACGTCGCCAGGCTCAATCCCAGAGACGCTGGAAATCCCTGGTTCTCCAAATCGAACTTTGCCCCTGAACCCGTTGGAACGTTCGGCAACACGCCGCGGAACTTCTTCCATGGGCCGGGTTTCGACTACACCAACCTGCAAGTGGCGAAGAATATTCACCTAACCTCCGACAGCAGACGCTATGTCCAGCTCCGACTGGAGGCTTTCAACGCCTTCAACCACGCCAACTTTGCCAACCCCGTCGGCAATATCAATAACAGTGCGTTCGGGACCATCCAGTCCGTCAAGCAGTCTGCCGACCCGAATGCCGACCCATCGCCGGGCCGTTCCGTTCAGCTCGCTGGGAAGTTTTACTTCTAGACTGAAGTCAAGAATCAAAACGGTGTTGAAAGCAAACAGGCGGGAAGGCGCTCGGAGGTCTTCCCGCTTTCTTTTTGCTGCCGTAGAGGTTACTCCGTGCCAGTGGCCTGAATGTAGGCGTCGATCAGGCCGGTAAAGGTGGTGGAGTCGCTTTCGGGCAGGCAGTATGTGGGATGCGGTTCCCAGGACTGGAAGAGAACGTAGTCGGGCGTGCCTGCGTTGGTGAGCTGGTAGGCCTGAAAGCGGGCGTAGGCCTTGGAGGTCCACTCCAGGTCCGAGGTGTCGGTCTGGTCGCCGATGTAGATGATGCCGAAGTTCATGCCCTGCTGGCGGGTCTGGGCTTCGAGCGTCTTCACAAGGGCCGGCCAGGTGGGGTTGCTCCAGTCGATATCGGCGAAAAAGAAGGGAAAGGCTGCGCCGGTGACCTGCTGGTAGGTCTGGTGCCACTGGGCGAGGGCGGCGGCCGTGGCCATGGGGTAGCCGCCGTCGGCGAAGACGGGTTCCACGTCGCCCACCTGGGCGCTGGGATAGACGGTTTTGACGAGGCGGGTATACTGGCCTACCTGGCTGGCAATATTCGTGAGCGAGAAGTTGCAAGAGCGGGGATCGTTGGTTACGTTGCCGAAGTAGAAGGGCTCGTCCACCTTGAGGTAGGCTACCTGGGCGTTGAGTTGCTTGAGCCGCTGAAGGTAGGCGAGGGTGAAGTCGTGCAGCGAGACCCCATAGGGCGCGTAGCCCTCGACGCCGGTGCCGCAGGTGGCGAGCGCCTGCATGGCGGGCGCTTCAATTTCGATACCCATGTTGTGGGCGTTCAGGAAGGTGACCAACGACTGCAGATCCTGGTCATCGATGGAGACGATCCATCCGGCATAGAGTCCGATGACCTGGGTGTGGGCGACGGCGATGGGCCACGGGGCGTCGCTGGCGAAGAGCTTGAGGAAGTCGATGGAGCCGGAGTCTGGTGGATTGCTTGGGTTGCTGGTGCCGGGCGGCAGCGGGTGCAGCCAGATAGCGGCGGTTGCCTTCACAGCGGTGGTCGAAGGCGTGACGACCGATCCGGAGCCGCAGGCGACGAGCGAAAGCGTGAGGAGGAAGGCAGGGAAAGCGCGGGGCATACAAGAACCTCCGCAAAGGTTAGAACATGGATTGGGTATTAAGTTTCGAGCGAAAGGCAACGGCAAAAGCGCCTCGATCGCCGGCAGGTACTTCGTACCGTTTTCTTGAAAAGCACACTTCCTGGAGTTTTGAACCGGTGCGCGCTGTCGAAAACTGATGCCTAATGTATGGTTTTCATTCTTCGCGACATGAAGTCCATCAGGAGGTAGCTACCTAAGGTCTCGGGGGTCGTGAAGTAGGCTTTGCCGCGGCACATCTGCGAGACCTGCTGGACGAACTGCACCAGCTGGAAGTCGGACGCGAGCATGAAGGTGTTAATCATGATGTTGGAGCGCTTGCAGCGGCTGACCTCTTCGAGGGTTTCGGAGATAACGAGCGGGTCCAGGCCGAAGGCGTTCTTGTAGATGCGGCCATCGGGGAGGGTGAGGGCGGAGGGCTTGCCATCGGTAATCATGACAATCTGGCGCATGTCCTTGTTGGAGCGGGCGAGGATGCGCTGGGCGAGGCGGAGACCCTCGCGGGTGTTGGTGTAGTGGGGTCCCACCTTGACCCGGGGAAGCTGGCCGATGGGGATGTGCTCGGCCGTATCGTGGAAGAGGACGAGGTCGATCGTATCGCCTGGGTACTGCGTGCGGATGAGGTGCGAGAGCGCCATGGCGACGCGCTTTGCCGGAGTGAAGCGGTCTTCTCCGTACAGGATCATGGAGTGCGAGCAGTCGAGCAGGACCACGGTAGCGCAGGAGGATTGATAGTCGGCCTGCTGTACCTGCAAGTCGGAATATTCCAGGTTCAACCGGCCGTTATGGCGGTTGAAGTCGGTGCCTTCACGGGCGAAGACGTTTGAAAGGGTAGCGGTGATGTCGAGGTTGAGCGAGTCGCCGAATTCATAGGGCTTGGAAGACCCGTTGGTCTCCACGCCCGAGGCTTCGTGGCGAGTGTCGTGACGGCCGAGCGACGACTTACCGAGCGGCCCCAGGAGTTCGCGCAGAGCCTTGTAGCCGAGAAAGTCCATACCCTTGTCAGTGACTTCAAAGCGGGCGTTTTCTCCATCGCCCGAGTTGCCTTGCCCGGATTCCTGCGGCTTTTCGGCGTTGATGAAGTTCTGCTCCTGCATCTTCTGAATGATTTGATCGATGAGTTCTTCGATCTGCTCTTCCGCAAGGGATTCGTATTTCTCCTGAGTCTCTTCGTCGAAGAGTTCGCCGGAGTCGAGCGCCTGGCGGATGGCTTCGCGCAGATTCTCCAGGGTCTGGTCGCCGTCGAGCGACTGGAAGCGCGACATGGGATCCTGGAAGCCGGAGTCGAGCAAAAAGTCGGAGAGCGCCTGCATCAGATCGTCGAGATCGACCGAGGAGCTGAGATCACCGGTGAACCTGGTATAGCGTGTGCGCTTCATACGGGATTGCCCCCGCTTCATTATCTCAGGTTCGGGCAGGAAGGCTTAACACCGCTGAAACACGATCAAGCACCTATTCACAGTATGTGAAAGCCTGCGTCTGGGCTTCGAAGTGCCGGGCTTACAAATGCAGGGCATAAAAGGGATTAGAAATGCGGGGCCAGGCCGGTGGTGGCGGTGGATGGCGGGTACGGATGTTGATGCTGTAGGTGTTGGTAAAGGTCGCGTAGAGTTCGATGGCCTGCGCCTGCACGGCCGGAGCCAAGGGCAGGGATACGGCTGCCAGAAGGATCGCGCGCATGCAAGGACTGTAGCGTACCGGCGGACCGATCCTGCATGCAAAGCGAAGCGCGCAGCCATTGGACAATGACGTGAGCCGGTGCAAGCTACATTGCGTGGATTGCACTACATGGCGGGCACTGCGGGGCTGGTGCCGAAATCGGCTAGCGTGGTGCGCAGATATTTGTGCGGGTTTACTGGAGTGTTGTGGATGCGGACCTCGTAGTGGACGTGGTTGCCGGTGGTGCGGCCGGTGTGGCCGATGTAACCGATCACCTGTCCGCGGGTGACGGACTGGCCGGCGCTGACGGCGAATCCGCTCATATGGCCATAGAGGGTTTCGAGGCCGTGGCCGTGGTCGATGGTGACCTCGCGACCATAGCCGTTGACCACCTCGGCGGCGACCACGACGCCATCGGCGGTGGCGTGGATGGGGGTTCCGAGCGGGCCGGAGATGTCGATGCCGGGGTGGAACTCACCTTCGTCGTTGCCTCCGCCGAAGGGATTCTCGCGTTCGCCGAAGGAGGAGGTAATTGGCCCGGTGACCGGCCAGAGAGTGGGAATCTCGCTGGTTGCGAAGTCGAGGCTGCCTCCCGGGTAGCCGAGTCCGGCAAGATCGTGGCCGGGCATGATGGGGTTCATCATGCGCCCGAGATTGGGCGGAGCGGCGAGGATGCGGGTGGCGTCGCCATCGAGCGCCGAGGACCGCAGAGCGTAGAACGCATCGACCGACTTGTAGTAGGAGTCGTTATTGAAGCTGGCGGAGTCGAAGTCTTTGAGCGGCGCCGAGGTGGCCGCGGTGACCAGCGTGGTGGATGGCCGGGCCGGATTGCCGCCGACGTGCAGGCTGCCGATCTTGCCGGCAGTAAGGCCGTAGAGGGCCGAAACTTCGGTGGCCAGCGATCCCAGCGAGGCGGCCTGAACGTCTTTCTGGTGCGCCTGCTTTTCGAGCGTCGCATAGTCCTTCTGCAGCGACTGGTGATCCTGCCGGAGCTGGTTGAAGCGCGCCGTCTTGATCAGCATGCGTGTGTACGACCCGGCCAGGCCGGTGATGGTAAACATGCCAATCGCGGCCGCGGCGACGAAGACATAAGCGTAATGCAGGGGAATGGGCACCTTGTTGAGGGTGCCGTCGGGCTCACGCGAGACGAAGAGGATATAAAAGCGTTTTTTCGTACTCAAGCGTCGATCCTCGATCCTCAGCGTGATGGCCCCATGGTCTTGACGAACGGTGTTGTACGCAGGACTCGCCGGCTGGCGGTCTTCAGCCAGAGACGAATCCGGAATTGCGAATCGCATTCAAAAATAGGAGAACGAACAGGCAACCCTTCAAGGGTAACAAGGATATCCCCGGCGGGCAAGGCGAAGGCAGCGGACCAAAGTGGGATTCGACGAAGATTATGCTCAAAGTCACCTCGGAGGGTTTGCAGGGGATGACGAGTGCGGGTACGGGAGAGCTGGAGCTAATTCGGCGGATCAAGGCCAACACCAGAACGCGCAATGCTGGCGTGCGGGTGGGGATCGGGGATGACTGTGCGATCCTGAAGGTTCTGACCGGGCAGGAGGTGGTGGTGACCACCGACCTCTGCCTGGAGGGCCGGCACTTTCGCCGGGACTGGCACTCGGCTGAATCGGCGGGGCACCGCTGCCTGGCGCGCGGGCTTTCAGACGTAGCGGCCATGGGCGCGAGACCGGTGGCCGCGTTCCTGTCGGTTGCGCTGCCTCGTGGGTTCGACGAGGGTTGGTTCGACGGATTCATGGCCGGCTTCCAGGCGCTCGCCGCTCGCTACGACGTGGAGCTCGCGGGCGGCGACACCGGCGAGGCGACAGGCGAGGAGATCATGGCGGACGTGGTCGTGATCGGCGCGCTCAACAAGATGCGTGCCATGCGTCGGGTGGGAGCGCGGGTGGGCGATGGCATCTTTGTGACCGGGAGCCTGGGCGGCGCGGCAGCGGAACTGAAAGCCCTCGCGGAGGGTGTGGCGTGGGCGGGCTCAGGCCATCCGCAGACGTTTCCAGAGCCACGCATGGATGTGGGATTGACGCTGATGCGGCGCGGGTGGGCGACCGCCTGCATGGATATCAGTGACGGATTGTCGTCCGATCTGCGGCAGATCTGTGCGGCGTCGGGGGTGCGAGCGGAGGTGGATCTCGACAGGATTCCGATGGCTGCCGGGGCGACTCTGGAGCAGGCGCTCAACGGCGGCGAGGACTATGAGCTGTTGTTCACCGCGATGGCAGGCGTAAAGGTGCCGAAGCAGCTTGCGGCGGTGTGGGTGACCCGGATCGGGACGATGATCGGTGGGGAGGGGCCGCTGGTGCAGGTTGCGGGCGGGGAAGAGCTGCTGGCCGGGGGTTGGGAGCATCTTGCGTAAGCTGGTGGGATGACAAGTCAGATCAAGGATTCGACCAGGGCGGCAAGGTTGGCGTTAACGCCTGCGCGTGGGGGTGATGCCGTGCATGCGGGGCCGGTATTCGTGTCGACGTTTCATTCGCCGGGGGATCCGGTCGCTACGGAGTATAGCTATGGGCGTTCGCATCAGCCCACGTGGACTGCGCTCGAACGGGCGATCGGGGAGCTGGAGGTCGATGCCGGGAATGAACCGGCGGGCGTGCGGGTTTTCGCTTCGGGGCTGAGCGCGGTGGCGGCAGCGTTCGGAGCGGTGTTGCGCGCGGGCGAGCACGTCGTGGTGCAGGCGGGCTGCTACTTCGGGGTGAAGCAGCTACTGCAGGAGCTGCTGGCGCCCAGCGGAGTGTCGGTGCGGATCGCAAGTGGCGAAGAGTTGGCTTCGCCGAAGACTCTGGCGGGCGCGCGCATGGTTTGGCTGGAGACGCCGGGAAATCCCGAGCTCGACATAGCGGACGTGCGGGCGGTGGTAGCCGCGGCGCGGCAGGCGGGTGCGCTGGTGGCGGTGGACAACACCACGGCGACGCCGCTCGGCCAGCGCCCCCTGGAGCTGGGCGCGGACCTGTCGGTTTGCTCGGATTCGAAAGCCATGTGCGGGCATAGCGACGTGCTGCTGGGGCATGTTGCAGTGCGTGATTCCGAGCTGCTGCAGAAGATCGACCGCTATCGCGAGCTGACTGGCGGCATCGCCGGGCCAATGGAGGCGTGGCTGGCGCTGCGTTCGCTGGCGACGCTGCCGCTGCGGCTGGAACGGATGTCCGCCAGCGCTTTGAAGGTGGCGGAGTTTCTGCGTTCACGCGACGAGGTGGAACATGTCCTTTACCCCGGGCTGCCGACGCATCCTGGGCATGCCGTGGCAGCGGCGCAGATGCGCTCCTTCGGACCGGTGCTGTCGTTTACGCTAGCGGGCAAGCAGGCGGCCGAGCGCTTCTTGTCGTCTGCGGAACTGATCACCGAGGCCACCAGCTTCGGCGGGGTGACCACGACTGCGGAGCGCCGAGCGCGGTGGGGGCACGATGGCGTGGCGCCGGGATTCATCCGAATGAGCGTAGGCCTGGAGGATGCGGGCGACCTGATTGCGGACATGGAGCGGGCGCTCGATGGGCTGGGAGGGGTCGTCCGGTGAGCGATGGATTTGCGCAGAGTTGGGCGGCCGAGGTACTGCTGCGGCCGCCTCTGATCGCGCCCGCCAACTCCTATGTGTGGCCGATGCGGATTGCGGGCGAGGAGGAAGCGCTGGCGCGCGGTGCCCTGAACGTGATGGTGCTGCCGCGGCAGGGCGGGGCGTACCTGGCGACGGCGGCGCTGGGATTTCGCGATCCGTCGGTGCCGACCGGGGTCTTCGCGTGTCCGGACGCGGATGAAATCTGCCTGCTGGCAGGCGGGTATGCGTACCTGGCAAACACGCTTAGACCTGAAAAGGTAACGCTGCTCCCGGTGAAGCCGGTCATCTCGGTGCATTCCGCGCTCGACGCTGGATTGCTGCTGTTTGTCGGGTTCCACCATGTGCTGGCGTGGCGCCGCGAACGGGTGGAATGGGAGACACGACGACTGTCGTGGGAAGGGATTCGCGTGGTTGAAGTGGCGGGGAGCTGGATGCGCGGGTTTGGGTGGGACCTGATGAAGGACGTCGAAGTGGAGTTTCAGGTGGACTTGAGGACGGGTGAGTCGAGCGGCGGAGGCTATCAGGTGGATTCGGGCCAGAAAGGACTCCGGGGGAGATGACGGAGAGTTCAGCGGCAGCCGTCCAGCTACCGCAAATTCCATTGGGTGTACAAGGGCGGCTACGCGGTCAACGCCGTTTTTCTACCACGAGAAACGGCAATCTTTGAGAGTTCTACTCCACAGCAACCGGAGATAGACTCTGGCGCTTCGAGGAGCATCCAGGCGAGTCTCCAATGGTGCGGTGGATCTAAGAGATTGGAGTTTGTGAGTCAAGAGTTGGAGCTTCGGTGGTGTAGAAGCTGACGGACGTGTCGCCCTGCTTGCAGACGCGCCTGCGCTGCAGGCGTCCGCAGTGCTCCGGCGGTCGGAATCCGCGGGTGGCGTGCTCGGCGAGGATGAGGGCCCCGGGTGCGAGGAGCGATGAGTTGGCCGGGCTGCCAAGGAAGCCGAGGGTCTGGATGTAGTCGGCCTCCGCATCGTAGGGCGGGTCGAGGAAGACGATGTCGAGGGGATCGGGAAGTTTGGCCAGGCGCTGCAGCAGGGCGGTGACGCCGCGGTCCTCGAGCGTGTATCCGGAGGCAATTCGCAGGGCCTGCAGGTTGGTCTTTAGCGCCTTCAATGCGGGCGGGGCTTTTTCGGCGAAGAAGACGTGGGCTGCGCCGCGCGAGATGGCCTCGATGCCGACAGCCCCGGTACCGGCGAAGAGATCGGCGAAGCGGGACCCGGAGATGCGGGGCGCGAGGATGTTGAAGAGGGTTTCGCGGAGGCGGTCGCTGGTAGGCCGGGTATGGATGCCTGGAGGCGAGCTAAGGAGCCGGGAACGATACGTGCCTGCGATGACGCGCATGCTCCTGCCATTGTAAGCCCGCGGCACGGCTCTACTCTGGCGATTCCGGCGGACCGGGCGGCATCTGCGCGATGGTGCTGACGACGAAGGCGACAACGAAAGTCAGCGCTGCCCCAAGCAATCCAAACAGAATCGGGTCGTATGTGGTGTCAAGACCCGAGAACCATTCCCCGCCCGGAGGATGGGCACGCAGGTGGGCCCTGTCGAGATACCAGCCGAGGGCAGCGCCTGGCAATGCGGCAAGGAACGAGGTGTAGCAACTTCGATTGATCTTGCGCCAGTCCGGCATCTCGCGAGTTTACCGGAGGTCTTTGCCGGCGCGCTTACAATCGAAGCTATGGCTGGGTGGTCGTTCAGTGTCGGCAAGATCTTTGGGGTGGAGATCCGGATGCACTGGTTCTTCCTCTTTCTGCTGCTGCCGGCGACAGTATGGGCCAGTGCATTGGACCGGCCGCCGATGCGTGGGCTGGTTCTTTGGGCATTGCTGCTGCTGGCGGTGCTGGTGCGGGAGACCGCGCGCGCCATCGCCGCAAGCTTCTTCTCGCTTGGTGTTCGCAGTGTTCTGCTGCTGCCAACCGGCGGGCTGTTGAGCTATGCTTCGCTCGAAGCGGAGACGAGAGCCGGGGAGCGCGCCATCCAGCGCGGTATGGCTCTGGTGGGGCCGCTGGCGAACCTGCTGTTTGCCCTGATGGTGGGAGGATTTGTGCTTACCATCTCGCCGGGAGTGAATCTGCTGGGCGTCCCGTGGGTGTCGCCTTCCAACCTTCTGCGGGCCATGGTGTGGGTCAACCTGCTTCTGGCAGCGTTGAACTTCCTGCCCGCCTGGCCGCTGGACGGAGGCCGGCTCGCGCGCGGCGAGATGGTGCGCGGCGCAGGATCCTCCGTGCGTCTGCTTCCCGGCCGGATGCAGGCGCTGGTGCGCATGAGCTTCTGGATTGCGGTGGCGCTGATCACCTATGGCGTGGTCTCACTGAATGCCTGGGTGATGATGGCTGGGCTGGGCGTGCTGCTGGGGGCGCAGGTGGAACGCCAGGGATTGCTGCCCGAACGGGAGACGGATGCCACCCGGGTAGGTGAAGTGATGCTCACCGACTACTCCATCCTCCCGGCAAGCGCCACGCTGGAAGATGCGATGATGCAGGCGCGGCACACGCTGCAGGATGTTTTTCCCGTGGTGCGTGGGGGCAATATGGTGGGGGCCGTCGGGCGGCAGGGCATCCTGGAAGCGCTGGCCGCGAACGGCAACGGCTATGTTCAGGGGATCATGACGCGGACGTTCCAGACAGCGCATGCCGAGGATGGATTGATGGAGACGCTGAACCGCGCCGTGGGCGGACAGAACGGCAACTCGCTGCAGATTGTGCCAGTGGTCGAGGGCGAAGCCGTGGTCGGGATTCTGACGCCGCAGCATCTGCAGCGTTCGCTGGGGTTGATTCCGCGACGCCTGGCGCGGAGCGGGCGCGCGGCGGCGGAAGACGAGACGGACTGATGACCACGGCAGGACAGGCTCCGACGCGTCAGACCGGGACCGCAACGCTGCGCTGGGTGGTGGTCACGGTGGCCCTTGTGCTGGTCGTCGTGGTAGGCGGATTCATCCTGGTGGCGCACTTTCGCGCCCATCAATGGCTGACCGGCCTGCCGCGGCGGATGGGCGTCGATATTCAGCAGGAGAGCAACGCATTCACCTACAGCCAGAGCTCCAGGGGCCGCAAGATCTTTACCGTGCATGCATCGAAGGAGGTGCAGCGGACGGGCGGCACCATCGCGCTGCACGACGTGGGGATTACGCTCTTCAACCCGGCGGGGGAGCCGACCGATCACATCCACGGGCAGGACTTCGAGTACAACCAGAAAAATCAGATTCTGACTGCCCAGGGCGAGGTGTTCATCGATCTGGCGCCGCCGGCGGCCAAGGATGCGGCACCGACTGCAGCCGGCGATGCCGAGCCGCGCATGGTGCATGTAAAGACCGTCGGACTCAGCTTCGATCAGAAACAGCAGGTCGCGACCGCGGATGGGCCGGTCGCGTTTCGCTCAGGAGGGTATGCGGGCAACGCGGTGGGAGCAAGCTACGACGCGAAAGATGGCGTGGTCGTGCTGCAATCCGCCGTGCGCATCAGCGGGGTACGCAACGACCGGCCGGTGGTCCTGACCGCGGCGCGGGCGGAGATGGACCGCCAGACCAGTGTCCTCGACCTGCAGTCCGCACGGTATGTCTCGGCCGGAAGCCGCGGGTCCGAGAGTATGGCGGCGCAGCACGCGGTCGTGCACACGGACGGGAGCGGGAATCCGCAGCGGGTCGACGCCCAGGGCGATGTCGTATTGACCAGCGATCAGCACGGCGTGGTGAACTCGGAACGGATGAGCGTGGAACTGGGAGCGAAGGGACAGCCTCGCGAGGCGCACCTCGCGGGTAATGTCCGCTACGCCAGCGACGAAGGGATGCAGCGTGAGCATGGGCGAGCCGAGGACGCGCAGATTGCTTTCGACGCCGAAGGCCGGCCGGTGCACGCGCTGTTCACCGGGGGCGTGAGTCTGTTGGCGCAGGCACCGGCGGCGGAGCGCGACCTGCGGTCGGCGCGGCTGGAGGTTGTGCTGGCCGGCGTCGGCACGCAGCCGACAATGGTGCGGAGTGCTGTGGCGGATGGCCCGGACGGGGCTCGGCTGAAGTTGGTGGATGATGACGCCAAGGGTCGCACGTCGACCGAGATCCATGCGGACCAGCTGCGCGGAAGCTTCGCCGCGGGCGATAAAGCCGCTCAGCTAACGGGCTTGGACGGGAACGGGCACAGTCGAGTGGAGAAGGTCGCCTTCAATTCGGTAGGCGCAGAGACAGCCAAGGACGTCAGCCTGGGCGATACGCTCCACATGGACTTCCAGCCCGGGGCGCAAGGCAGGTTGGAGCCGAAACGCGCCGAGCAACGGGGTTCGGTGCGGACTGAGCACGAAGCGGTGCAGCGGACGGGACCACCCTCAATCGAATATGGCCGGGCAGCCGATGCGGTGTTCGACGCCGCCGCGAACCTGGTGCACCTGACCGGTGCGGTTGAGGTGCAGGATGAGTCGAGCGCGCTGTTCGCCGACCGTGTGGATGTGAACCGGGCAACCGGGGATGCCACCGCCAACGGCGCGGTGCGGGTGACTTACGTGCAGGCGTCGGACCCGGCCGCGGATGCGAGCACGGCCCCGGCTGCCGGGTCTGGTCCGAATGCGGCTACAGCTTCAGCTCGAACCGTCGCGCGCGAACCGGTGCACGTGTTGGCAGCGCGGGCGGTGGCGCACAAGGCGACCGGACTGGCGGAGTTCTTCGGCGATGCTCATGCGCCGGCAAGACTGTGGCAGGGCGCCTCGCAGGTCGAAGCTCCGGTGCTCGACTTCTATCGCAACGAAAGGCGGCTGCTCGCGCACAGCGACCCTGGATCGTCTGCGGCGACCGTGCGGACCTTGCTGGTGCAGCAGCCCCAGCAAGGGACTCAGGCAGGAGCGCCAGGCAGGGGCAATGGCAAGCCCGGTGAGGGACCGGTCCGCGTGGTGAGCCGGGAACTGGTCTACACCGACAGCACCCGAACCGCGGAGTTCGAAGGTGCCGTCCGGATGGTGGATCAGAATGGCTTGATCGCCGCGGACACCGCGACGGTTTATCTTTCGTCCGCTGCTTCGTCCGCGGCGGCGTCCGCTCCTTCGCCCGCGCACGGCGATCAGGCGGGAAGGCCGGTGCCTGCCCTCATGGGGGGTCGTGTGGACCGGATCGTCGCCACAGGTTCAGTCGTGCTCGATCAGCCTGGCCGCCGCGGCACCGGCGAGCGGCTGGTCTATACGACAGGGGATGGGCTGTTTGTCCTGACGGGCACGAAGGCAGTGCCGCCACGGGTGGACGATCAGGCGCAGGGTTCCGTTACCGGCACCGCGTTGCGGTTCCATAGCGGCGATGATAGCGTCGAAATTCTGGGCGGAGATGCCGGAAAGACCTCCGGGCGGCTGCGCTCAGAGACGCGGGTGAGGCAGTAGGAATGCGGGTGTTGCGGACGGAGGCTCTGGGCAAATCGTACGGCGAACGCGAGGTAGTGCGGGGGGTCAGCCTGCAGATCGCGCAGGGCGAGGTGGTGGGGCTGCTGGGGCCGAACGGTGCCGGCAAGACCACCAGCTTCTACATGATCGTCGGACTGGTGCGGCCGGATGCGGGGAGAGTGCTCACCGATGACGTGGACATTACGCGTCTGCCCATGTACCTGCGGGCGCGCCAGCACGGCATCAGCTACCTGCCGCAGGAGCCGAGTGTCTTTCGCAAACTGACGGTCGAGGAAAACTTCCTGGCAGTGCTGGAAGCGCAGGATCTGGCGCCGGCACTCCGCCGGGCGCGGACGGAGCGGCTTGTGGAGCAGTTGAATCTGGGTCACGTCCGCCGGACGCGCGGCTATGCGCTGAGCGGCGGCGAGTCGAGATCGGCCGCTGTCTGGCGATCGAGCCGGCTTTCATTCTGCTCGACGAGCCGTTTTCCGGTATCGATCCCATTGCGGTTCTCGATCTGCAGGAGATCATCTTCCAGTTGAAGGCATCGGGTATCGGCGTTCTGATCACCGACCACAACGTCCGCGAGACGCTGAGTGTGACCGACCGCGCCTACATCATCAACGAGGGCAGGATCTTCCGTGCCGGAACGCCGGGTGAACTGGGCCGCGATGAAGAGGTAAAAAGAGTTTACCTGGGCGAAAAGTTCTCCATGGATTAGCGGCGACAAGCCGCGCTCCACTACATTCCGGTCAGGGCCGCTGCCACCGTCCGGGGGAGTGCATGAACTTTTTCGCGGGTGTAGACTGAGGCTCAAGTCGACCTGAGAACGTTCCTGGCCAGGTGTTGGCGCAGTCTGCTGGCGGCCCGGAGCTTGGTGCGAGCAGGGTTTCCGGAGCGAACAGCGAACAGATAAGAAGGGGCTTGAAGTGTTTCTGCAACCAAAACTCAATCTGAAGGTCTCGCAACGGCAGGTGTTGACCCCAGGCCTTGTGCAGATGGTCAGCGTGCTCGCGCTGAACAAGCTTGAGTTGAAGGACATGATCAACTCCGAGATGATTGAGAATCCGGTTCTTGAAGAGTTGGAGGAGAACGGAGAGTCGCTCGACGAGCGCTGTGGCCAGGAAGGCGACCGCGAACGTACCGCGGAAGAGGTGGCGGTCGAAGCCAAGCGCGAGGAGAAAGATCCATTCGACGAGATCGACTTCGGCAGCTACTTTCAGGATTACCTCGATCCCGGCTACAAGACAGCCTCGAACTTCGAGGAGTACGACAAGCCTTCGTTTGAACATTTCCTTTCGCAGCCAAGCACACTGAGCGACCACCTGCTGTGGCAACTGGGCTCGTTGACGTTGACCGATGAGGTGCGCGCGGCGACGCAGTTGATCGTCGGCAACCTGGATCCCAATGGATACCTCGCAGCGGCCGACGAAGAGATGGCGGAAGCTCTGGCAGCCGCGTTCCGGGCAGCGAAACGGCCGGAACCGATCCCGTTTGAGCGAGCGTGGAAGGGGCATGCATCGCCGCATGTCGAGCCTGGCCGTCAGAATGGGAATAGTTCTGTAATGGGAGAGTGGGCGGATAGAGCGTCCAACTCCTCGCCTGTTGATGCCGCTCTGCTGTCGGAATTTGAAGTCTGCCTGCGCGCCGTGGTGGAGGCGCGCAACGTCATTCACCAACTCGATCCGGTAGGTGTGGGGGCGCGCGACCTGAAGGAATGTCTTCTGCTGCAGATTTCCGCCCAGCGGCGCGAGGCCGCGCTGGTGATGCGGCGGCGCGGGATGACTGCGGTTGAATCCGCTGACGATGCTCCGGCTGCCTTCGATGTCTTCCAGACCGCGAACCACATTGTGGCAAACTGCCTGCCTCTGCTGCAGAAGAAGGACATGCGTGAACTGACCCGCAGCTGCGGACGCAGCGCCGAAGAGGTGCAGGCGGCGGTTGAATTCATCCGCACGCTGGATCCGCGCCCGGGGCAGCGCTACAACGTGAGCGAGACCCGGCTGATCGAACCGGACGTGGCCTTCGTCAAGCGCGATGGGGAGTACGTCGTCCTGATGAATGAAGAGGATATGCCCACGCTGCGGCTGAACCAGGGTTATCGCAAGATGCTGAAGCAGAAGCAGACGGAGAAGGAAGTCCGCGAGTACGTGAAGGAGCGCTACAAGAGCGCCATCCAGCTGCTACGCAATATCGAACAGAGAAAGAACACCATCGTGCGGACCTGCGAGGCGATCGTGCGCAGGCAGGCGGAGTTTCTCGAGCGCGGCGAGTCGGCGCTCAAACCAATGATGATCAAAGAGGTAGCCGAAGAGATTGGCGTGCATCCTTCGACTGTCAGTCGCGCCGTGGCCAACAAGTATGTGCATACCGCACAGGGCGTGTATGAGCTGCGCTTCTTCTTTTCAGAGGGCGTCAACGGACCGGAGGGCGGCGATCTCCCGCTGGTTCTGCTCAAACGCAAAGTGAAGAAGCTGATCGAAGAGGAAGATCCGCGGAAGCCACTTACGGACGATCATCTGGCAGCGGAGTTGAAGGCGCAGGGAATCACCGTAACACGCAGAACCGTCGCCAAATATCGCGAGGACATGCAGATTCCCAGCACTCATCAGCGGCGGGTGCGCTAACGCGATCGAGGCGGCTGCGTAGATCGGCTTCTGGCTGAGTCCGCATGACGCGCCACCTAACGGTGGAGTAATGTAACGGCATCCTAGTTGTTTGAGGTGCTGTGAATGATTGGATCGAACACCGGACTGAACATCGAGTACACGGCGCGCTGGACCAATATCACGCCGAAGATTAGAAAACTGGCAGAGACGGAGTTGGGGCGCATCGACCAGATGGTGGGCGGAGCGGTCTCGGCGCATGTGATTCTGACCGAAGACAAGTATCGGCAGATTGCGGAAGTCACGTTGAAGACAGCGATGGAGACGCTGGTGGCGGAGTGTGAAGGCACCGACATGCTGACCGTGCTGCATGACGCTCTGAAGAAGATCGAGCAGCAGGTGATTCGACGCAAGGAGCGCAAGATGACCGTGGAGCGGCATGCGAAACCCGCTTCATCAGAGCCTCTGATCGAGGTGCTTTCACCTCCGGCGGCGGCCAGCTGAGGGAGCTGTTTTCGCTCTGAGCATAAGGGTCTTGCCCTCTCATCCGCTTCAGGAAGAAGATGATGCACGGATGAGAGGGTATGACCGTGATGAGCGGGTTGGACTGGCTGAAGCTCGTGCATGGGCAGGAAGGGCTCTCCGACAGAGAGAGTTCAGGCAGGGAGGCTTCGGCCGGGGAGTGTGCGAGCGGCGAGTGTTCAGGTCGTCTATCTGCCGCGGTCTTTGAACTTCTCCCCTGCATGGCGGTGATTCTCCGAGCGGGTGACATCAGCGGGCTCAACCGCCTGGCGCGCCGGCTCACCGGCCTGGTGGTCGATCCCTTCGCCAAACCTGTCCGCATCGAAGAGGTGCTCTCGCAGGCGAGCAGTGTGTGCGCACCGGAGCCGCAGGATCGGCGTGTGCGTTTCGATGGAGTATTGCTCGGCGCAGGCGGCGCTTCGCTGCGCGTGAGTGCCGCCGCCACGGAGATCCAGTTTGAGGGCGAGAGCTGTACGCTGCTGCTGATGATGGAAGCCGCCGCCCCGGATGGCCTCTATGAGACTCGGGTCGAGGATCTGCTGGAGGCGATGCCCCGAGCGACGGTGGTGACGCATGCAGGCCGCGTGGTGCGCGTGAACTCCGAATTCCTGCAGATGTTCGGTTATGCGCTGGATGATGTCCTGGGACATGTGCTCGATGACCTGGTTCTGCCGGATGGCCAGCTGAATGAGAATGAGCTGATCCGCTACCAGTTGGGGCGGACGGGACGTTCGGCGTTCGACACTCAGCGCCGAACCCGCGACGGCAGGCTGCTGGAGGTGCATGTGATGGTGTCGCGACTGCGCCTGGGCAGCGGCGCCGGCGGACTGTTTATCGTGTATCGCCCGATTGAGAGGTCGAAGCCGGAGGCGGAGCCCGCCCGGCAGTCGCCGCTGCACGACCCGCTGACCGGGCTGGCTAACCGTATTCTGTTCGTCAACCGAACGGACCTGATGTTGTCGCGGATGAGGAGAGATGCGAAGCGCCGATTTGCCGTGATGCTGCTCGATCTGGATGGACTTGGAGGCGTGAACGAAGCCCTGGGGCACGCGGCGGGCAATGCGGTGCTGCTGGAGGTGGCTCATCGGCTGCAACAGTTCGTTCGACCGAGGGACACCCTTGGACACATGGATGGCGATAAATTCGCTTTTCTACGGGACCAGGTGGGGTCACGGCCCGAGCTGGAACAATTCGCGTCGCGCCTGCAGGCGGAGGCCGAGCGGGTGATCGAGGTGCATGGGGAGCGGGCGTTTGTCTCGGCGACGATTGGCATCGTGGTCGCGCATGTGGACTCTCGAAATGGCGAGGCGATGCTGCGTGATGCCATGGCCGCTGCCTCTGCGGCAAAGGGCGCGGGAGGACGCGGAATTGTGCTGGTTGGCGCGGAGGATGTGGACACGCAGGATGGGGTTGAGGATCACGCTGGAGAGGCGACAGCCGAGCAGTGCTAGGATTTCTGCATGGCAGGCGAGCGCTTGGGCAAGGCGGCAGGAAAGCAGGCGAAGCCCGGCGCGGCCGCGAAGAAGGCGCCAGCCAAACGCGGGAAGAATGCGGGCGCGGTGGACCATGCGGCCAGCGGGGAGCTGGTGATCCTGACCGGCATGAGCGGGGCAGGCAAGGCTTCGGCTCTGAAGGCGTTCGAGGATCTGGGGTACTACTCGGTCGACAACCTGCCGCTGGAGCTGATCCCGCGATTTGCGGACCTGGTGCGGCAGTCTACGGAGATCGACCGGGCGGCGCTGGTGATCGACGTACGGGAAGGTATTCGGCTGGACCGATTTCCGGCGATTCTGAAGAAGGTGCGGCGGGTGCTGAGCACTCGTGTGGTGTTCCTGGAGGCGAGCGAAGAGGCGCTGGTGCGGCGGTTTTCGGAGACGCGGCGGCCGCATCCGATGGGCCGTGAGGAGACGGTGATCGAGTCGATTCGGGCGGAGCGGGAGCGGCTGGATCCGATCCGGAACGTGGCCGACATCCTGCTGGATACGACGAAGTTCAACGTGCACGAGCTGCGGGCGCACATCAACTCGCAGTTTGAGGAGCATGAGGGCGCGGAGCGGAACCTGACGATCTCGTCCATGAGCTTCGGGTTCAAGAATGGCGTGCCGACGGATGCGGACCTGATCTTCGACGTGCGGTTTCTCCCGAATCCTCACTTTGTGCCGGAGTTTCGCGAACTGACGGGCAAGCACCCTAAGGTGGCGCAGTATGTGCAGAGCTTTACTCAGACGGGGGAGTTTCTGGAGAAGACGACCGATCTGCTGGAGTTCCTGCTGCCGCATTACATCAAGGAAGGCAAGAGCTACCTGACGATGGGGTTTGGCTGCACCGGCGGCCAGCACCGCTCGGTTTTCATCGCCGAGGAGATGAAGCGGCGGCTGGAAACGGCGGGGTACCGGGTGAAGACGGCGCACCGCGACATGCCGCGCTGAGGCTTATTCGAGGATTGACCCACCCCCTCCCCCGTTTGTTGCTTATATTCTTCAATCGACTAGGGTTAGCCTTGGTTCAACACACTACGCTGAGGGTGTTTGCACCAGATGTTATGCAAAAGCAAGGGACGAATTGGACGTGTTGCCCTATGCCGCAACGCTGCCGGGGCAGAAGGACGCTTCGGCTGAACAGAACGGTCGTCCGACGCGGCGCGGGAGAACTAGCGCGGGGGAAGCTCTATCGAGGCCGTCTTCGCGGTGGCGCCGGCGGGGGTTGGTGCAGCAGCAGGCGCGGGAGTTGCGGGCTGGCCGGGGCGGGCTCCGGGTGCCGGTGCGTACTTGCTGGCGCACTTGGCCTGGAGCTGGGTGGCGTGGAAGACGCCATCGCGGCCGTAGGTCCCGATGGCCAGGGCCTGGGCGTCGTCTTTAAAGGTGTCGGGCGGGGGTTCGACGCCCTGGTAGACGACGGGCAGGATTTTGCCCTGTTCGAGCAGGATGAAGTGGGCGCCGCCGCCGGAGCGCTGGATGCTGCCGGGCTGCACGTTGCCGGCGACGCGGAGGTGGCGGGTGTAGGCTTTGTTGCCCATGCCCTGCAGCTCGGAGATGGTGACGTAGTAGCTCTTGTTGTCGCCAGCGGCGGCGAAGGCGAGCCAGACGACGACGGCGACGATGATCGTCGAGGCAACGATGATGCTGGTGGGCTTTTTGGTGTTGCTTGCCATGCACGCTATTCTAGAGCACTTTCCAGTGTCCTTGCGACGCTTGTTGGCGCCGTTGTTCCCGGCGCAGGACTGATGGCGGCCCCGGCTGCGGGAGTGACAATCCTACCCTGCGGGGCCAGTACGGCGAGCGAGCCGAAGGGCGCATTGTGAGCTACGAGCCGGGAGCTATTCCGATGCGAGATGTTGAGCTATCCGGCGCACCGGCTTCCTCCATGAACAATGCAGATCGGGTGCGGCAAGGGGAGACGAAGGCGATTTCGTGAGTTAAGAGTCTGGAGTTATCCAGTTGAGAGTTTGTGGAGAGGCTCCGCGCCGCAAGGACGACGCCGCTCAGGGTTTTTTCGAGTTCTGGTACGCCTGGATCAGGTCTGAAATCAGGATTCCGTCGATGGTGGCGCCTTCCAGGTCGCAATCGGCCAAGGTGGCGTGTTTCAGGCTGGCGTTCGAGAGCCGGAGGCTGGCCAGGGTCACATTCTGCAGCGCGCAGTGGGAGAGATCTACGTTGGTCAAGGAGGCGCCGGCCAGTTTGACGTCCTGGAAGGTGGACCCGGAGAGATTGCAGCGGGTGACCTGGAGCGGCTCGGCAATCTCGGAGAGCTTCATGGCAGGGGGCTCCTGTGGCTTGAAGTCTACTCCTGACTCGGCTCTTGACCCTACCGCTGCCTACTCCTGGCCGACGCTGAGCGAACGCGTAAGTTCGAAGGTGACTTCCGCGCCGCGTGGCAGTTCGGCCTGGCGGTCCTGTCGCAGCCAGAGGACGCCGGTGACGCCAGCGCCGATGCCGGCGCCAACGAGCGCTCCGGGAACGCCGGCGATGAGGGCTCCGGCCGCCGCGCCGGAGCCGGCGGTGAGGCCGAGCACGGCGGTGTCCTCGGCCTTGCGGTCGCGGCGGACGATGGTGCCTTCGTGATCGACCTTGGTGTCGTGGTAGAGGCTGGTGTCGATGACCTGGGCTTCGAGGCCGCGCGTGGTTCCGTCGGGCAGCTCGATGGAGATCGTCTGCAGATGGATGGCGGCGCCGCCGGAGATGCGCTTGCCGCCATATACCTCGGTGACCCGACCTTTGAGCATCGATCCGGCGGGAATGAGGACCCGGCCGTCGCGCATCAGGGGCTCGAGTACCTCGGCCCGCCAGGCGGAGCCTTCCACGGTGGACTTGGTGGATACGGACTGCAGCAGCCGGGTCTTGACCAGGGTACCCTCGGGGAGGCGATTGGGCGGACCATCGATGCGCGTGACCACGCCGGCATCGATGTCGGGAAGGGCGCGCTGGCCGGGAGGAGTCGCGAGGGTGTCGGAGGTGGTGAAGACGGCAGGATGGGCTGAGATGGGCTCGTCGCCGACGATCCGGGCGTCCATGTCCTCACGGACTTGCGGAGGCGCGGGCGAGGAGAGTGCTGCGGGCGCGGCATCGGATTCAGTTTCCGGTCGCAGTTTGAGCTCGGCGGCGGGTGCGGGGGCGGGCATCATGGAGCTGGCCGAGGCCGCGGCCGGAGTCATGGGAACGTAGACCACGGGCTGCGAGACGCCATCGGTCGAGGTGACCACCGGAACCTGGGCTGGAGTCTGGTCGGGATGGCTGGTGCCGGTGTACTGCGCGGTGGCGGCCGCGGCGGGCAGAGCGAGGGCGAGCGCGAGGGTTGCGCTTTGCCTCAGGTCTTTGGTCATTCTTCCATTCATGGAGGATGTCTCCGGGGCGCGCGCCTGCGGGCGCATCTTCCCTGCTACGAAGCTAGAGCCGCGCGCGAGGCTGCGCCAGTGCAATCGCGGGCAGGGAATCGCCGCTGCTAACAAGGATGGCGCGCTGGAGGGTGGTGGGCGGGGCGCCTTCCGGGAGCATTGTGCTGGCGTTAAGCTCGCTTTGCTAGAATCGGCCACAGTGACCGCGAAGCCGCAACTGGTTGAGTCGATCGCCGGGGCCATGCCCGGTGCCCTGCCCATCGCGGTGGACCGCCGTCCTAAACTCAACGATCGGCTGGTGCATCGCATCGCCGGCCAAAGCTCGCAAAGGAACGCCATGACCTCTGTTCAGACCGACATTGTCGCCATTACCGCTCGCGAGATTCTGGACTCGCGCGGCAACCCAACCGTCGAGGCGGACGTGCTCCTTTCGGGCGGCGCGATGGGACGGGCCGCGGTACCGTCAGGCGCCTCAACCGGCGAACACGAGGCGGTGGAGCTGCGCGATGGCGACCAGGACCACTACCTGGGCAAGGGTGTGCTGAGCGCGGTGGATAACGTTGAGTCGATTCTGTCGCCGGAGCTGGTGGGGCTGGACGCGACCAATCAACGTCTGCTGGACGCTACGATGCTGGCGATTGACGGCACGGAGAACAAGTCGCGGCTGGGGGCGAATGCCATTCTGGCGGTATCGATGGCGGCGTGCAGGGCAAGTGCGAATGCGCTGGGGATTCCGCTGTACCGCTACCTGGGCGGGGTGAATGCGTGCCTGCTGCCGACGCCGATGATGAATATTCTCAACGGAGGCTCGCATGCGGATTCCAATGTGGATTTTCAGGAATTCATGGTGATGCCGGTGGGCGCCGAGACGTTTTCGGACGCGCTGCGCCAGGGCGCGGAGGTCTTTCACACGCTGAAGGGCGTGCTGAAGAAGAAGGGCTACAACACCGCAGTGGGCGACGAAGGCGGGTTTGCGCCGAGCCTGAGATCGAATGCGGAGGCGATCGAACTGATTCTGGAGGCGATCGAGAAGCTGGGGCTGAAGGCGGGCGCGACGGAGGACATCGCGATCGCTCTTGACCCGGCGTCGAGCGAGTTCTATGCGAAGGAGTCGGGCAAGTACATCTTCAAGAAGTCGGATCAGCGCGAGCTGAGTTCGCAGGAGATGGCGGATTTCTGGATCGACTGGTCGCGCCAGTACCCGATTGTCTCGATCGAAGATGGGCTGGCCGAGGACGACTGGGACGGCTGGAAGTACCTGACGGAGCAGATCGGCGACAAGATTCAACTGGTGGGCGACGACCTGTTTGTGACCAACACCGAGCGTCTGCGGCAAGGTATCGAGCAGAAGTGCGGCAACTCGATCCTGATCAAGGTGAACCAGATCGGGACGGTGTCGGAGACGCTGGAGGCGATCGAGCTGGCGCGGCGGTTCGGGTTTACGTCGATCATCAGCCACCGCTCGGGGGAGACGGAAGACACGTTTATCGCGGACCTGGCGGTGGGCACGGGCGCGGGCCAGATCAAGACCGGCTCGGCGAGCCGTACCGACCGCATCGCCAAGTACAACCAGCTGCTGCGGATCGAGGAGCAGCTGGGGCAATCGGCCGAGTTCCTGGGGCTGGAGTCGCTGAACTATTCGGAGTAACGGGTGGCGGTGGCGTTGGAGCTGCCACAGCGTTCCCGGCTGGCGGGTGCATCCAAGCAGCGAGTGGGGATGAATCGAAGACAAGCTCTGAAGCAACTGACTGCGGTTGGCGCGGCGCTGCTGCGGCCCGCCAGCTTTCTGGCAGAGCCGCTGGCGCTGCAGCCGGGCATCCGCTTGAACCAGCTGGGGTATCTGTCTTCCGCGCAAAAGATCGCCAGCGTGATCAATCTGCCGGCTTCGGCGGGTTCCGACTTTCGCGTGCTGCGCGGGGAGAACGTGGTTTTCTCTGGCGAGCTATCTCCGGCGCGGGATGATGCGGCGTCGGGAGATGCGGTTGCACAGGCGGATTTCAGCGGGCTCACGCAACCTGGTGTTTACACCGTCCAGGTGGGCGAGCTCAGTTCCGACCCGTTCACGATTGCCACCGATGTGTATCGTCCTGCGCTGTTTCTGACTGCCCGGGCATTCTACGGTCAGCGCTGCGGATGCAGGGTGGATCTCGGCGGGGGCTACGAACATCCAGCCTGCCACCTGGTTGGGGCGTATCATCCAACATCCGGGCGTGCGGGCAAGGCGAAGCACCGGGGTGGATGGCATGACGCCGGCGACTACGGCCGCTATGTGGTGAACTCCGGCATCTCGACGGCGACGCTGCTGTACGCGTATGAGCTGTATGCAAAGACGCTGCGTGGCTTGAAGCTCGATATCCCGCGGCACCGGCGTCACTTGCCAGACATCCTGGCCGAGGCGCGCTGGAACCTGGACTGGATGATGGCGCTGCAGGATGAAGACGGCGGGGTATGGCATAAGCAGACGTCGGAGCATTTCTGTGGGGTGCTTATGCCGCAGGCCGACGCGCTGACCAGCTACGTGATCGGGTCGGGTCATGCGCCGTACAAGACGACCGCGGCGACAGCGGATCTGGCGGCCACGGCGGCGATAGCGGCGCGGGTGTATGCGCGGTATGACCGGCGCTACGCACGTCGCTGCCTGCGCGTCGCGCGCCGGGCGTGGCGGTGGGCGGTTAAACATCCGGATGAGCCCTATACCAATCCGCCAAGCATCTTCACCGGCGGCTATGACGACCGGCATCTGTCGGACGAACTTGCCTGGGCGTCGGCGGAGCTGTTTCGAACCACCTTCGGCGCAAAGTATGACGAGCAGTTTCGGGCCAGCTTCACGGCGGAGCGCGCGGGTCTGCGCCTGGAGGCGCCGAGTTGGGGAAACGTGTGGGCCTGCGCGGGCTTTGCGTACGCCCAGACTGCGGCAGCGGTGCCGGAGGTCCGGGACACGATCGTGGAGGTCATGGGCAGGACGGCGAGGAATCTGGTGCAGACCAGCGCCGGCAACGGCTACGGGAACACGCTTTCACTGCGCGATTACAACTGGGGTTCGAACGGAACCGCCGGCAATCAGTCCATGCTGATCTTGCTGGCTGACCAGCTAGAGCCGATTGTGGGGGCGCGAGAGGCCGCGCTGAACAACCTGCACTACCTGCTGGGGCGGAACTGCCACGGGGTGAGCTGGGTGACGCAACTCGGCGCGCGGCCGTTTCTGCATCCGCATCATCGGCCCTCGCAGGCGGACGGGATCGCCGCACCCTGGCCGGGGCTGCTGTCGGGCGGCCCCAACCGCTATCCCGGTGACGAGGCGGCGCGAACGCTGGCGCCGGGGCCGCCGATGCGGATGTGGATCGATGACGAACGTGCCTATTCGATGAACGAGATTGCCATCAACTGGAACGCGCCGCTGGTGTTCCTGCTGGCGGCGGCAAACACGCCTGCCGCGTAGAGTAGATTGCCTGTGGCTGAGGAGTTTGAAGGTTAACGAGTGCCGTTTCCTTGGCAAGAACGGCGCTGCGCGCGACGGCTCCTTCTCTACCTGCAGGCTCTACCTACAGGCTCTACCTACAGGCAATTTGCTCCAGCGACTGGATCGGGGAGGGCGATCCAGCATGCTCCGGCGACCGAACGCAATCCCCCGTTGGTGGAGCATTCACACTCCGTTCAAGTGTCATTCACGCAGGTTCGCTATCACTGAGAGCAATCCACGCCAACCTGGATCAATCTTCTGTCGAGGCTCTCCGATGATACGCAAGTGTTTAGCTCTTTCCCTGTCCGCGTCCGTGGTCTTGACGGGGTGTGCCGCCACCAGCAGCCAGCCCGCCGCGATTGGCAGCATCACACCCGCGCCAGTGCTTACCCCGGTGACCGCGCCGCAGGTGATCAAGCATGTGGTGGTGATCTTCGGCGAGAACGTCTCGTTCGACCACTATTTCGGCACCTACCCGAACGCGACGAACCCGGCGGGGGAGACTGCTTTCTCCGCAGCGACGGGAACGCCGACTCCGGACAACTACGTTTCGAATCCGGCGCTGCTGACGGCCAATCCGAACAGCACCCAGGCGGCTAACGGCGCGGCGGCGACGAATCCCTTTCGCCTGGACCCGAAGCAGGCCGGCACGAACGACCAGGATCATAACTACGGCCCGGAGCAGGCTGCGTTCGACAATGGGTTGATGGACAAGTTTCCGCTCTCCGTGGGCACGGCGGACAGCGCGGCGCTGGCGACGGCGACCGGAGCAGCATCGATCGCCGCGACCAATGGCCTGACCATGGGCTACTACGACGGCAACAGCGTGACCGCGCTGTGGAACTACGCGCAGCACTATGCGATGAACGATCACTCGTTCGGCACCAACTTCGGCCCCTCGACGGTGGGTGCGATCAATCTCATCTCCGGCCAGACGAACGGCGTCATCAATCCGACGAACGTCGCCTCCGCGACCGTCTCGGACGGGAACGGCGGGCTCAGCGACACGGGCGATGCCGATCCGACGGGCGACAAGTGCTCGAGCACCAGCTCCAACTTCAGCATGTCCGGCAACAATGTGGGCGACCTGCTGAGCGCGGCCAACGTGACGTGGGGCTTCTTTGAAGGGGGCTTCGACCTGACCGTGACCAACACCAACGGAACCACCGGATGCGCGCGTTCGACCGCGTCGGTCAACATCCCCGGCAATCCCTTGAAGGCGGACTACATTCCGCACCACGAGCCGTTCCAGTACTACGCCAGCACGGCCAACCTGAACCACTTGCGTCCGACCTCGCCTGCAACCGTTGGCACCAACGCCGACCCCGCGAACCACCAGTACGACACGCACGACTTCTTCGACGCACTCAGCGCCGGCAACATGCCCGCAGTCAGCTTTATCAAGGCGCCCGGGTTCCAGGATGGTCACGCCGGCTACTCGGATCCGCTGGACGAGCAGACGTTCCTGGTGAACACGATCAATACGATCGAGCAATCGAAGTTCTGGCCGAACACTGCGATCATCCTGGCTTACGACGATTCCGACGGCTGGTATGACCACGTGATCAACGTTATCAACGGTTCGGCGACCGCGCAGGACGCGCTGGTGAGCGCCGGGGTGTGCTCGTCGGCGACGGCGTCGTCAACCACCGCGCTGCCGGGCGTGGATGGCACCACGCTGCACGCGCAGGGCCGCTGCGGCTACGGTCCGCGTCTGCCGTTCCTGCTGCTGTCTCCGTGGGCGAAGAAGAACGTGGTCGACTCGACGGTGACCGACCAGTCGTCGGTGACGCGGTTCATCGAGGACACGTTTCTGGGCAGCCAGCGGCTGGGCGGCGGATCGTTCGATTCGATTGCGGGCGTGCTGACCAACATGTTCAACTTCACCAACAATGTGGCTCCGAACCCGAACATCGTGCTGCTGAACCCGACCACGGGCGCGGTCACGAGCGGCAACTAAATCAGTCTTTCGAACACCGGATTCACCTGCTCTTTACAGGGCTGCAATATCCTCGAAGGCACGCGATCGGTTTGGTCGCGTGCCTTTTTGGTTGGAGAGACTGACCGCTTGCTATCGCGCCGCACCTTTCTTCAGTACGCCGCGGCGGTTCAATACGCCGCGGCGCTTGCGCAGCATGCTTCGGCGCTCGCGCAGCCCGGCAATGCGCTCACGCTGGTGAGCCGCTTCGGGGGTCTGCCGCAGCAGACGCCCGAGCACCAAGTCGGAGCCAAGCCGTCTGGTGCCGCAAATGCGGCTCCTGCCCTGCCCGAGCTGAACACCCTGCAGCTGACGCCGTTTGTGGATGAGCTTCCGCTCCCGCAGCGCATCGTCGCGGGCAAAGGCGAGACGCTGCGCATCACCATGCGCGAGATTGCGGCCAAAGTGCATCGCGACGTGCCGCCTACGCGCATGTGGAGCTACGGGGACGGCGCGCTGGCACCTCTGATCGAGGCGCGCGCCCGCCAGCCGGTCAGGATCGACTGGATCAACCGGCTTCCGCAGCATCACTTCCTGCCGATCGACTACACGCTGCACGGCTGCGGGCATGACGTTCCCGAGGTGCGCGCATGCGTTCACCTGCACGGCGGCCGTACGCCATCGAAAGACGACGGCCAGCCGGAAGACTGGTTCATCCCCGGGCGCAGCCGCACCTGCACCTATCCGCTGCACCAGGACGCGGCCACGCTGTGGTACCACGACCACGCCATGGGTCTGAACCGTCTGAATGTCTATGCTGGTCTGTTCGGCATGTTCCTGTTGCGGGACGAGGCGGAGGACCGGCTCAATCTGCCGGCAGGGCAGTACGAGATTCCGCTGATTTTGTATGACCGCGACTTCACCACCGATGGGCAGCTGAGCTACCCGGTGTCGGCGATTCCGGATCACCCGTGGGTTTCGGAGTTCTCGGCCGATGCCATCCTGATCAATGGCAAGGTCCGGCCGTACCTGGAGGTAGAGCCGCGGCTTTATCGGTTCCGGCTGGTGGACGCCGCCAACAGCCGCTTCTTCCGGCTGAGTGTGGCCAGGGCGGCGCGGGACAACACGCCGGCGGGGCGGAATCGTCCGCCGCTCCACGGGTTTCACCAGATCGGCAGCGACCAGGGTCTGCTGGCGGCACCGGTAGCGATGGACGTTCTCACGATTGCTCCCGGCGAACGCGCCGACCTGTTGATCGACTTCAGCCCGCTGGCCGGGCAGACAGTGCATCTGCGCGACGGCGCGTTCGAGATTCTTCAACTGCGCGTATCCGGCGGCAAGCCGGCACCGGCGGCCACACTTCCGAGCGCCCTGCGGGTGATGCCTCCGCCCGATCCTGCGCAGGCTACCCAGACCCGCACCATCACGCTGAACGAGTACAAGAACGGTGTCGGCAACTCCATGATGATGCTGCTGAACCGTATGCACTGGCACGAGCCGGTCACGGAGACGCCGAAGCTGGGGACAACGGAGATCTGGGAGTTCGTCAACCTGACCGAGGACACCCACCCGATGCACCTCCACATGGTGCGCTTTCGCATCCTGGACCGCCGCACCTTCGATCCGTTCGACTACCTGATGCACAAGAAGCTGCGCTTTGTCGCGGAGGCGCGCCCTCCGGCAGCCAACGAAACCGGCTGGAAGGATGTCGTGCAATGTACGCCGGGCGAGATTACCCGCGTGCTCATCCACTTCGATGGGTATGCCGGACGCTCGCTCTACCACTGCCACATCCTGGAGCACGAGGCGAACGACATGATGCGGCCGTACGAGGTGGTGGCGTGAGGCGGTGATGGGGCCGGAGTGGAAGCCGCAGCTGAGAGCCGCCGGTGCCGCGGGCCTTCACTTGCCGGTGTAAGCCGAGTCCATCAGCTTGCGCGCCATGGAAGCCTGCGACTGGTCTCCGCCGCCATTGGCGGCCTTCTGATACTCGGCCACGGCGGCTGACCGCTGATGGAGCAGATCGAGCATCTCGCCCGCATTCAACTCCGCCCGCTTGCGCAGCCAGTCGGAGCAGTTGGGCTGGCGTGCCGCCTCGAGGTAATGCTGGGCGGCATCCTGGATGTCGTTCTGTCCGCGCTCCGTATCCGCCAGGCCAAAGTAGGCCATCTGCAGCCGCGGATCGATGAAGTAACCGGGCTTCTGCGCGTCAGCCAGCACTGCTTTGTAGGTGGCGATCGCCAGGGGGCCATTGCCTTCATCCTTGGCCAGGTTTGCCTCTTCGAGCCGGAACAGGTAGTCGTGCGGATACTCTACTGCCAGCCCATGCTGCACCGCCAGCGCCTCAGGGTAGCGTCCGTCGTGGCGCAGGAAGAGCGACAGCGTGGTTCGCGCCTCTACCGGCGTTACCACGCCCCTGGTGGCGGCCACCTTCAGCAGGTCCAGTCCCTTCTCTTTGTTTCCGCCGACGCCGGCGATGCCCACCACCATGCGCACGAAGCGCGGCAGGCTGGCGACTGCGAACTGCTGAATGCCGATGGCCATGTCCGCATCGGCGTAGTCAGGATCGATTTTGAGCGCCTGCTCCGAGTCTCCTCGGGCGGCCAGGCCCTGTTTGGCCGCGGTGTACCAGGAGTGGTCCGCCAGCGTGATGTAGGCCGCATGCAGACCGCGCGCATAACCTCGCGCGAAGTAAGCATTCGCGTCGCGTGGATTGTTGCGGATGCGCTGGTCCGCGAGGCTGATAACCTTGTTGGTCAGATCTTCAATCTTCTGTCGGCTTGCGGCAGGAATCTGCACGTCGCGTTTGGTGCTCAGGAACGAGTCGTGCGCGTAGTAGGTGGTGTCCAGCAGATCCTGGTGGTACAACTCGCGAAAGATGACCGCGACCAGGTCGAAGGCGTAGGCCATGGGGTCGTCGGGATGCGCCTGGATGACCTTCTCGAAGCGCTGGCTGGCACCGTCATAGTCCAGGTTGTAGAAGTGGTTCAATCCGTCCCTGACCAGCGGGTCGAAGTCAATGGGATCGGCGTGCGGGTTTGGCTGGGCAACGCAACACCCACCGCCCAGAAAAAGTCCTACAGCCAGCAGCAGCTTCAAGCCTTTTCTCAAGCTCGACAATCCCCTTGGAATCCGCGGCCGTTCGAGTGACCGGGCAGAGTCCTTTTTCGTTCTGAATGCTTAGACGTGGCTGAAGGCGATCTGGTCGAGTCCGCCGGCACCTCGTACACTATACCGGGGTTCCGGCGCCGAACGGGACGCCCCGGGGGACATGCTCCTGCATGACACGGTTTGAACTGCTTCGCCTGCTCCTGGCTCAAGCCAAGAAGAACGGCTTCGAGTTCCGCCGCTGGTACACCACGCGTCTGCAACTTCCGTGGCAGAGCACCCACCACGCCACCGAGATGCTGGCCGCCGAACGGCGTTATTACGCGCTGCTGTTTTCGCACGAGTTTGCCCAGCATTTCTGGAAGCCCGGCGCTCCCATGACCTTCCTGGTTCCTTCGCAGACGTTTCTCCGCACCCGGCCCGACGGCTCGATCTCACAAGTGACTCGCAAAGGGTATACGCGTCGCAGCGGCCGCAAAGACGCCTGGAAGTACCACCTGCGCGAACTTGCCGCGGTCGAAGAACCGCTGCGCTACATGCGGCGTTACCTGCGGATTGAGGACGAGATGGAAGAGGACGGCTGAGATATGGCCTGGCTTCACGTTGTGGTGCACGGGAGAGGCGACCAGGGCTAGGGGTTGACCTGGGGAGGCGCGCCCGGCAGCGCATGGATAAACTTGCGCAATTGATCGCGCTCCTGGGGACTGGCGAAACGGAAGCTCATGCGAGTTCCTTCGTCCTCCAGGGCCTCGACCACGGCCTGCACCTGCACGCTTTGATCGCCGTGATAGAGGGTCAGCAGGCCGGCGGCTCCGACTTGAACGGGATGGGAGAGCTCGCCACCGACGCCCGATTCGCTGATGCTTCGGCAGACGCCCAGCAGAACGGCGTCATCCAGAATGAAGTCCATCGTCAGGTTCGTCTTGAAGCGCGGCTGACGATACAGGAACCGCCGCATGCGAGCGTTCGCTTGTGAGAAGACGGCCACGAGCAACTCCTCCGTGGACTCGATGGTAGCAGGGCATCAGATTCCGGTCGATCCATCACGCTGGTACAAAAGTGGCAGAGGCTGCCCCTGATGGGACTGCTATAAAGAGGTTGCGCAGACGACGCGAGACAAACGAATCCCTTTCAAGAGGTTGGAATCTATGCAGGCCATGGTGGCAGAGCAGTGCGGTTTGTTGTCCCAGTTTCTTCCCCGGAACGAGCGCTTCGGCGCGCATTCCGAGGCGAACGCGGAAGCGAACCCCGCGGCTTACCGCGTGCTGATCCTGGAGCCGAGCGCGCCGCTGGCGAAGCTGCTGGCGACCGGCCTGGCCGCAGAGCGTCTGCAGGTTGAGGTGACGCATCACCTGGGGACGGCCATGCAGCACCTCGAGGCGCGCAACTACGATCTGATGATCCTGGGCCTGGACGGAACGCAGAACGAGGGTGCGATGGAGCTGCAGAATCTGCGCTTCCGCAACCCTGCCATGCAGGTGCTTGTGCTGGGGGGCCAGAGCGGAGTGGAAGGTCTGGTGAAGGCGCTTGACGAAGGCGCCGACGACTATCTGTTCAAGCCGTTTTCGCTGCTGGAACTGATGGCGCGGGTGCGGGCGCTGCGGCGCCGGTCGAGGGATAACTCGGCTGCTCCCACAGCCCGTGCAAACAAGCTGGTGCTGCATCGCGACCAGTGCCGGGTAGAGCGCGACGGGCGCAGCATCGACCTGACGCCGCGCGAGTTTGCCCTGCTGGAGGTCTTGATGGAGAACCCTGGGCGCACTCTCTCACGTTCCATGTTGACGCAGAAGGTGTGGAACATGGCGGCCGAAGCGAACACCAATATCGTCGATGTCTACATCAAGTACCTGCGCGACAAGATCGACGGCGAGCACGAGGAGAAGCTGATCCGAACGGTCCGCGGCATGGGATATGTGATGCAGGTGCAGTAGGGACTTCTGACGGGAACTCCGAGCGCCCGGGCAGACGAGATGCGGCTTCAGCTTCGAGTGGGGTGGCTCAACGGGAAGGTAGTATCCTGATTTCGGCACGATGCGTCGCGCAGTCGATTTCGCCGGAAGGACGCGAGCGAAGACTGTAAGCTGGACTCTGTTCGGCTTCGCATTGTCTTGTCTGACGAAAGGACTTCTGCATCAGCTTTCCCCCCCATTCTGAGCGCCGGCGTGACGACGGACGTGCTATTCAGGTGTTATTGCTGAGTAGTAACTCGTCTTTTCTAGAACAACTTACCGGACGCCTGGCTCCTCTGCGCTGGGAGATTACAGCGACCCGAAGCGGTGCAGAAGCACTCGAAGTGCTGCACGAGCGTGGAAATATCGAGGTCCTGTTACTGGATCCGCTGCTGCCGGACTTATTGCCCAGTGAATTTTGCGGCATGGTTCGGCAGAGATTCCCCAATGTAGAGATTCTGACGCTGAATAGTCAGACCGGCCACTTACTTGTGGGAAGTTCGGCTCCTACTCCCTTTGCCTCGCGCCTGGCCGATCTCTTGTATCACGGCTCCGATGCACGCGAATTGAGAGCTGTTCCAGTAGAACCCACCTATGAGCGTAGCTCTTCGCCGACCCCCGGTCTGCGCGGCATGGTAGGAGACTCGGCCGCGATGCAGAGGGTGTACTCCATGACGCACAAAGTAGCGCCGCGCGATACAACGGTGCTGGTGCTGGGCGAGAGCGGCACGGGCAAGGATCTTGTGGCGCAGGCGGTGCATATGATCAGCCCGCGGCAGAAGTCTCCCTTCGTGGTGGTGAACTGCGCCGCAATTCCCGAAGCATTGCTCGAAGCGGAGCTGTTCGGATACGCCAAGGGCGCGTTTACCGGGGCGCTTCAATCGCGCATAGGGCGAATCCACGCGGCACAGGGAGGCACCCTCTTCCTGGATGAAATTGGTGACATGCCACTTTCGTTGCAAAGTAAGATCCTGCGCTTTCTGGAACAGGGAGAAGTTCAGCGACTTGGCAGCAACGATAACCTGAAGGTGGATGTTCGCGTGGTTGCCGCCACCAACGGAGCGCTGCCGAAGATGGTCCGGGAGAAGCAGTTTCGCGAGGATCTCTACTATCGCCTGGCGGTCTTTCCAATCCATCTTGCTCCGCTGCGGGAGCGCGATCATGATCTTTCGAAGCTGGCGCATTTCTTCGCGAGTAAGTTCAGTCCAGGCATACACCTGACGCCGGAGGCGGTCGCTGCGCTCTATAAGCATGACTGGCCGGGCAACGTCCGCGAGCTAAGGAATGTGATGGAACGAGCAAGCATTATGGTGGGCGCGAATCGCGAGATTACCCCGGCTGAAATCCTGATCTAAGTCACGGTACCTTATGGGTGAGGACGGGATAGGTGGTCCACAGGCTTCATTCCTGAAGGCTGATCAAAATGCACAGATAATTCGCCGTCATTGAACTTTGGCACTTAGTTTGCAACTTCCATGAGCGATGCAGCTTATCTCTCATGAAGTGCCAATGCAGGGTGCTCTGGCGATCGTCCAACCGGACGTGCTGTATCTCGCCGACGCCTTCTCCGAGTTCATCTCGGCTTCAGCGCGGCTGGAGGCTTCTTACGCCAACCTGCAGCTGGAGGTCACGCAGCTCAGCCATGAGCTCGCGGAGCGTAACGCCGCGCTCAAGGCCAGCCTGGCGGAGAACGAGCGCGTCCATCGCGCCCTGCAGCGCATCGTGGAGTCCATGCCGTGCGGCGTTCTGGTGGTCGAGGCGGATGGCACGGTTTCGATGATCAACCCCGAGGCCCGGCGCCTGCTGGAGCTTGGTCCGGCCGCCAGGCAGAGGCTGGATGCGCTCTCGGCCGAGGCCGGCGTGGACCTCGATGGATTCCTGAGGCGCCAGGCCGGCGAAGGGGAGCAGGAGTTCTGCCGGATCTCTGCGAGCGGCAAGCGCTGGCTCTCCGTTCAGGACCGGAGTCTGTTCGATGCGGGGGAGGTTGATCCCGCAGGACGGGTTCGCCAGCAAACCATCTTGATCCTGCGGGACGTGACGCCGCACAAGCAGGCGGAGGAGGATCGCGAGCGTGCCCGCCGCGCGACGGCGCTCTCGGAAGTCGCGACCACGCTCGCTCATGAAATTAGAAACCCGCTGGCGAGCCTCGAACTCTTCGCCGGCTTGATCTGTGCCGGAGGCGAGGAGACGACGGAGTGGGTCTCTCATCTTCGCGCCGGCATCCGCTCTTTGTCGGCTACGGTGAACAACGTCCTCAGCTTTCATGGTCTGGGCTTTTCGCTGCTTGCGCCGCTCGATCTGGTCGAGTCGATTCGCAGCAGTGTGGAGTTTGCCCGGCCGATTGCAGAGGAGTCCGGGGTGCATCTGCGCTTCTCGGCCGGACGCGCCCGCATCCGGGTCCAGGGCAACAGCAGCGCGCTGCAACAGGTGGTTCTGAACATGATCTGCAACGCCATCCGACACAGCAGTTCGGGCGGCAGCATCGAGGTCGCGATCAGCCGCAGCGGCGGCAAGGGACAGCCAGGAATGGCCACGATCCGATTCACCGATACCGGCAGCGGCATTCTGCCGGAGCACCTGGAAGAGATCTTCCGACCGGGCTTCAGCGGGAGCGGCAACAGCTCCGGGCTTGGGTTGGCCGTGTGCAGCCGCATTGTTGCGCAGCATGGAGGGACCATCCGCGTGGCCAGCCGGGTGGGTGAAGGAACGACTTTCTTTGTGGAGATGCCGACCGTATGACTTCTGCGACTCGATCAAGCGTGCTGATTGTGGATGATGAAGCTGGAATCCGCACCGCGCTGCGCGTGAACTTCAATCGCAACGGCTGGGACGTTGAGACCGCCAGCGGAGTGGACGAGGCGACCCGGCTGCTGGACCGGCGCCAGTTCAACCTGGTGGTAAGCGATATGCGCATGCCCGATGGCGACGGCCTGGAGGTGATGCGTTCGGTGCGTAAGGCTTCCTCTTCGACCGCGGTGATCCTGCTGACTGCGTATGGCAGCGTGCCCGATGCGGTGCAGGCGATGCGCAGCGGAGCCTTCGATTACCTAACCAAGCCCATTTCGTTCGAGCAGCTGGAGGACGCGGTTTCACGGGTCATGCAGCCGAGCCGGACAGGACATGGAACGCGCAAGACCGATCAAAGCAGCATTGTGGGGCGCGCGCCGCAGGTGCAGCGTGCGCTGGAGCGGGCGCGAGCGGCTGCTTCGGCGGATGCCGACGTGCTGGTCGAGGCCGAGAGCGGCACCGGGAAAGAGCTGCTGGCGCGCTTCATCCACGAGGCAAGCAGCCGCGCCCAGAAGCCATTCGTCGCGGTGAATTGTGCGGCCGTGCCGGAGCACCTGCTGGAGAGCGAGCTCTTCGGCCATGCGCGCGGCGCGTTTACCGGCGCAACGACGGCGAAGGCAGGCAAGTTCGAACTTGCGAATGGTGGCACGCTGCTGCTGGATGAAATTGGCGAAATGCCGCTGAACCTGCAGCCCAAGCTGCTGCGCGCACTGCAGGAACGCGAGTTCGAGCGCCTGGGTGAGACCCGGTCTATCAAGGTCGATATCCGCGTGATTGCCACGACCAATGTGAACCTGGCGGGCATGGTTGCCGAAGGCAAATTCCGCAGCGACCTTTACTACCGGTTGAACGTGATCCCGTTGACGCTGCCGGCGCTGCGCGATCGTCCGGGAGACATCGAGCTCCTGGCCAACTACTTTGTCGAGAAGTTCGCCGCGCAGGCAGGTGGTCCGGTTGCCAGGCTCAGCCCCGAATTCATCGAGCGGCTGAAATCGCATGACTGGCCTGGCAACGTTCGTGAGCTGGGAAATTTCATGCGGCGTGTGTGCTCCCTGCACCCGGGCGTGGTGTTGGATGGCTTCTGCTTTGACCAGGAGTTTCAGACCAGCGCGAAGGCGGCTCCAGCGGCGGCGGCATCGTCCGCTTTCGCTTCGTTCGAGCCGGTGGCGCCGTTTCCCGCGGGCGCTCCCATTCGCGAACTGGAGCGCGCCCACCTGGAGAAAACCCTGGCCATGACCCAGGGCAATCGCACGCAGGCTGCGGAGATGCTGGGCATCAGCATCCGCACCATGCGCAACCGGATTCGTGAATATGGGCTTCCGCCCCGGAGGTATGCCTGATGGCATCTGCACCCCTGCTTCCTGCGTCGCTGGAGCGTTTTCTGGAGCTTACAAGCGATCGTGAACAAACCATTGCCGGCAACATGGCGAATGTCGACACGCCTGGCTACCAGACGCGCGACATCAACTTCAAGCAAACCCTGATGAACGCCAGCTTCGGCGGCGGCGAGGCCGAATTGACGCCGGTGGTGAGCCGGGTGCAGGGACTTCTTGAGCGTCCCGACGGCAACAACGTGGATCTCGACCGCGAGAGCATGCTGCTGGCGCAATCGCAACTGCAGTACCAGCTTGGTGCGCAGCTGGTGAAGTCGAACTTCCACCAACTGCTCAGCGCCATCAACGGAGGAAGCTAATGCCTGGACCTTTCGACATGCTTGCTATCAGCGCTTCGGCGTTGTCGGCCGAACGCCAGCGTTCCGAGGTGATCGCCGCCAACATGGCGAACGCGGAGACGACCCATACCGATGGAGGCGGACCCTACAAGCGCAAGGAGGTTGTCTTCAACTCATCGAGCAACAGTTCCTTTCACCTGGCCTTTGCCAGCGCCGGCAACACGCTGGGCAGGACCGCTGGCTCGGTGCATATCTCGCAGGTGGTCGACGATAAGACGCCGCCCGTGATGCGCTACGAACCCGGTCACCCGGATGCGAATGCGGATGGCTTCGTCGCTTACCCGGCGATTAACCCGGTGCAGGAGATGGTCGATCTGATGGGATCCACGCGAGCCTACCAGTTGAACGCGTCAGCGGTCAGCGCGGCCAAGCAGATGATCCAGCAGTCCATCGATATTTTGAAGAGCTAAGGATTCAAGACCGAAGCCCAACAGAAAGAGGAGCAGAGCAATGAGTATCAACCTTCTAGGTGCCGGTCCGCTGTCCGTCCTTCCGACCGGCTCGGACCCGCTTTCGACCGGCAGTCTCAGCGGCGGAGGCATGACCTCGCCCGGAGAGAGCGGCGGCTTTGGCAATGTGCTGAAGAACGCTATCAGCCAGGTCAGCGATCTGCAAGGCAGCGCGGATCAGCAGGTGGGAACGCTGCTGCAGGGTGGCAACGCCGACATGAGCAAGGTGATGATCTCGGTCGAGAAGGCCGACGTCGCCTTCCAGCTGATGATGCAGGTTCGCAACAAGATTGTGAGTGCCTACCAGGACATCGAGAAGATGCAGTTCTAAGCGCGACTAAACAGGGTGGGATCGGAAAGCGATGGCAGGAATGAATCAGTGGATGGCGCAGGCGAAGCAGTTCTGGTCGACGCGCACGGGGAATCAGCGAGTGTATCTGGCGGTGGGAGCGGCCGCGACCGTCGCCATGATCGCGTTTTTCGCGAACCTGATGCTGTCGCCCGACTATAAGCCATTGATCGGTTCGCTCGAGCCGGCCGATGCCCAGACCATCACGGCGGAGCTTACCGCGAAAAAGATTCCGTACCAGCTCAGCCCGGATGGCAAGAGCATCAGCGTTCCCGCCGACCAGGTGGATGCGGCGCGGATGAGTCTCGCCTCGAGCGAGCCGACGCACAGCGGGCGCATGGGCTTCGAAATCTTCGACAAGGTGTCCTGGGGTCAGACCGAGTTCGACGAGAAGGTGAACTATCAGCGGGCTCTCGAAGGCGAGCTGGAACGAACCATCATGACGCTTGGCGGAGTGAAAAGCGCACGTGTGCACCTGGTGATGGCGACAGACTCGGTTTTCATCGATCGCACGCGCGGCGCCAAGGCTTCGGTGACGCTGAAGCTGAATCGCGGCGGCCTCTCCCACGAAGAGACCATGTCCATCCAACGCCTGGTCGCCGGCGCCGTCGATGGTCTCAAGCCCACGGATGTGAGCATTATCGACGCCGATTCCAACGAGTCTCTTGGCGCCATGGGCGATGGGGGCGATGAGGGGGTGGAGCGGCAACTGAGTCAGCGCCTGATGGCAACACTCACCCCGGTGCTGGGCACGGACCACCTGCGCGCCAGCGTCAACGTGGAGTATGACCAGGGGTCGAGCGAGGTGAACGAAGACAAGTACGACCCTTCCGTGGTGGTCCCGCTCTCGTCGCAGAAGTCCAAGGAGACGAGCGGAGCGGACGGCACCGGCGGCGTGGCCGGCACATCCAGTAATATCCCGCAACCTAACCCTTCGGCCAATGTTCCTACCCCGAATGGGGAAGATGCAAGCCAGACCTCGACCACCGAAAATACAACGTATGGCGTCAACAAGGTCAGCAAGCACTCCATTGAGCCTGCCGGTCGTATCCGCCGCATTACCGCGGCCGTGGTGGTGGACGACGTGGTAAAGCGCAAGCTGCAACCCAATGGAAAGTGGACGGAGACCCGCCTGAAGCGCAGCCCGCAGGAGCTGAAGCAGATCGAGATGCTGGCCACGACTGCAATCGGGATCGACACTGCGCGCGGGGACGTGATCAGCGTGCAGAACCTGGCGTTCGATCGTCCTGACGATGCGGATGTTCCGCCGCCAACGATGCTTGACAGGGCGCGCAAGGGGATGACGGATTACTCGGGCGCGGTTCGTTATGCGATGCTCCTCGTACTGTTCGGCCTGGCCTACGTCCTCATGATCCGGCCGGTGCAGAAGCGTGTTCTCGGCACGGTGGCGGAACTGCCGGCGCAGCCGGTGCTTTCCGAGCCGGCCAAGGCAGTGGCTTTGGGAGCAGCGCAGCCCGACGTGGTGCGTACGCTGCACATGAGAGAAAGACTGATCGAGCAGGTGAAGTCCGAGCCTGCCACTAACGCACGGGTCGTACAGGCCTGGCTGCGAGGAGGAGGAGCAGCGGAATGAACGCAGAGTTGGAAGTGCAAAGCATGAGTGGAGTTCGCAAGGCAGCCATCCTGATGACCTCGTTGGGCGACGATGCAGCGGCCGCACTATTCTGCCACCTAAGCGACGAAGACCTGCAGGGCTTGACGCACGAGATCGCGCGGCTGGGGAGTGTGCCCAAGGAGATTTCGCTACAGGTGCTTGAAGAGTATCAGCAGATGTCGCAGGCGCAGGAGCACATCGCCCAGGGCGGTCAGGAAGTCGCCACACGCCTGCTCATCAAAGCTTTCGGCGAGAATGGCGCGAAGGAGATGGTACAACGGCTGGTCCGCTCGCAGGAGGCCAACTCCTCGCGCATCGAATCGCTGCAGCGCATCGATCCCAAGCAGATGGCGCGTTTCCTCGAGGGGGAACATCCGCAGACGATCGCCTTGATTCTTGGACACCTTGATACCAAGCAGGCGTCTGCGCTGCTGATGTGCCTGCCCCATCCCGTGCGGGCGGAATCGGTGCGGCGCCTGGCCAACCTCCGGCAGTTTTCGCCGGCCATGACGGAGAAGGTCGCGGTGGTTTTGAATCGACGCCTGCGCTCCGTGGGTGAGCAGAAGAAGAAGACCTACTCCGGCTTTCAAAGTGTGGCTGACCTGATGAACAGCATCGATGCGAACACATCGGGAGAGATTCTACAAACGATTGAACGAGAAGAATCCGCGCTTGCGGTCAGCATCCGCGACCTGATGTTCACGTTCGAAGACTTCCTTGGAGTCTCCGAAGTTCAACTGAGGGCGGTCACTGCCGCGGTGGATAAGAAGACGTTGACGCTGGCGCTGAAAGGGGCGCGCGACGCTGTAAGTCAGCATTTCTACCAGACGATGTCTTCGCGCACGGTAGAGATGATGAAGGAAGAAGCGGACTCGCTCGGTCCGGTGCGCAGCAAGGAAGTCGCCAAGGCGCAGCTCGAAGTGGTGGCCATCGCACGCAAGCTGGAAGCCGAAGGCAAGATCGTTCTCAAGAGCGAAGGAGGAGATGACTTTGTCGTCTAGCCGCACTCCAGTCAGCGACCTCAGTTCGCTGCCCATTTCCGCATTCCAATATCGCCAGATGATGGCGCTGGTGCCGCAGCCCGCTGCAGTTGAGGTCGAGACCGCGACGGAGCCTGAGGTGCAGATGACCGAAGCCGAGTTCCGCGCCAGGCTGGCCGCGGAGCGCGCGTCGGCCATTGCAGAGACCGAAGCCAGGCTGCGAAACGAGTACGAAAAGAAGGCGAGCCTGCAGACCGCACGCATCTCTGAGGCCATCGAGACATTTGAGCGCAGCCGCAAGGATTACTTCTCCAACGTGGAGATGGAAGTCGTCAAGCTCGCGCTTGCAATCGCCGGCAAGATCCTCCACCGGGAGGCGCAGGTGGATCCGATGCTGGTGGCCGCCATCGTTCAGATCGCGCTGGGACAACTGAAGGAAGGTTCCGCCGCGACCTTGCGGGTGCGCCCGGAAGAGCGCGGTCGCTGGCAGAAGCACTTCGATTCGATGTCGCTAAAGCTCAGCGTCTCGGTCACAGAGGATGCGGAACTGCAGCCCGGCGATTGCGTCCTGCAGACCGAGATCGGTACCGTGAACTTCAGTCTGGACGCACAGTTGAAGGAAGTGGAACAAGGCTTCTTCGACGTGCTCAGTCGCCGGCCGCAACTCTGAAGCAAATCTGCTGTTGCTGTGCAGCTGCAAGAATCAACGAGTGTCGTTTCCTTCGATAGAAACGGCGTTGCCCCTACACCTACAGGAAGACTCCTCTCATGCCAACTCCACTCGCACCGTACTTCAACCAGCTACAGCAGGTGAGCACACTGCGCTGGTCCGGACGCGTGCTACAGGTGGTCGGCAATCTCGTAGAGTCCGAAGGCCCGTTCTGCTCGGTGGGTGATGCCTGTGACATCTTGACCAGCGATGGCCAGAGCTATGCCGGCGAGGTGGTCGGTTTTCGTGGCAATGTGATGCTGACGATGACGCTGCAACTCCCGCGCGGGATCAAGTTCGGCGATCGCGTGATCGCCACCGGAGCCCGGCCCTCGATCCGCGTGGGCCCGGAACTGCTGGGGCGCGTGATCGATGCCACGGGTCAGCCGCTGGATGGACTCAGCAGCTACAGCGCGCGCAGCACGGTGTTCGTCGATGGATCGGCGCCGCTGCCCTTCGACCGGGTTCCCATCCGCGAGCCCCTGGGGTGCGGCGTACGTGCGCTCGATGCCTTCGTAACCTGCGGACGCGGCCAGCGCCTTGGCGTCTTCGGCGGCAGCGGTGTGGGTAAGAGCACGTTGCTCGGGATGATGGCGCGCGGGACCGCGGCCGATCTTACCGTGATGGCGCTCATCGGTGAGCGTGGACGTGAGGTGCAGGAGTTCCTGGAGGTGATCGGCGAAGAGGGCCGGCGCCGCTCCGTGGTCGTGGTGTCGACGTCGGACCAGTCGCCCCTGCTGAAGATGCGCGCGGCGCTCTCCGCTACCGCCATCGCTGAGCACTTTGCTTCCACGGGAAAGAATGTGCTGCTGGTAGTCGACTCGCTTACCCGCTTCGCCATGGCCCAGCGCGAGATCGGCCTGGCAGCCGGCGAGCCACCGACCACCAAGGGCTATACACCATCGGTCGTGAATACGCTGGCGCGCCTGGTAGAGCGGGCCGGGAACTTCAAGCAGGGAAGCATCACCGCGTTCTACACGGTTCTCATGGAAGGCGATGACCAGCAGGATCCCGTGGTCGACACCGTGCGCTCGCTGCTCGATGGACACATCATTCTCGATCGCAACCTTGCTTTGCGGAACCACTACCCGCCCATCTCGGTGCTGGATAGTCTCAGCCGGCTGATGTCCTCGGTGGCATCACGTGAGCACCTGAAGAAGAGTCAGGCGTTGCGTGTCCTGCTCTCCGCCTACAGCAGGTCCGAGGACTTGATTCGGATCGGCGCGTATCAGAAAGGGTTTGATCCGGTCCTGGACCGCGCCGTGCAGGTGGTCCCGGAGCTGGAGAAGTTTCTGCAACAAGTTCCCACTGAAACTCCGCTTTTTGCCGAAGTGGAACAGCGCCTGAAAGCCCTGCCGAGCTAGCATGATGAAGTTCCAGTTCACATTGGCCACTGTGCTTCGGGTGCGCGAGATTGCAGAAGAGCGTGAAGAACGCCTGCTGACGCAGATCCTGGGTCAGATTGCGAAGACGCGCCAGGAACTCCACGATCTGCAGGCGCAGGTCGCGCTCCTTCTCGAACGAAGTGAGCGGGACCTGAAGAGCTCGATGGCGGCGGCTCAGCTGCATATTACCTATGCACAGATGCGGGCGCTTGAGCTGATGCAGAAGGACGTCATCGAACAACTCGAAAAGCTGGAATCCCTGCGCGATCACCAGATGAATATCTATCGCGCGGCGCGACGTAATCGCGAGGTGCTGACCGAGCTGCGCGAAGACCAGAAAGAGCGCTTCGCCTACGAGGCAATGCGTCGAGAGCAGTCCCTGATGGACGACAACTTCGCCGCTCGTTCCATGCGCTGAAGCGCAGTCCTCTTTGGGATGACTCATCCGCATCGCCAAGGGCGAATGCGCTTGCGTGACACTCGCTTCTTCACGCGAACCTCCTTACATCCCGATCCCTTTGCGCGTGGTGACAGATCGCGTCGGTCTACGCGCGTTATCCGCCGCCGACGCCGTATGCTCCGCAGGCACACGCAACCGGACAAGGCTGTAGGCAACGTTTGCCGAGTAGGCACGGCAAGGTTTACCGCGCTGCCGGGTCAAGCGAAAGTGTTCCGGAACAGTACTGTTTCGACGCCTTTGTAAGTGACTGAAAATGCGTGGTAGACACGGTGCCGGCTGGTTTCAGACTTTGGCCCCAGGCTTGCATTTACACAAGGCGTGCGAGTGACCTTACAGCCCGTTGCGAAGATGGATACCAGCGCTCCAAGGCCGGCGACTGCAGCTTCGGGATCGCCGTTCAGCGATGCGTTGTCCCATGCATCCGCAGCGACCACGCATCCCGACCGCACCGGCCAGAGTGTTCGGTCGGACAAGAAGCAGGATGACAAGAAGCAGGAGGAGAATAAACCCGCCGCAACCAGCTCTCCGGATGATCCGGGCGCGACGCCTCCGCAGCCATCGAACCCGGCCCAGCCGCAGCAGCCCGTACTGCCGGTCACGCTGATCACCGGGCAACAGCCAGCGGAGAACGATGGGTCTCAGCCGGACTTCAACCTTGCGGCCCTCGACCCACGTTCCTCCATGGAGCCTGCAACCGCGATCCATGGCGCCCTCGGCAACAGGATCGCCGCGCCGGATGCGGCCACTGGTGCCGCCTCCATCTCTGAAGCTTCCACTGCGGCAGCTAAGCCGGCTTCAGAACTCCCGGCCGTCGGAAGTGAACCCAACCGGATGGCGAACGAAGCACCAACCGCCGCATCCATTCCCTCCGCCTCCTCAGATCTCTCCCCTGCTGACAAAGCGCATGCGGATGCGAGGTCCTCCGCCGCGACGTCCGCGGCAGCCGGCGCGGCTCTGGACGCACCGACGAAGAGCGACGTGACTTCCTCTCAATTCGAACAGCAGCTCTCCGCACTGCTTCCGTCCGTCACCGCTCCCACTCCCCTGCCCGTGTCCGCGCTCGGTTCCTCCTCCGTTGCTTCAATGGCGGCTTCGTCGACCGACGGAGCTGGCAATTCAGTCGTGGCGGGCCCCACATCTGGCAGCACCTCCGGCAACCCGCGCGGCACGGCTCCCGTCTCCGCTGGAAAAGCTAAATCCGACAACTCAGGTTCTGCGTCAGCCTCGCCCGCGACCATCTCCCCGACGACAAAGTTTCCTGTGGTGATGCCGGATGCCGGCTCTCATGACATGGCTGGCGACCAGGCGCACAACACGGCTGCCGTGCCACAGAATCTCCAGGCCGTGCTGAGCGCGTCGTCCGCTGCCAGCGCCGACCCACAGGCCGCAAAGCAGGCGCAGCCAACGGCTACCACAGACGCAGCGAATACAATTCCTACCCCGCAACCCGCTTCCTCGAGCTGGGATCCTGCATCCGGACCCGTGGTTCACAGCGCGCAGATCATCCAGGCCATGCATCAGTCCGAGATGCGCATGGGCATGAATTCGGCGGAGTTTGGCAACATTTCCATTACCACCTCGGTTACGCACCAGACACTCTCCGCACAGATTTCGCTGGACCACGCGGAACTGAGCCGGGCTCTCGCCATTCATCTTCCCAGCATCGAGGAGAAGCTGGGGAGCGCCTACGGACTTCAGGCCCGGGTGGAGGTTCGCGACAACTCAGCCACGAGCCAGGGAGATGCCTCGGGCCGCGACCGTTCAAACGCACAAGGTCAAGGCAAGGCTTCGAGCAGTGCATCCCTCACCCCTTCGCCCGCTGTCCTGGCGATGGGCGCCAGCCGGTCCAGTTCCAGTCTTCCAGCTGCCAGCGCGCGGCTGGACATCATGATCTAACTGCCTTTAGGAGGAACCATGCAAGTCTCCGCAACAGCACCAAATCCATCGCTCTCCGGCCTGAGTCTCTTCGCGCCGAAGACCAAGGCAAACGTACAGGCGAACGCGTCCAGCGCGACCGGAAGCAACTCCAGCTCTTCGTCCACCGGTGGTCTGGCCGGCACAACTACCGGCACAACCTTCCTCAACTTGCTGGTCCAGGAGTTGCAGAATCAGGATCCTTCCGCGCCGATGGATTCGACCGCGATGGTTGGCCAGATGATCTCGTTGAACCAGCTGGATCAGCTGATCAGCATCAACCAGGTAGTCAGCGGCGGCAGCTCATCGTCCTCTTCGAGTTCAGCGAGCGGGAGTTCAACGCCCTCCGTGTCCCCGGTATCGAGCTCGAACAACATGAGCTCTTCCGCACTCATCGCCGCGCAGAACGCGCTGAGGAACAGCTCTTCTCCTTCCGCTTCGATCAATGCCGCTTCGCTGGCGGCAACTGATCCCAACTCGACTTTAGATCTTTCCAAACTCACGAACCAATTTGGAGGCAAGTAATGGGTTTCTTCGGCGTTCCTCTCTCCGGTCTCACAGCAGCCGAGACGCAGCTTCAAACCGTTTCCAACAACCTGGCGAACCTCGATACCGTCGGGTACAAGGACCAGAACACGTCGTTCAGCGACATCTTTGCGCAGAGCAGCATGTTGAACGGCGTTGGCGATACACTCCAGAGCGGGCTTGGCGTTAAGACCTCACAGACTGTCTCCAACTTCAGCGACGGAACCCAGACCTCAACCTCCATCGCCTCCAACATGGCGCTCGCGGGTAACGGGTTCTTCGTCGTCCAGACCGCCGGCGGCGGAACGGCATACACGCGGGCGGGCGACTTCACCACGAACGCATCCGGTCAACTGACCGCCCCCAATGGCGATCTGGTGATGGGCTATGGCGCTTCGAACGGCGTAGTCTCCTCCTCGGGCACGCTGCAGCCGCTGGTCATCAACGAAAGCGCGATCGTCCCGGCCAGCCCCACCACCAGCTTCAATCTCTCGGTCAATCTGAGTTCCTCGTCCGCGTCCGGTTCCTCTTTCTCCAGCACCACGCCCGTCTATGATTCACTGGGCAACGAGCAGCAGTTGAGCATCACCTACACCAACACGGGCGCGAACACCTGGAGCTACTCGGTGAATATGCCTACCTCCGCGACCGGCGCCGCATCCAGCCAGCTGGCCAGCGGCACGTTAACCTTCAATAGCTCCGGTAACCTCATCTCGCCGACCGGAAGCGTCGCCATCAGCGTTCCCAGCCTGGTCGACGGCGCCGCTCCCCTGAAGATCAACTGGAATCTGGACGACAGCTCCGGCAATCCGACCATCACCCAGAACAACTCAGCCAGTGCAACTACTGCCCAGACGCAGAATGGATTCGCCGCCGGCACCCTCGCGGGCTACTCCATCCTGCCGAATGGAATCATTGAGGGGACCTTCTCGAATGGACAGACCAGCCCTCTGGGGCAGGTCGCGCTGGCGAATTTTGCTAACACGCAGGGTCTGGTCCAGGTGGGCGGAAACGACTACCAGGCCTCGGCTGCAGCGGGCCCCGCGCTGGTCGGCATTGCTGGCACCGGTGGCCTCGGCACCATCACCGGCGGGTCGGTGGAATCCTCGAACGTCGATGTTGCCACCGAGTTCGGCAAGATGATCGTGGCGCAGCAGGCGTACCAGGCCAACGCCAAGAGCATCACCACCTTCGATACCCTGGTACAAACCACGATGCAGATGCTGACGAGCTAGACCACGGCTCCAGATCAATTATGAGGAACCGGTGAGAACCGTTCGCCCCCTTTTTCAGGAAGGGGTGAGCGGCTCTCCCGGCGCTCATGCTCCTCGGGCTCCGTATGCGCGGTCTTGCTGCGGCAATGCATCTCGGACGGTCTCCGCGAACTCCTCTAAGGTTGTACCTCTGTCCCCCGCTTAGGGCCTGAAACACGGCTCCTTCGACCTGCCGCTTACCGCACTTTGGTCCCCCATTTGCTTCGCTCAGGGTGCCGCTCCGTCCTCGCAGTCTGCTGTGCCGTTGTTGGGCTCGCACAGCAGCGCAGGGCGGAGCGGGACATGCAGCATATCGGCGGCAAGGGGTCTTCGTGACAGGTACAGCATCCGTTTCCAACGTAAATTCGCACATGGCAGCCACGGGCTTTCGTCCGGCGGGGACTGACCGTTCTCCGAGGGAAGTGCTTCCCTGGCTGCCCTGCAAGCTGACGCTTGAAGTGCCCGTTGTCGGCTTTACCGTGGGTTCGCTGCTTGGCCTGAAAGAGGGTTCGCTGGTTCAGACTGCGTGCAATCAGAGCACCGACATTCCGCTTCACGTTAACGGCACGCTGATGGCCTGGACCGAGTTTGAAGTGGTCGGTGAGCGCCTGGCGGCGCGGATTACGGAGCTCGTATGACCTCCGCTCAGCGCATCCTCGAAAGCGAACAGTCGCTGCACGCACGTTCCGCTGGCAGCAAGGTGGACGCGGTGACGGCCGCGCGCCTGGCGCTGGCGCCCTCGGCCAGTGCACGCTCAACTCAGCCAAACATCTTGAAGTGGCTTGATCAGAAGCGCGTGCAGCAGCTCGCTCGTATCAAGGTCAGTGGCACGCGGCCGGCGAACAGAACCCTTTCTTCGGTGGCTCCGGTGAGACCTGCGGCAAACCTTCGAAGCTCAACGCGCCGCGCGAGTGGCGATGGCTCACAGCAACCGGGCAGCCAAGCGCCTTCGGCGGTTCCGTCCGCACCTGTTCCAAACCTGCTGAAGCAGTTACTCCTCGCTGTGAAGTGGATTGAGACGAAGGGCAAGGCGCGGTTCTCGTCGCGTCCCGCCAGCGTTGCGTGCGCACCACCCCTCGGCGGCCGGGCCTCTGTAGCCGTGCCCGCCGCAGCCGCGGCGAACCTGCTGAAGCAGGTCTTTTCCGCTCTGAAGTGGATTGAGAAGAAGCGCATGCAGCAGTTCTCGTCGCGCCGCATGAAGGTTACGGAGACGGTCTCGCTGGGAGAGAAGCGGTTCGTCACCATCCTGCAGGTCGATGGGGCGCAGCTCTTGATTGGCGGAGCGGCTGGCCAGGTCTCGCTGCTGGCCGTGCTCGATCAGCAGCAGCAAAGCTGGCACGCCGCCGGAACGGCGATGGAGCCGCGCTCGTGAAGACGATCAGCAAAGTGGTGGCCGCCGCCCTGCTCGCGGGCGCTCTGCTGCCGTCGGCATCGTGGGCGCAGTCCGCTCCCGTGTTCAGTGCAGCGGTGGGGCTGCATTCGCTCTCCGCCATGTTGCCGCCGACCGCACCCAGTGCCGGCGGCCTGCAGATTACAGGCCTGGGCGGAAACTCGGCTCCGTGGACCATCGTCGTTCTGCTGACGTTCCTGACGCTGATCCCGTCGATCCTGCTCTGCGTAACGCCCTTCGCGCGCCTGCTGATCGTCTTTCACTTTCTACGTCAGGCACTCGGACTGCAAACCACGCCCTCGAATCAGACCCTCATCGGCCTCTCGATGATCCTGACGTTCTTTCTCATGCAGCCGGTCGGTGTCGTTATCTACGACAACTCTATCGTCCCGCTGCAGGCCGGTACCATCACGCCGGTCGAGGCGCTGAGCCGCGCGGGTGAGCCGATGCGCCAGTTTATGGCCCACTATGTGCGCGACAAGGACGTTGCCCTGTTCCTTGAACTGGCGAAAGAGCCGCGTCCCCACAACGTGCAGGATCTCTCCTTCCGCGTCATGCTGCCAGCGTACATTCTGTCGGAGTTGAAGGCTGCTTTCCAGATTGGAACAGTACTTTTCCTGCCGTTCCTGATCGTCGACATGGTGGTCGCATCCATCACGACCTCGGTCGGCATGATGCAGCTTCCGCCGGTCGTCATCTCCACGCCCTTGAAGCTGCTTCTGTTCCTGATGGTGGATGGCTGGCACCTGCTGATCGGCGCCCTGATGAGGAGCTTCAGCTGATGGGAACCGATGCCGTTGTCTCCATGGGCAGGCTGATGCTGGAGCAGGTGATCATCCTGACCGCTCCCATTCTGCTGGTCGCGATCGTCGTCAGCCTCCTCGTCAACGTGGTGCAGGTGCTCACGTCCCTGCAGGATCAGACGCTCTCCACCGTTCCGCGCCTGCTGGCCGCCGGTAGCGCGATCTTCATTCTGATGCCGTGGATGTTTCGCCACCTCGCCAACTACACCGTCCTCATGCTGTCGGACTTCCACCGGGTGCTCGAGTGATCAAGATTCCGCTGGCAGACGTCATCCAGGCCTTCCTTGCCATCAGCGTCCGGCTCTCCGGCCTGATGCTCTTCGCCCCGTTCCTCGGCAGCGTCGTCATTCCCGCCCGAATCAAGGCCGGTCTGGTCTTTCTGCTGACCGTTCTGCTCTACCCCATGCTCTCGCGCTCGCTCACTCCGCTGCCGCTCGGCGAGTGGCCGCTGCTGGTCTTTCGCGAACTTCTGCTGGGGGTTGCGTTCGGCATCGCGACCTCCATCGTCTTCGAGGCGGTCCAGATGGCGGGCCAGATCCTGAGCATCCAGATGGGCTACTCGCTGGTGAACATCCTCGATCCCACTACGCAGGTCGATACCACAGTCATGGCCATGTTTCATCAGTCGCTCGCCATGCTGATCTTCTTGCGGCTGGACGTTCATCTCTGGCTATTGCGCGCCATCGGCAACAGCTTCACCTATCTGCCTCCGGGCACGGCCCAGCTCACGCGGCCCTTCGCGATGAGTCTGGTCGGCTCCGGCGCCAGCATCCTGCTGGTCGGCGTGCAGATTGCCGCGCCCGTACTTTCGGCCACGCTCCTGACGGACATCGTGCTCGGGCTCCTCGGCAAGTCTTCGCCGCAGCTTCCCCTGATGATGCTCGGGCCCGCGGTGAAGAGCCTGCTCGGCCTGGCCATTCTCTTCTCCTCGCTCAAGTACTGGCCCGACATGTTTCGCAACCTCTTTCTGGAGTCGATGGGCTACGCCGACCGGCTCCTTCACCTGGCACGTTAGGCGGCGATGGCGGATTCCAGCAAAACCGAACAGGCAACCCCCAAACGGCGCGAGAAGGCGCGCGAGCAGGGTCAGGTCACGCGCTCGCGAGAGCTGCCAAGCCTGCTCGCCATCGTAGGCGCTGTGGCCGCGCTGTGCATGATGTCGCAGGGTGCGCTCTCGCATTGGGGGACGCTTTACCGCATGGTGCTCGACAACGCCGCCACTGAGGATATGGGCAGCAGCAGCCCCATCTTCTTCTGGGGCGCCATCGAGGTCTTTCGCTGGATTGTGCCGGTGCTGCTCGCCTCCATGGCCTTGTCGGTCGCCGCGGGCCTTGCGCAGGGCGGGGTGAACTTTGCGCCCGCAGTGCTTGCACCCAAGCCCGAACGCTTTAATCCAGTCAGTAAGATCAGCAACATCTTTTCGCTGTCCGGGCTTAGCAACCTGCTCAAGTCTCTGCTGCCGTTCGGCGCGATCGCCTGGATCGCACAATCCACAATCGCCTCTCACTGGGGGATCATGGTGCGCGCCAACTCGCTGGGCCTGCGTGGGCTCGCCTCCACCATCGGCGGCATGGTCTACGAGGTTGGATGGAAGGGTTCGCTGGTGCTGCTGGCGTGGGCCGGCGTCGACTACTTCCTGACCTGGATGAAGATGCAGAGCGATATGAAGATGACCCGCGAAGAGGTGCGGGAAGAACACAAGCAGACCGACGGAAATCCCATGATCAAGAGCCGCATCCGCCGCCTGCAGCGCCGCCGCCGCAAGAAGCAGACGCTGGCCGCGGCCGCCACCGCGACCGTGGTTGTTACCAATCCCACCCACTACGCGGTAGCGCTGCGCTACACGCCCGACATGGCGACTCCCATCGTTGTCGCCAAAGGCATGAACCTGATCGCGCAGGAGATCAAGGCGCTCGCCATCGAGAGCGGCATCATGGTCCTCGAAAACAAGCCCCTGGCGCAGGCGCTCTACAAAACGGTCGAGGTGGATGAGCCCATCCCCTCGACCCTCTATCAGGCCGTCGCGGACATCCTCGTCGTCGTCTTCCGCGCTCAGGCCGAGGTCCGCAGACAGGAAGCCATGCGCCGCAGTCGCAATGCCTCGGGAGAGTTGGTCAGGTCATGAAAAAAGAAAATGGAGTGTTGAAGCTGGTCGCCTCTTCCGGGGAGTGGATCGTTCCGATTGTCGCGGTCGCGATGGTGTTTGTGATGCTGGTGCCGCTGCCCAGCTTCCTGCTCGATCTCATGCTTACCTTCAGCATCACCGCATCCGTGCTGGTGCTGCTGACCGCAGTGCAGATCCTCAAGCCGGTCGAGTTCTCCGTCTTTCCCAGCCTCCTGCTGCTGCTCACCATGCTGCGGCTCTCGCTCGATCTCGCCAGCACGCGGCGCATCCTGCTGCACGGCAACGAAGGCTCGGCCGCGGCGGGCCACGTGATCGAAGCCTTCGGTCAGTTCGTCGTCGGCGGCAACTACGTTGTGGGCTTCGTGCTCTTCCTCGCCCTGGTCGCCATCCAGTATCTCGTCGTCAGCCACGGCGCGGTGCGCACGGCGGAGGTGACCGCCCGCTTCACGCTGGACGCGATGCCGGGCAAGCAGATGGCCATCGATGCCGACCTGAACGCCGGTCTGATCAACGAGCAGCAGGCGCGCAAGCGTCGCGAAAACGTCGCCCGCGAGGCGGAGTTCTGCGGAGCCATGGACGGAGCCGCCCGGTTCTCCCAGCGCGACTCGCTCGCCACCATCCTCATCATGGCGATCAACATCATCGCCGGCTTCCTGATCGGCGTCTTCCAGCAGGGAATCCCCTTCCAGGACGCTCTGAAGACCTACACCATCCTCACCGTTGGCGACGGCCTGGTTTCCATCCTGCCCTCGCTGCTGGTTTCAATCGCCGGCGGCATCGTGGTCACCCGTGCCGCTTCTAAGGATTCGCTGGGCGTCAACGTGCGCAAGCAACTTCTCAGCAGCCCTCGTCTGCTGTGGATTGGCGGCGGCGTGCTCGGCTCGCTGGGGCTGATACCCGGTCTGCCGAAGATCTCGTTTTTCCTGCTCGGCGGCGTCATGATGTACGCCGCATGGAAGATCAAGGTGGAGAAGGCGCCTGAAGATGCGGAGCTCGCAGAGCTGGCCACCCCCGCCAAGGGCAAGCCCGGCTCGGCATCCCCGGCTGTCGACCCCATGGATACGGTCCTCAAGCTGGACGAGCTCATGCTCGAAGTTGGCGTCGGCCTGGTTCCGTTGGTCGATGCCAAGCAGGGCGGACAGCTTCTGGCCCGCGTCAAAGCGCTGCGCAAGAGCCTCGCCGGCCAACTCGGATTCCTCGTCCCATCGATCCACATCACCGACAACCTTTCGCTCCGCGATGGCGAATACGTTGTTCACCTGCGCGGCGTGGAGATCGCCCGCTGGGAGCTGCGCCGGGGCTTTCTGCTGGCCGTAAGCTCCGACACCGCGGCGCCGAACCTTCCGGGCGAAGAGACCCGTGAACCGGCCTTCGGGGTGCCCGCGAAGTGGATCGCCAAGGAGCTGCAGGCGCAGGCGATCGCCGCCGGCTATGCCGTCGTTGACACCACATCGGTGCTCGCCGCTCACCTCGCGGAACTCATCAAGCGCAACGCCTACGAGCTGTTGACCCGGCAGGAGACCAAGCGCCTCGTCGATCGTCTTAATGATTCTCATCCAAAGCTGGTGGAAGAGCTCATTCCCAAGTTGATGAGCCTGGGCGAAGTTCAGAAGGTGCTGCAGCAGCTTTTGCGCGAGCAGGTCTCCATCCGCGATCTCGGCTCGATTCTGGAATCGCTCGTCGACACCGCCGCCACCAACAAGAACTCCGTGGCTCTCGTCGAAGCCGCACGCCAGACGATGGGCCGCGCGCTCATCCGGCCGTTGCTTGATCCTCGCGGCGAGTTGAAAGTCGTCACCCTCGATAGTGCTATTGAGGAGGAATGCATGCGTGCGGCAAATTCAAACGCAGGCCAGCTTTCCTCCAGCGCTCTGCAAATCTCTGTGGCACGCCGCGTGCTAGATAGCTTGCGATCCTCATTTGGTGAGCGTGTTGGGGAGGCTCCACCGGTTCTGCTCTGCTCCTCGCCAGGAAGGTTCTACCTGCGTCGCCTGCTGGAGCCGTTCCTGCCCAAGATTGTCGTGATCTCGCCCAGCGAAATCCCGCCCATGACAATGGTGCAGTCCGTTGGAGTGGTTCGGTAAGCAAGTCCGGTAGAGAAGTTGAAGAGATTGATCGCAGGAGAAGATTTATGGCATCGGCGCACGCGGTTTACAAGATGATTGCGGACAGCGACGGAGAGTTTGCCGAACGCAACGAGCTGATTCTTCAGGAGCTGCCTCAGGTGCAGTACATCGCTTCGCGCATCCTGGAACGCCTGCCCCAGCAGGTGGAGCTCGCCGACCTGGTGCAGGCCGGCGTCATCGGACTGCTCGATGCCTACCGCAGCTTTGATCACACCCGCAACGCGCAATTCAAGACCTTCGCGCGCTTTCGCATCAAGGGCGCCATCCTTGATAGCCTCCGCGCCCTGGACTGGGGCTCCCGCGGCATCCGCCGCCGCGCCCGTGAGATCTCCGACGCGACCCAGCGCCTGCAGGGCGCGCTTGGACGCAACCCCTCCGACGAGGAGCTGGCCGCCGAACTCAAGATCGAACCCGAAGAGTTGTACGAAGTGCAGACCGAATTGAATGGACTCTATCTTGTGGGTCAGGAGGCACAATCCTCGTTTGATGGGGAGGGTACCCACGACCTCATCGACTCCGCTCCCAGCGCCTGGGAAAATCCATTTGAGATGTACTGCAAGACCGAAGAGCGCGCCTCCCTAGCGGCCGCAATCGCCGAACTCTCGGAACGCGAACAGCTCATCCTCTCGCTTTACTACCGTGAAGAGCTGACCATGAAAGAAGTTGCCGAGGTAGTAGGCATTGCGGTCTCTCGCGTCTCGCAGATCCATACCGCAGTGCTGGCCAAGTTGAAGACTTCGCTCGCCCGTCGCGCCGCCGCGCCGACGGCGAGCCCGGCAAGGAAGAGCGCATGACCAGCAAGAGTGCGCAGGCGTCGCGCAAGGCGCCACCCAAAGAACCCACCATCCTGCCGTGTAACTTCCGCTCGGCCGGACGCCTCTCCAATGAAAGCGGACGTATCCTCACCACCTTGCACGAGTCGCTGGCGCGCAATCTCACCAACTCGCTCGACGTTTATCTTGGCACCGGCCTCGAAGTTCGACTTATCGATCTTGAGCAGCTCACCATGGAAGACTTCCGCGCGCGTTGTGCATCAGCTGGCTACATTCTTCCCTGCGCCGCGCGTCCTTCCTCCACCAGCATCCTGCTGGAGATGGATAGTCCGCTCATGTTCACGGTGATCGATCTCCTGCTCGGCGGTACCGGCGGATATCCCGGCGTCACGCGCGAGCTGACCGAGATCGACGAAGAGATCATGGACGAGGTGGGCACCATGATTGCCGGCCAGATTGATCGCGTCTGGCAACCGCTCGGCATCACGCTGGCGCCCGCAAAATGCGTGAAACCCAACCTGGCGCATCGCGTTTTCCCGCCAACCGAAAAGGTGCATCGCATCCACTTCGAGCTGAGTGTGGCCGGCGTGAATGGCGCTTTGTTCATCGCGCTTCCGGCCTCGCTCTCCAGTCACCTCGTGCGCAACATGCGCGCGGATCATGTCGGCGCCAAGCATGGCTCCGGATACCATTCCTCGCGCACCCTCGAACAGCGGATGCTGGATTGTGAGTTCTCGCTGGCCGGCGAGTTGCCCGAACTGAAGGTAGCTGTCCGAGACCTGGCCCGCATCGAGGTCGGCTCGGTGCTGACGCTCTCGGCGCCGGCCTCCGCGCCGGGACGACTTATGCTCGAAGACCGTGGTTACTTCGAAGCGCTTCCGGTCGGCCAGGGCGCGAATAAAGCCATGCAATTGATTCGGCCGCTGCACGTAACCTCCAATGACATCTCCAGAACCGAAGAGGACAGCCATGCAAACTCCTGAGAGCGAAAACCCTTTTGAAGCGCCCTCAGCCAACCTCGACCTGGTCATGGATGTTGAGCTCAACGTGACCCTCCGGTTTGGCGAACGCAAATTGAGCTTGCGCGAGGTTCTCGATCTGACCAGCGGAGCCGTCGTCGAGCTCGACCGCCAGGTCGATGAACCGGTGGAACTGGTGCTGGATGGTCGGGTCGTCGCGCGTGGCGAAGCCGTCATCATCGATGGCAACTACGGACTTCGCATCACCGAAGTGGTGCATGGCTTTGTTGCGTAGCGCGTCGGACCTCTCAGCTCGCGGCGGCGCACTTTCAATCCCGCAAAGTCCCCGGAAAGGCTGAACGTCCTGATATGTCATGCCGATAAACAAAGTCGAATGAATCGGTATGGGGATCCAATGGACGCAAGCCTGAACCTCGTCGAGCACACTCTCAGCCAGCAGCCGCAGCCATCCTTCGCTGGATGGCTGCCCGACGTCCCGACCCTGCTCTCCACGCGTCTCCAACTGGAGTTGCTGCTGAAGGAATCGCAGGTGGACCTGCATGCGCTCTCTGAAGTGATCCTCGCCGATGTGGGCGCCACGCTGCAGATCTTTCGCCTCATCGGCGAAGAGAATCCCCTCGAAGAAGATCGCCCGACGCGCATGGAAGACTGCATCGCCAGCCTCAACTTCGAGCGCTGGTACGACCTCGTCTGCGTCTCCAGCATGCCGCAGCAGGAAGGCCTGCTGGCGGAGTGGGAACGCTGGCGGCGCGTCGCTCTCTACGCCCGTGAACTCGCCCGCATCGTCGACGGCTTTGCGCCCGAAGAGGCCTATCTGATCGGTCTTCTGCTCAACCTCGCCAAGCTCCCGCAGCTGCTCGGCTGGCAGCGCGCGGGCTCAGCCGAGGAGCAGCTCGACCTTGGCCTTGTCCTGGCCGAATACTGGCATCTTCCCCGGTATCTCATGGACGCCATCCGCGAGCTGCAACACTCCGTCCATTCCTGCCGCTGGACCGAGATGCTCCAGCTCGCGCAGAGCCTGGCCGATCAGTCCGATCCCGCGCACGCGAGTTAAAGCATTCCTCTTCGCAGCAGCCTAGAAGACGCTCCGTTCTAACTCGACGCCTTGAATTAGAACAGCATTTGAATCTGTCGCACCAGGCGAAGGATTCATTCTCACCTGCCTCTCAATTCAATCCTCTCTCACCGCCGGACTCGACCAAAACCCGGCAAATCCTGCCGCTTTTGTTTGGCACACACGTTGCTACTCCTGTCCGTGAGGTCTCTTCATGGATAGCGGACTCTATGCGGCGTGCGCCGCGCTGATGGCACGAACCGACGCACTCGATACCATCGCCAACAATCTCGCCAACAGCAACACCGGTGGCTTCCGCGGCCGGCACACCACCTTCAACTCGGTGCTTGCGGGCTTCGGCCAGACCCTGAACTCGCAGTTGAACGTCGACACCAATCATTACGGTATCCTCGGCGGTTCTCACCTGGATATGCAGCCCGGCGCTCTCGAGCCCACCGGCAACCCGCTCGATCTCGGCATCGACGGCAACGGGTTCTTTGCGGTGCAGACCGCCAATGGAGTCGGCTATACGCGCAACGGCGCGCTGCAGATCTCCGCCAAGGGTCAGCTCGTCACCGCCACCGGCGATGCAGTCCTCGGAACCACCGGCGCCATCACCATCCCTACCGGCGCCAACGTCACGATCAGCGCGGATGGCACCATCAGCGCGAATGGCGCCATTGCCGGCAAGCTCAAGCTGGTTGAGTTCGCTCCCAGCGCAGACCCGCAGAGCATGGGCGGCGCGAACTACACCGTTCCCGCCAGCCAGGTGGTCGCCTCGACGAACTCGCAGGTGCGCCAGGGCATGCTCGAAGGCTCCAACGTCAATCCTGTATCAAGCGTCGTGGAGCTGATCGATGCGCAGCGTGCCGCGGAAGGCATGCGCCACGCTCTCTCCATGATCGACACCGAGATCGACAAGACCGCTGCGCAGGATCTGCCGCGCATCAGCTAACGAAATCCTCAACGACGAGAAAGGCTCCCCATGCTCCGCGCTCTCTACACGGCCGCCAGCGGTATGACCGCCCAGCAACTGAACCTCGACAACATCGCCAACAATCTTTCGAACGCCAGCACCACCGGCTATCAGCAGCGCATTCTCGCGTTCTCCGATCTGCTCTATCAGAACACTGTCATGCCCGGCTCCGCGGCCACCCAGCAGACCACCAATGCCGCCGGTCTGCAGATCGGTCTTGGCGTACGGCCCAGCACCACCGAGATCAATCAGACGCAGGGCGATCTGCAGACCACCAACAATCCGCTCGACCTCGCCATCTCAGGCGGCGGCTTCTTTCAGATCCTGCTGCCCAACGGCCAGACCGGTTACACCCGCGCCGGTTCCTTCCACCCCGACTCGCAGGGCAACGTGGTGACCGCCGACGGCAACCCGCTGCAGCCCGCCATCACCGTCCCCACCGACGCCACCAACATCACCATCGGCAGCGATGGCACCGTGAGCGCGACAGTCCCCGGCCAGACCCAGGCTTCCACCGTCGGCAATATCCAGCTCGCCTTGTTCGTCAATCCTGGCGGTCTCAACAGCGTAGGGAACAACATCTATCTCGCGACCACGGCGTCCGGTAACCCCATCATCGGCACCCCCGGCGGTTCCGAAGGCCTGGGCCAGATCCAGCAGGGCATGCTGGAACAATCCAACGTCAGCGTGGTCGACGAGTTCGTCCAGATGATCGTCGCGCAACGTTCCTATGAGTCGAACTCCCGCGTGGTGAAGGCCGCCGACGAGATGCTGCAGCAGTTGAATCAACTCTCCCAGTAGAGGGAACCATGACAAAGAAACCTGCAGGGATTTTGCTTCGACGGGTTCATCGGAAAGCTCGCGCAACGGCTGCGGCTCTCACCGGCTTCTGTGCTCCAGCCTTCCGCGCGCTGGCCTTCAGCGCCGCCGCCTTCTGCGCTCTCGCGGCAGGCGTGCCGCAGGCTTCAGCACAGTCGTCCGCGCCAGCGGCTGGCCGCCGCTATCCGGTGACCACGGAAAACGTCGTTGCGGCCATGCGGCAGCGCAGCCTCCCCGCCGACGGCGTCCAGATCCGGATGCCCGCGGCAGTCACGGCCGCGGTCGCCAACCCAGCGCTGGAGATCCGCGCCATCAACGTGGGCGACAGTCGCTCCGCGCAGTTGCTTGTAGGGTGCCGCGCAGCCTCCGATTGCATCCCCTTCTACGTCTCCGCCTCATGGACGGCCCCGGTCACGCTCTCCAGTCAACTCTCCACCGGCTCTGCAGCGAATGCCGCGCCTGCTTCCGGCCAGCGACTCTCGAAGGCATCGCTCCCGGAGGATACAGACGCTCTCCGCGCCGGAGCATCGGCCGTCCTGCTGCTCGAGGGCGATCGCGTCCACGTGCGCCTGCGCGTGGTCTGCCTTGAGGCGGGCGCTCCCGGCGATAAGGTTCGCGTCGCCACCCCCGATCACCGCCAGGCCTACGTCGCCGAAGTCCTTGGTCAAGGCCTGCTGAAAGGAAGTCTCTAAGATGATCTCGCGATGCCTGCTGGCGCTCGCCCTGCTTGCCGCCGCTTCATCACCGGTCTGCTTCGGCCAGGCCATTCCCACCGGCCCGGAGGCCGCACCGCCGCCCCCGCCTACTGGCCTCGCCTCGCTCAAGCCGCATAAGAAGACTGAGCAGGAGCTCCGCGCTGACTATCTGCAACGCCTGCACGAGCAGTACATGCCGCCGCCCGAGCCCCGCACCATGGGCAGCCTTTGGTCCGCCGCCAACTCTCTCGGCGATCTCTCCTCGGACTACAAGGCGCGCAATGTCAACGACACGATCGTCGTTCAGGTCTCGGTCCAGACCACCGCGGCGCAGAGCGGCAACCTCGACAGCGAGCGAACCTTCACCACCAACTCGGCCATCACCGGTCTGCCCGGAAATCTCAAGACGTCAGGCGTCAACCCACTGCTCGGTGCGAATTCCTCCACGATCCTTAAAGGGCAGGGAAGCACCTCGTCGAACACCACCTTCACCACCTCTCTCACCGGTCAGGTCATCGCCGTGCTGGCCAACGGAAACATGGTGATCGAAGCCGAGCGGAAGATCTTCATGAACAATCAGCACGAAGACCTCATCATCCGCGGAATCGTTCGTCCGGGCGATATCAGCTCCGCCAATACCGTGGCCTCGTCCGCGCTCAGCAACCTCGAGATCGAGATGAAGGGCAAAGGCATCATCTCCGACAGCGTTCGTCCGCCGAACCCCATCACCCGCGCCATTCTGTGGCTGTTTGGTTTCTAAACCTATGCCTATCGTCTCCATACTTTCGAGTAACTTGCTCGCCTCGCTCGTCCGCTTGCTCTCGCTCGGCGTGGTGTTGTCACTCCTCTCTCCATGGGCCAGTGCAGGGGATAGCCCCGTCCGCAAGGTCTACCTGCGTGACGTCACCGACGTAGAAGGCGTTCGCGATAACCAGCTGGTCGGCTATGGCCTGGTCGTCGGCCTGCGCGGCACTGGCGACCGTCAGCAGACCTACTTCACCGTGCAGACGCTCGCAAACGCCATGACCCGCATGGGCGTGCAGATCGCTCCATCCCAGGTCGTGGTCAAGAATGTCGCCGCCGTCTTTATCACCGCGGCACTACCACCCTTTGCCCGCCCCGGCTCTAAGCTCGATGTGACCGTCTCTTCCGCCGGCGACGCCAAGAGCCTCGAAGGCGGAGTCCTGCTCATGAGCTCGCTGCGGGGTCCGGATGGCCAGGTCTACGCTGAGGCGCAAGGTCCGCTTGCCCTTGGCGGCTACTCGGAAGGCACCGCCGGCAACCTGCGCGAGGTGAACCACCCCACGGTTGGCCGCATCCCGGCCGGCGCCATCGTGGAGCGCGACGCGCTTGTCGACCTCAGCCGTCTTCGCCAGGTGAACTTCCTGCTCCGCAATCCTGACTTCACCGCCGCACAAGATATGGCCGACGCAATCAACAGCGAGTTCAGGGGCTCCGTCGCCACGGCGGTCGACAGCCGCACCGTGCAGGTCGACGTCGCCCAGGCCCACGCGCTCTCCGTGCCCGTTCTCATCGGGCGCATCCAGTCGCTGTCCATCAACTTCCGCGCGCCTGCCCGCGTTGTCATCAACGAGCGCACCGGAACCATCGTGATGGGGGGCGATGTGACGCTCTCCCCGGTCTCCGTTCTGCACGGCAGCCTCAGCATCGAGGTTGAGTCCTTCACCAGCGTCTCCCAGCCGCTGCCCAACTCCTCCGGAAAGACCCAGCCCGTCACCAATGCCGTTGTTGGCGTGCGCGATCTCCCGGCCCAGTCCATCCGGCTCGATAACGGCGCCGACGTCGACGATCTCATCCGCGGTCTCCACGCCATCGGCGCTACCTCGCACGATATCGTAGCCATTCTCCAGGCAATCAAATCCGCCGGCGGGCTGCAGGCCGACCTCGAGGTCATCTGATGAACATCTCCATCGATCACAGCCGTCCCATCTCTGCCCTCGATACACAGGCCGACACCCTGTTGCAGCGCACCCGCTCCGGCGCTGCGCCCGCATCCGCCCATGGGGTCGATCAGGACGCCAAAATTGAAAAGGCCGGCAAGGACTTCGAGTCCATCCTGCTGGGAAACTGGTTGCAGCAGGCTGAAAACTCTTTCGCCACTGTTCCCGGAGGCGACGGCGTCGACGACAGCGACCCCGGCAAGGACCAGTTCCAGGGGCTGGCCATGCAGGCGCTCGCCGGTTCGCTCACCAAATCCGGCGGCATCGGCATCGCGAAGATGATCACGCAGCACCTGCGATCGGCGGACGCAGCAGCCTCCCCGAAGGCGGAAAAGCAGCCAAATCCCACGCCCTGAAGAACATGTGCACTTTTTCATTCGCCTCACTGAACACCGGCGGCCTTCCTGCCGATAGAAGCGGCGCAACCGAAGGAGGTGCGACGTGGTCATCAATCTATTCGGCGCCGCAACACCAGAAGCAGCAAGTCAGACCAGCAGCATCAATCCGCAGGGCTCTGGGAGCCCCAGTGGAGTCTCCAACTCTCCGACTCAAACCACCGAAGATACGACCTCGCTGTCCGCCAGCGGTTCCGTCCAGTCGCTGACCCAGACAGCTCTGCAGACCTTCCCTACGCGAGCGGAACGGGTCCAGGCTCTGCAGCAGGCCGTCAACGAAGGCCAATATCAGTTGGACGCTGACAAGATCGCCCTGGCAATGTCCTCGTCCGACCTATAACCCTAAAACTATAACCAAGCCAGGTACGGGGCCAGACTTAAGAACAGATCCAAGATGCAGCACCGCCAGGAACTCGGGATGGGATGAAGCCATGCAGACACCTCTCACACAGCAGCATGCAAACAAAGCGATTGCGCAGGAGCATGCCCCCGAGTACCTGGACTGTCTCCGCGCGCTCGCCCGCGAACTCGACCGAGCCATGCACTCGCTGGCGGATAACACTCTCGGCGCGTTTGAGGACAGCGTCCAGCGCCAGCTTGCCCTCTGCGCCCGGCTTTCCAGCCTGGTCGCCCGGCACAACGCCGCCCCAGTGGTCGGAGCCTCCGGCACTGCACCCACTGACGAGGAACTCAGCCAGCGCATCGCAGACGCACGCGCAAACCTCCTGGTCCTGAACCGGACCTACTCGGCCTTGCTGCGTCACTCCGGCCGCACCATGCAGATGTTCGCCGGCCTCGCCAAGTGCTATGGCGGTTATCCGCAACCGGGTGTCGCACCGTCGCCAAACCTGAGCACGTGGTCCTCGCAGATCTGAGCGAGCGGAATTGAACGGTTTGAACAGAATGAGAAGGCTTTATGGGCGGACTTAACGCAACTTTATCCATCGCAACCGGGTCGCTGATGGCGCAGGAGACCGAGCTTTCGATCTCCAACAACAACATCGCCAACGCCAACACTCCCGGCTACTCGCGCGAGATCGTCAACCTACAGGAGTCTCAGCCCACCGAAGAGGGTTCGCTTGCGCTCGGCGGCGGCGTCGACGTCGTCAGCATCCAGTCGGTCCAGGACGAGCTGCTCAATATGTCCATCAATCAGCAGACCTCCGCGCAGAGCAGCGCCAACGCGCAGGTCAATGTCCTGAACCAGATTCAGACACTGTTTCCAAGCTCCGGTTCCAGCGTATCGAGCGCTCTTTCCACGTTCTTTACCAGCCTTTCGGCGCTCTCCTCCAGCCCAACCGATTCCGCCGATCGCGAGACCGTCATCTCCGATGCGCAGAATCTCGTGCAGCAGTTCAATACGACAGCTGCCGGCCTCAGTGCGCCCATCAGCGGACTGAACACGCAGGTCCAGACTGATGTCGCGGAGATCAACCAGCTCAGCTCCCAGGCCGCGACTCTGAACGCACAGATCATCCAGCAGAAAGCCGCCGGCCAGGATTCCAGCCCGCAGCAGGATCAAATCAGCGAGGTCGAAACCAAGCTCGCTGCGCTCACCAACATCTCCGTCACGCACACTCCCCAGGGCGATTCCATCTCGACCGCCAACGGCACACCGCTGGTCCTCGGCACACAAAGCTATGCGCTCTCCACCTCTACCGGAGCCGATGGCAACCAGCAGGTGTTCGACTCCCAGGGCAACAACATCACCTCCTCCATATCGAGCGGAGACCTCGGCGGCACCATCCAGGTCCGGGACACGGAGATTCCAGCCTTCCAGCAGTCGCTCGACACCCTGGCGAATCAGTTCGCGACCGCCTTCAACGCGGCGCAGGCCAGCGGCTACGACGCCGGCGGACACCCGGGGGCTGCGCTCTTCACCGTGCCCTCAACCGTCACCGGATCGGCCGCCGGCATCGCGCTCGCAACCACCGATCCCGATGCGATCGCAAGTGCCTCGTCCGCGACCTCAGGCGGAGGCGGCAACGTGGCAAACCTCACCGCTGTCCAGAACGCCACCCTGCCCTCGGGTCAGAACGCGACCACTATGTCGGCTAACCTCGTCTACCAGGTCGGCAACGTTGCCGCGAACGCCAGCGCGGAGTCCACCGCGACCGGCCTCAGTCTGACCAGCCTTACCAATCAGCAGACCTCTGTCTCCGGCGTCTCCATCGACGAAGAGTCCGCCAACCTTATCCGCTACCAGCAGGCCTACGAAGCGGCCGCGCGTGTGGTCTCCACCATCGCCGCCCTCTTCAGCGACACCATCAACATGATTCCGGCCGGGAGTTGACTGACATGCGTTTTGTTCCCAATATCACCTCAGACGTTATTGCCAACATTCAACAGAGCGACCAGAACGTCGCCAATGCTCTGCAGCAGGTGTCGACGGGCCAACGCGTCTCGTTGCCTTCGGATGACCCAGCCGCATCCGCCGCCGTACTGCAGCTTCAGGCGGAATCCGCCAACATAGATCAATACACCGCCAACGCCGACTCTGCCCTCGCGCAGGCCCAGACCGCAGACTCCGTCGTCTCCTCCGTCGTCTCGCTGCTGAACCAGGCCGTGACCCTCGGCACCGAGGGCGCCAACGGGACCGAATCCGCCACGGACCGCCAGGCGATCGCCACAAGCGTTAAAGGTCTGCTGTCGAACGTCGTCGGGCTTGCCAATACCACCTACCAGGGCGTGGCGATCTTCGGGGGTACCACCAACGGCCAGGCAGCATTCACCGTCAGCGCGACTTCTTCCACCGGGTACCAGTACAACGGCAATACCACCATCAACTCGGTCCAGATCGGCGAGTCTCTCTCCGTTCAGACCAGCATCCCGGGAAGCACCCTGTTTGATAATCCAGGCTCCAGCGTGCTCGGCGCGCTGAGCGGCCTGGCCAGTGCGCTCGCCAGCGGAACTTCGACGGACATCGGCAATGCGACCGCTGCGGTTACCTCCGCGCTCAGCTACGTCAGCGAGCAGCACGTGGTGTACGGGAGCGCCATCAATCAGATCAATGCGCAGGAGACCTATCTGTCGCAGGATAAGGTGACGCTCAGCTCCGAAGCCACATCGCTCGTCGGCATCGATACCGCAACCGCAGCCGAAGACCTCACATCGGCCGAAGAGAACAACTCCGCGGTGCTCGCCGCGTCTTCGAAGGTCCTGCAGAATACTCTGCTCAACTACCTGGCGACGCCTTCATAGCCGGCAGCGCTCCACGGCATCGTTCGCGCCCGCGCGGGGCGCCAAAGCATCTCTCCTGTGGGTGCAGCGCACAGCAACAGGAGAGATGTTCTCTACACTCAGGAGTCCGGTAACCATGAGCACCGCATCCACATCCACTCTCAGTTCCGTTCTCTCCGCACTCGGAGGATCGACCGGCATCGACGTTACTTCCGCCGTCGACTCGATCCTCTACGCCGACCGCGCTCCCGAACGAACCTGGCAGGCGCAGCAGACCGCCCTTGCCAGCCAGACGACTGCCATCCATCAGCTCAACAGCGACTCCTCCACGCTCAGCGACCAGCTTAGTCTGCTGCAGGGGATCGGCAGCGTGCTCAACTCGGTCTCCGTCGCCAGTTCCGACTCCAGCGTCGTCAGCGCCACCGCCGCCGATGGCACCACCATCGGGAACCATACCGTCGTCGTCACCTCGCTCGCGACCACCGCCTCCTGGTACTCCGCGGAAGAGTCCAGCGGCTCCGCGACGCTGGCCGCGGGAAGCTTTCAGATCACTTCCGGCGGCACCACCACCACCATCCAGGTTGGCAACGGCAACAACACGCTCGACCAACTCGCGACCGCCATCAACAGTCAGTCGCTGGGCGTCACCGCCAGCGTGGTCACCGACAGCAACGGCGCCCGCCTTTCGCTGGTGGCCAACTCCTCCGGAACCGCGGCCAACTTCACCATCTCGCAGGCCAGCGGCCTTACCTTCACCCAGGCTCAGACTGGCGCGAACGCCGCTCTCACCGTAGACGGGGTACCCATCAGCAGCGCCTCGAATACGGTCGTCGGCGCGCTCAACGGAGTGACGCTCAATCTTGCCAGCGCCTCGCCCAACGAGACCGTCAACCTCACCCTCTCGCCGGACATCACCGACATCACCAGCGCGGTCACCAACTTCGTCTCTGCCTATAACTCCGTGATCAACGACGTCAGCACGGACATCGCCTACAACGCCACGACCAGCACGGCCGGTCCGCTACAGGCAGATAGCGCCGCGCAGTCGTTCTACTCCGATCTGCTCGCAGCGACCAATTACAACTCCGGCAGCGGAACCCTCAACACGCTCACCTCTCTCGGCATCAACACCAACAGTGATGGCACCTTGAGCCTGGACACCTCTACGCTCGCGAGCGCTCTGCAGTCCAATCCTTCAGGGGTGGCTGCCTTCTTCCAGGGAACCTCCGACAGTGGATTTGCCGCCTCGCTCACCAACACGCTCAACACCTACACTGACCCGTCCGACGGTGCCTTCACCATCGACCTGCAGAGCATCAGCGCGGAAAATCAGGACCTCAACGACCAGATCAACACTCTCGAAACCTATCTCAGCTCGCAGCAGACCCTGCTCACCACCCAGTACAACAACGCCGACATCGCAATCCAGCAGCTGCCGCAACAGATCAAGAACACCGACGCTCTCCTCGGCCTTAACCAGAACTCGAACAACAATTGAGACCTGCCATGACCAATCAGACTGCCTCGCTCGTCTATCGCCGCGCCTCCACCCAGCATGCTTCCGTGGTCGGCCTCGTCATCGCCCTGCACGATACCCTCATCGGGAACCTGCAGCGCGCCGCCCGCGCCATCGAACAGAACGACATTCAGACTCGCTGCGACGAACTCACCCATGGCTTCAAGGTGCTCACCCAGCTCGACGCCATGCTCGACATGAAGAACGGTGGCCAGACCGCGGTCAAGATCCGCCGCTTCTATAACCACCTGCGTCAACAGATGCTCTCCGCCCAGTTCAAACTCGATCCCGCCATCCTCTACGCTCAGGTCAGGGCGGTGCTCGACGTGCGCGAGGCGTGGCAGCAGGTCGACAGCAGCGCATCTGCATCGAACCCGGCCGCTGCCGCCGCCTCGTCCATCGCCGCGATGACCACGGCCTCGGAGGTCGAGCCGCAAACCTCTTTCTCCTGCTCCGGCTAAGCCTCTAAAATGTACAGCGGTACGAGCGGAGGTGTGGCGTGGGTTTGAGCGATGAGGCGTTCGAGGTGTTGTGTCCGGAATGTTCGGCGGTGTTGAAGATCGATCCCGTCACCCGGGCTGTCATTGCCCATACGCCTGCACCGCGCAAGAAGACCTTTGAAGACTTCGGCGCGGCCAAACAAGCGCTGAAGGAAGCCGACGAGCGTCGCGAATCCGTCTTCGCCCAAAGTGTCGCCGCGCAGAAGAACGCTGAAGATGTGCTCGCAAGGAAATTCGCCGAGGCCATGAAAAAGGCGAAAGACTCGCCGCTCGACGAGCGTCCCTTCCGCGAATTCGACCTGGACTAGGCCGCCACGGCGGTCATGAAGGTGTGCTCTCCCAAATCGGGAGGCGAAGGTTCAACCTCGCAGGTCGTTTTTCGATCCCGGCGCAACCCGCCGGAATGGCGAACTATTCTGTTGTCTTCGGCACACCCCCCGGACTATAGTTCGACGCCTAAAGCAAAGATTTTGCTCTTTCGGGTCCAAGATAGCTTTGCTGTCGCTGGAGGTCTTATGAAGATCGTCTGCAGACATTCGGCTCTGGTTGTCGGATGCTTCGCTGTGACCCTTGGATCTGCGGCTTTCGTGGGCGCGCAAACGGCGGCGGACCGAGGTGATGCTTCCGGGGTCAGCGTTCCCGAGGTCAGCGTCTCCCAGGTGCGCATCGTGCGCCTCAGCGACGTGCAGGGGGCGGTCCAGCTCGATAAGCAGGCGGGCCACGGATTCGAACGGGCGTTCCTCAACCTGCCCATCCTGCAGGGGGAAGATCTAAAAACCGATCAGGGCTGGGCGGAAGTTGAGTTTGAGGATAACGGCTCGCTGCGCCTCACCCCCGGCACGGAACTCAGCTTCGAGACGCTTGGCCGCACCGCTGCCGGCCGCGTCCTGAACGCAGTCTCGCTCACCCGCGGGACCCTCTATGTCAGTCTCGCGGACGATAAGGCGAACGACTTCGTAGTGCATGCCGACGGCGCCACCATCACCCTTCCCCCCGCCAGCCATATCCGCCTCGACGTCTACCCGACGGGGTCGGAGCTCTACGTGGTCAAGGGCAAGGTGCAGGTCGCTGAGGGCGCCGACACCATGATTCTGGGCAGGGATCACGCGCTCAGCTTCGGCGGCGCGAGCCACGCAGCGCTCGCGCCTATCCGCGAGAAGACTCCCGGCCTTTACGACGTCAAGGATGCCGAGGCAGTCAAATACCACCAGTTCCAGCACGGCGGTCAGACGCCCTATGCTTACGGATCGCAGGACCTCCAGACCTACGGCAGCTTCGTGGACCTCGGCGGCTGCGGCCTGGTCTGGCAGCCCTATCTTGCCAGCGCCGCGTGGAGTCCGTACGGTAACGGCTACTGGTCCTGGTATCCCTCCGCCGGCTATAGCTGGGTCTCGCCCTACCCATGGGGGTGGACGCCCTATCACTCCGGCCAATGGATGCAGTGCGGTGCGAATCAGTCCTGGGGCTGGAAGCCGGGGCAGAGTTTCGTCGGCCTCAAGAATGCCACGCTGGCCCCAATCTCCCTCCGCAAGCCCGTACCTCCACGCACTCCGCGCCCGGGCGAGAGCACCCTGATCGTTGCCGGCACGACTCCTCTGGCTCGTTCCCAGATGATTGAGGGTAAGTATTTTCGTCTTCGCCAGCGATTCAGCCGGCCTGGGCCTGCCGCGCAGCGCGCCCCTCAATCTCGCGAACATCTCGAACCAGGTGCGGGCGCATGGCTCTTCCATGGTAGAACTCCCCTCCGGCAACGTTGCGCAGGGAAGTACGACGCTCGAAGCACTCCGCACCGCGGGAGATATTGGCTTCAGCCACGCCGGAGATCCTGCGCCGGCCCTGACCAGCAGGCCCGTCAGCACGGGGGAGGCAGGCGAGGCTCGCGGCGGCTACGGCGGCGCAGGCATCCTCTCGGCTCCGGCCGGTTTAGGGCTTACTGAGCCGTCGGGCTGGTCCGCCCAGAATCGTGCCGGCCTCGGCCAGACTCCCTCGGCTCCCGCCAGTCTTTCCATGGGAAGAGGCTCCGCAATCACAGCCGTTCCCAGCGGCGGCGGCAACAGCTCCGGCGGTTCGCACCACTGATAGAGAAATCATGCGCAGACCGCGCTCGCATAAAGCGCCATTCAACCCCGCATCTTCACGCGAGTGCGCCTTTCGGTTTCTTCAATCAGAACGGAAGCGGCCGCATGGCTCAAGCAGAGCAGCCCGCTGAAAGCGATGCGGGCTCGCTTCACCGTTCGGGCACTCACACCAGGCTCCCTTAGGGAATGTGCTGCTTCATGTGGTTGGGTTCGCTGCAGTCACCCTCGGTCAGGAAGCACCGCGCCAGTCCCGCGCTCACCGCCAGCGCCGCCCCGAGAACCACAATCAACACCCCGGTAAAGATGCGGCCTGTCAGATACGGCAGCAGAAACATCGCGACCCCGGCATACATGGTCACGGTAAGCGCGGTGCGGCAAGTGGATTTTGAAAGTAGCGGCTGGGCCATGACGTGCCTCCTTGGCAGGGGACAACACGTGCTGACGCGACGTTCGACGCGCCTCTTGAACCGGAATTCTACTCCGCGCCCGCTTTCTCTTTCCAGATCAAACTATTTTCTTTCACGAAATCATGCAGACCATACATCACCCGGGGAGTCGCCTCACCGGGAGGCAAGCACCTCCGCCCTTACCGCCCGTCCTGCCTGCCAGTACAGCCCGAACCCCGCCAGGTTGATCAGCACCGCGCTGAACCCAATCTTCTTCGCAAAAAGCCACGGGTTCGGGTCCTCGATGATTGGGTACAGGCTAAATCCGGCATGCAGCAGGGTCACCGCGAATCCGCTGGCCGCCGCGATCTTCAAACCCCAGCCCGCGCGCCTGCCGAACCGGTCTCCCGAGGTCAGAGGAATCAGAAACATCATGCCAAAGTACACGTCATACAGAAACGCGGCTTCCACCGTAATCAGTTGAAACGCCTCCTGCGCCCCGCTCGAAAACTCCGTCGCCAGCACGCACGCCGTCACCGATAGCAGCACGATGATCGCAATCGATCGCACCGGCGTCCCGAACCTCGGGCTCAGCCGGGTAAACCACTCCGGCAGAATCCCGTCCCACCCCGCCACCAGCGGCAGCCGGCTGGTCTCAGCGACAATCAGCGCATACTGCGCGATCACCGAGAGCGCCAGCGCCAGGATCGCTCCGCGTCCCAACAAAACACCCCAGTTCATCCCCTCCGTCGTCGCTCCGCCGCCGGTCTTGAACGCCGCCGCCAGCACCTGCGGCACCGGTCCCGTCAAGTCCACCTGGTCGGCCGGCACATACGTCAGAATCGCCCCCGTTCCCAGGATGAAGATCAGCGCGATGATCGGCGCCGCAATCCATGCTGACCTCCAGATCGCTCGCGCCGCGTCCCGCGTCTCGCCCGCAAACACCGCAATCTGTTCCAGGCCGGTCAGCCCGTTCAGCGCCATCTTCGAAAACAGATTCAGGCTAAAAAGCGTCAGCATCGGCACCGTCAACGCGAGCGAGAACGGCGCCTGAGGCGCATGGTGCGGGTGCGCCGCCGTCGCGTGCGGATGAAAAAACAAGAGCGCTACCAGCAGCACGTTCACCAGGATCATCGCGAACGTGCCAAAGTGCGCCACCCACTTCAGAATCCCGAAACCCACAATACATAGCGCGAGAATCAGCGCAAACAGGCTGACATTCAGCGTGTTGATCAGCTTGTTATCCGTGGCCATCCACGCAAACTTCGGTCCGAGGCTGTAGCTTAGGCTGGTCGCCGTCATAATGCCGATATTCGAAACCGTGATCAGCGCCCACAGCCCGAAGTTCCACGCATTCAGGAAGCCCGCCAGCGGCCCGAACGCGTGCGTCGTCCACTGGTAGACGCCGCCCTCTTCCGGCCAGATCTGCACGCAATACGTCACCACCGCCGCGGACGGCAGAAAGAGAGCAGCGATCGCCGCAATCCAGAAGACCAGGTGCACCCCGCCCTGCTTGGCAGCGATGCCGATCCACGTCACCCCCACCACCAGCAGAATCTGCATCTGCACCAGGTCGCGCAGGCGAAGCTCTTTCTTTAACTGGTGGCTGGGCTGGGGAGTCGTCAGAGTCGGATCGATGGGGGAGGGTCCTCCGAGCTGGCTTTAGCGAAAGAGTAGCACGGACCCACCGCGCCCTCGCACATGGCCGGGCCGCGCACCGTCTTTCCGCCTCAACCGGAACGTACGGCGTAGAACGTCAATGCATTCCCTGGGGCTTCGCCAGGAACCGATACCCCACGCCACGCACCGTCACCAGGTGCCGCGGATCCGCAGGATCGTCCTCGATATACCGCCGCAGCCGAACGATAAAATTGTCGATCGCCCTCGTGTCGGTATCTTCCTTCAGCCGCCACACCTGCTCCAGGATCTCCTTGCGCGAGACGATCTGCCCCTCGCGATCGGTAAAGTGGCGCAGCAGGTCCGCCTCCATCAACGTCAGGTGGGTCAGGCGATCGGGTGCCGCCAGCTCCAGGGTGTCGAAGCGGATTTCGCGCCCGTTGAACGCATAGGTGTCCGCGCTCGGCTTCGGCGGCGGCGTCGGAGAAAGCGGTCGCGACCACCGCGCCCGCCGAAGCATCGACTTCAGCCGCACCAGTAGAATCTCCAGGTCGAACGGCTTCGCCAGGTAGTCATCCGCCCCCGCGTTCAAACCCTCCAGCACATCCTGCGGATGCGAACGCGCCGTCAGCATCAGCACCGGAAAGTAAAGCTCCCGCTCCCGCAGCGCAGCCACAATCTCGAACCCCGAGCGCCCTGGCAGCATCACGTCGAGCAGGATCGCCCCCACCGCCTCCTGCGTCTCCAGCAGCCACGCCAGGGCGTCCGCTCCGTCGCCAAAGTGCCGCGTCCGATAGCCCTCGGCCTCAAGGTTGAACAGCAGCCCCTCTGCCAGGTGCTCTTCGTCCTCCGCCAGCACAATCAACGCAGCCTCACTCATCGCTTTCCATGTGCCATTCTCCCTTCCGAGCCGGCTTGGCTTCTTGCAAAACGTTCTCGGCTGCAGGTCTTGGCGCGCTCAGTCCACCGCCAGCGGCAGGGTCAGCGTCATCGTCGTCCCCTGATTCGCGCCCTTGCTCGCCGCGCTAACCGTTCCGCCGTGCTGCCGTGCAATCGCCTGCACCAGGAACAGGCCCAGCCCCGTCCCCTTGATCTTCACCGCGTACTTCCCCGGAATCCGGTAAAAACGCTTGAAGATCCGCTTCAGCTCCTGCTCCGGAATGCCGATCCCCTCATCCGTAATCGCCAGCGCTACGTTGTTGTAGCCCGTGATCGCCAGCGCCGCGCGTATGCGCACTGCCCCCGGCGAATACTTCACCGCGTTGTCCAACAGATTCAGAATCGCCGTCCGCAGATCCTCCGCGATCCCGTTCACCCGCAGCTTTACCTGCCCCGGCACGGGCGCCAGCGTCATGCTCTCCGGCTTCAGGTGGTGGCGCTCCAGCGTAATGGCGATGCACTCCGCGACCAATGCGCCCAGGTCCAGCGTGGCCCGGTTTTGCTGGCGTGCCCGCTGTCCCAGCTCACCGGCCTTCAAGACCTGTTCCACCGTCGCCAGAAGCCGGTCCGAATCCGACCGCATAATCGCGTAGAACTTACGCCGCTGCGCCTCATCGAGCGTCCGTCGTTCCAGCGTTTCCAAATACAGCCGGATACTCGCAATCGGCGTCTTCAGCTCATGCGTGACCGCATTCAGGAATGAGTCCTGCCGATCATTCCGTCGCACCTCCCGTACCAGGAACACCGTATTCAGCACCACCCCCGCCATCAGCAGCGCGAAGAAGATGATTCCCAGCACCATGTAAGCGGCGCGCGCCTTGTTCAAGATGATCCACGGAACGCTGAGGAAGATCACCAGCCCGGTCAGCAGAACGCCCAGCGTGATAAATGTGGCAATCGCTCCGCGGCGTCGTGTGATGTTCATAAGAACGCGAGATGCACCTAGCTTACAACGAGCTACACAAAGAGACAGGCCGCCAGCGCTAGCTGACGGCCTTGGTTCTTCCTGAGCGCTAAGCCGTGGCCCCTGCCTCTCAGTTGCTGCCTGCCGGCTTCGGGTTCCGCGGATCGAACTTCGCGATCTGCACCTTCTTTGCCAGACCCACCCGCTCCAGCAACCAGATGCAGTAATAGTTGATGTCGAACTCGTACCACGCCAGCCCATGCCGCGCGCTCACCGGGTGCGCATGGTGATTGTTGTGCCAGCCTTCGCCGCCCGTCATCAGTGCCACCCACCAGTTGTTGCGCGAATGATCCCGCGTCTCGAACCGCCGGCCGCCCCACAGGTGCGTCGCGGAGTTCACAAACCACGTCGCGTGCAGCCCCACCACCACCCGCAGGAACGTTCCCCACAGCAGCATCGTCAGCCCGCCCATCAAGCGATGCCCCGGAGCAGCCACCCCGGCCCCGATCGCGATCTGGATCAGCCCGGTCGCCGTCAGGAACACCCAGTGGTACTTCGACAGCCAAACGTGAACCTTATCCTTGGTCAGGTCCGGAGCGTACCGGCCCAGCAGCGCCGTCTCCGAGTGCATCGCGCGTCCCGAAAGAATCCAGCCCGCGTGCGACCAGAACGTTCCATCCACCGGCGTATGCGGATCGCCTTCCTGGTCCGAGTTCTGGTGATGCACCCGGTGCGTCGCCACCCAGAAGATCGGTCCACCTTCGAGCGCCATCGTGCCGCACGCGGTCACAAAATACTCCACCCACTTCGGCGTGCGAAAGCCGCGATGCGTCAGCAGCCGGTGATACGCCACACCGATCCCTACGTTGATCGCCAGGAAGTACATCACCAGAAACATCGCCACGTGGGCCCACGAAAAGCAGAACAGCGCCCCGATCGCCGCTACGTGGAACAGCCCCATCACGATCGTCGTGATCCAGTTAATGCGGCCTTCCTGGTACTCCCGCCCCATGCGAAGATCCTGCCGCACCTGCGCCCGAATCTGCTCCGCCGAAGGATGCGGCTTAGCCATCGACATATCCGCGATCGCCGCTTCGTTAGCGTTCTCGCGAGCCTCCGCGGCTTCCGCGGCCTCGATCGCGCTCTGTTGAAACGCCGCGTAACTGCCTGTTTTGGCGGAGCCCGCGCCGCTCTTGCTTGTGTGGGCCGGCTTGACTTCTGTCTCAGGAGAAAGTGTGGCTGGGGTCATCGTAATTCCGTCCTCTTCGCTTCGAATCTCTAGCTTCAAAACGCTTATCGTGCGCCTACAGGATTTACGCTAGCAGTCCGCGTCCCAGCGCGTTGTAAGACTTTTGTAAGCGCCTCTGTAACGTTCCCTGAGCTGCAACTTTGGTAGGGTATTCCCCATGAACATGCGGCAGATTTGGGACAAGAGAACAGCTGCGATTGCGCTCCTCGCCTGGGCAGGCCTCGCAAGTGCACAGCGGGCGCCCGTCGAAATCAGCGGCGGAACCATCAACCTCCCCACCAGCAAGCAGATCGTTGGCGTCGTACCCGGCCAGCCCCAGCGCCTCAGCTCGCTTCCTGTCACCATCGCCGTCTCGCCCGATGGCCGCTACGTTGTCACCGTCAACGACGGCTACGGCTCCTTCGAGTCCGGCTACATGCAGTCGCTCGCCGTGCTCGACACCCGCACCGGCCAGCTTGTCGATTCGCCCGACCCTCGCACCCTCGTCGAATCCAAACAAGTTCTGTTCTCCGGCCTCGCCTTCTCGCCCGACGGCAGAACCCTCTACGGCAGCATCGTCTCCGCCACCGATCCCGAGGGCAAAAAGCCCGGCGACACCGGCTCCGGCATCCAGGTCTACGGCTTCGATGAGGGCAGGCTCACCCGCAAACAGGTCCTCAAAATCCCGCTCCAGCCGCTCGCCCAGGGCCGCAAGACCATGCTCGTCGGCGGCGTCGAAGGCACCCTCGGCCTGCCCTATCCCGCAGCCATCGCCTCTGTACCGGGCGGCTGCACCAAGGCTCATCCTTGCCAGGATCAGAACCCTGACTTGATCCTTGTGGCGGACAATCTGTCCGATGATGTGCTGCTGATGGATGCCCGCTCGGGCGCCATCCTGCAGCGCTTCGACCTCTCCGAAACCGACGCTGTCCCCAGCACCTACCCCGCCACCCTCGCCGTTACCAGGGATGGCAGGCGCGCTTTCGTCGGCCTCTGGAACTCCAGCGAAGTCGTTGAACTCGACCTTAGCCAGGGTGCAGCCGTCTTCGAAGGCGCGGCCAGCGCCAAAGGTAAAGCCGTCCGCAAACTGCCGCTGCTCAAGCCCGAAGATCCCGTCGCTCCCGGCTCCCATCCCAGCGCCCTGCAGCTCTCGCCCGATGGCCGCACCCTCTACGTCGCGCTCGCCAACCGCGACTCTGTCGCCGCAATCGATGTCGCCGACGGCAGGTTCGCCCTCAGGGGTTTCTTCGACGCCCGGCTGCCCGGCCAGAGCTTCTACGGCGCCGAGCCCGAAGCTCTCGCCATCTCGCCCGATGGCACCCGCCTCTTCTGCGCCAACATGGGCACCAACTCCGTCGCCGTGCTCGATCCCGGCAAGCTCACCCGCGCCGTCGTCGCCAAAGGCATGGCCGAACCCATCGGCTTCCTCCCCACGGAATGGCTCCCCATGGGCGTCGCCTTCACCGGCGGCAGGCTCTACATCGCCTCCGGCAAAGGCACCGGCACCGGTCCCAACAACTTCCCCCAGCGCACAACGCCCGAAACCTCCTCCAGGCCCCGCTTCAAGAGCCCCACCACCTACATCGCATCTCTGCTGCATGGCTCGCTTGCCTCGGTCGATGCCGCCTCCGCCGAGCAGAATCTCAAATCCCTCACAGAACAGACCCTGGTCGATAACCGCATGAAGGCCGCCGAGGAGAAGATCGCCTTCCAGCCGCAATTCGCCGATGCCGGCTCAGCCGGGGTCGGCCCCATTAAGCACGTCATCTACATCATCAAAGAAAATCGCACCTACGATCAGATCTTCGGCGATCTCCAGCAGGATGGTAAGCCCGTCGGCAACGGCGACCCGAGCCTCGCCATGTACGGCGCTCCCACCACGCCCAACCTGCACAAGCTCGCGCTCCAGTTCGGCGTCCTCGATAACTTCTACGACTCCGCCGAAGTCTCAGGCGACGGTCACGTCTGGTCCAACACCGCGATTGGCAGCAGCTATCTCGAACGCACCTGGCAGCTCGGCTACCGCGGCCGCGAGCACGGCTATGACTACGAAGGCGTCGTCTCCATGGGCATTCCGCTCGACCAGCGCATCCCCGACGTCAATGAGCCCGGCAGCGGCTACATCTGGGGTAATCTCGCCGCCCACGGAAAGACCCTCTACCACTTCGGCGAGTTCATCGCCACCACCTTCTGCAACGATCCCCGCACCGGCGCCTCCCCGCGCCAGCTCGACCCGCAGCAGGGGCCCATGCTCGAAGGCAAGTCCTGCTCCACCCGCAGCGAGGTCAAGCCCGGAGAGAAGCTCCCTGAAGTCTGGGGCGGCGGCATCAACCAGTGGCCATGGCCCATCCCGCTCATCGCCACCAACACCGCCACCAAGCCCGAACTGGTCGGCCACTTCGCCCCCGAAGCGCCCGACTTCGACCTCATGGTCCCCGACCAGGTCCGCGTCAACATCTTCGAGAAACATCTCGCCCAATGGATTGCCGATAAGCAGGCAGGCCACGACACCATGCCGAACTTCGTCATGCTTCGCCTCGCCAACGATCACACCGCCGGCACCCGCCCGGGCAGCCCCACTCCCAAAGCCTCCGTCGCCGATAACGATCTCGCCGTCGGACGCGCCGTCGACGACATCTCCCACTCGCCGTTCTGGGGCGACACCGCCTTCTTCATCCTTGAAGACGACGCCCAGAACGGAGCCGACCACGTCGACGCTCACCGCTCCATCGGCCTGGTCGTCAGCAAGTACGCGCCCCGTGGCGCCGGCGGAGCACCCTTCGTCGACAGCCGCTTCTACTCCACCGTCAGCATGGTGCGCACCATGGAGGCCCTGCTTGGCCTCCCGCCCATGAACAACAACGACGCCCTCAGCTCCATGATCTCCACCCTCTTCACCGGCGCCGGGGATCAGCCCGCCTTCACGGCCGATTACTCCAATCGCGACAACCACCTCATCTACACCGCCAACCAGCCCAGCGCACCCGGCGCCCGGCAGTCCTCGAAGATGGACTTTCGCCACGCCGACCGCGCCGACACCCAGAAGCTCAACGTGATCCTCTGGCAGGACGCCATGGGCAATAAGCCGATTCCCGCCATGCTCACCCGCAAGCGCGTAAAATCGGCCAAGAAGGATGACGATGACTGACGTTCCGGCCCCGTTTCGCCTCGCCCCCACCTTTGCGGCGCGCATCTGGGGCCGCACCGATCTCACCCCCTGGTACGCTCTCAGCGGCCTCACGGAAAAAGTGGGCGAAGCCTGGCTCACCGGCCCCGAAAGCCTCGTCGAAACCGGCGCTTTTACGGGTAAGACTCTCGCTGACATTGCTCCCGAGGTCAGCGGCGGCGCGGAGTTCCCGCTGCTCGTCAAAATGCTCTTCCCCGACGAAAAACTCTCCGTCCAGGTCCACCCCGACGACGATCAGGCCCGCTCCCTCGGCCTTGGCCGCGGCAAGACCGAGTGCTGGTACGTCCTTGAAGCTGAGCCCGGAGCCCGCGTCGCCTGCGGCCTGCAGCCCGGCGTCACCGTCGCCGACGTTGAACAGGCGGTCGCCGACGCCAGCCTCGAATCGCTCCTGCTCTGGCTGCCCGCCGCCCCCGGCGACATGATCTTCGTTGATGCCGGCACCGTCCACGCCATCGGTCCCGGCGTCACTCTGCTCGAGGTCCAGCAGACCTCGGACATCACC
>CAJCHN010000075.1 GCA_903970285.1 Rhodanobacteraceae bacterium | reverse complement strand
TCCCCCCCCAGCCGCACCCTCAGCCGCCAGCGAGATCACGATCGTCTTCCCCACCCGCCGCACCCGCACGATCCGCGCACCCGTCAGCACCTCGGCGATCTCCGCCTCCGTGCTCTTGAACGTCTGCGGCTTGCCGCTCGTCCACACCCTCACGATCCTCTGACCGTGCACCCGTTCGTGCACGCCATTCGCAACCGTCTCAACCTCGGGCAGCTCCGGCATCCCTCCAGAATACCGTCCTGCCGGTGGGGGCGCGCTCATTCCGCGCTGAGACCGCTCCGTGGGGTTTGGGCTTCGCGTGGTGCTCGCGTCGGTCACAGATTGCACTCTGTGCCGGCCAATGGGAGGACGCGCAAAGCCCTCTGCGCCACCAGGGACCGCCCCAGCCGCAGCGGGCCCGTCCGGCAGAAATCACCTTACGGTTTCAGCTTCGTCCGGCCCGATTCCAGCCGTCTCTGCGCCGCATCGAACGAGCGCTGCGCCGCCTCCATCCTCTTCGACGCTTCGTCCAGCCGCTTCTCCGCCGCCGCCAGCCGCGCCTCCATCTCCGCCGTATCCAGACGCTCCGCCTGATCCAGCCTGACTCGCGTCTCCGCGCTCTCCAGCGTCGCGAGCTGCCCTTCCAGCTCGGCCACCTGCTTCTCCATCGCCGGCCCAGTCAGCTCTTGCATCTGCGTCTTCGCCATCTGCAGCGCGACCTGACTCCGCGACAGAGCCTCCGCGGCATCGCGTATCTGCTTGCGGAACTCCGGACTGTTCAGCTTGTTCAGCTCCGCCTGGCTCTCCGCCAGCCGCTTCGCCGTCAAGGCCCTGACCTCCTCGTCGAGACCTGATGCTCTCCCATCCCCCGTGCTCCCTTCAGGCGGAAGCGCCGGGTGCGCCGGCGCAGGCGGCGGCGCAGGCGCAGGCACCAGCCCAGGCGCCTGCACCAGCCCAGACGGCGGCACAGGCGGCGGCGCTGGCACCTGCACCAGCCCAGACGGCGGAGTCTGTGACGGCACCGGCACCTCCGGCAGAGATGGCGCCTGGGATGCTGAAACCGCGATCGGTGCCAGCGGCCCGGCCGGTGCAAGCGGCACGTCCGGAGTCCTCGGTGCTGATGGCGCAAGCGGCGCTGCCGGCGCAAGCGGCCCTGCCAGTGCAAGCGGCCCTGCCGGTGCAAGCGGCACTTCCGGCGTCCTCGGCGCTGATGGCGCAAGCGGCGCCACCGGTGCACTCTCCTGCGCCACCACCGGAGCAACCCGTACCATCGCTCCCGCAACCAGCACCGCCCCTGCCACCGCGGCGCCGCCCGCCCGCCGCACCCACATCTCCCGCGCACTCAGCACCCGCTTTTCCTCAGTCAGCTTCATCACACGCTCCTCCAGCTTGTTCGTCCCGAACAGTCCCAAACCCGCGTCCGCCAGCCGCTCACCGTCGCGAACCATCGTCCGCGCCAGTCCCAGCAGGCACCGCGCATACAACACCCGCCCGTCGCCATCCTGCATCTGCCCGGCCGCCAGCTGGTCGCACACCATCTCCCGCGTCCGCGCAATCCGCCGTTCAACCGCATGCACCAGCGGATGCCACGCCAGCGGAATCGCCGCCAACTGGCATATTCCGTTCACCAGGCAGTCGCGCCGTGCCAGGTGCGCCAGTTCGTGGCCCAGCGCCGCGCGCCGCGCCGCCTCGCCAAAGCCGGCAAACCCCGCGGGCAGCAGCAGCTCCGGTCGCAGGATGCCCACCAGCACCGGGCTGCGAACCTCCGCGGACCCCCACACCAGCGGCAGCTTCACCTTCAGCCTTATGCCCAGCTCCTCCCACGCCGCCCTCTCCGCCGCATCCATCGCATACGCCGTCGCGCCGCGCAGCAGACGCTGCGCCGCCAGCCAGCCCCGCCCCAGCCGCAGCAGCGCCAACATCATCACACCGCCATATACCCAGGCGAATCCGTTCAACCAACGCCTGCCGACCCGGAGTGGATGCACCCGCTGGCCCCACCCCCCCGCCGCAGCAGGCAGCTTCGGCATTCCTTGCGGCCCCGTCCGATCCGTCGCAGGCACCCGCCCGTAGAGATTGCCCTCGGCAGGACCGGCTCTTCGCCCGGTCCGTTGCGCGGCTGCTAGCCTGTCCGCTGTCAAAGCTGCACCCGTCTGCCGCCACAAGGGGTCTGTTTCGGCTCCTGAAAAGAGTGTTTGTGGCCCTTTCCCGCCGCTTTTTTGCACCTTTTGCAGGGCACTTTCAACCCCTGGCCGCGGTTCGCCCGCTCCCCCGTCCAGTCTCAGCCCCGGCAGAAGCACGCAGGCCGTCAACACCCCCAGCCACACCCGGTGTTCTCCTGCGGGCCCCAGCCGCGCCGCCCGCACCACCAGGTACCCCGCCAGGGCCACCAGGGGCGCCTGCCACACTGCATTCAGCACGTACTCGACCAGCGTCTCCCCCGTCATCCATCCTCCTCGCAGCCTCGTACTCCGCTCCAGACTTCCGGTCGTGACTCTCAAATGGCGAACTCAAGACTCACGAACTCCGCACTTGCCCTTCACCCGACCTCTGCCTGCCTTCCACATCGCTCAGCCGCTTCGCCACCCGTTCCAACTCCTCCACCGTGATCTGCCGCGTGTCCACCATCGCCATCAGCATCGCTTCAGGGGAGCCCCCAAACATTCGCCGCACCAGATCCTGCAAAGCCCCGCCGCTCGCCCGTTCCCGCGAGACCGCTGCCCGGTAGCGAAACGCGCGTCCCTCCTGCTCCCGCGTGACCTTCTGCTTGCGCAGCAGCACGTTCAGCATGGTCTGTACCGTGGTATACGCCAGCTCCGCCCTCAGCTTCGGCTGGACCTCGGCCACCGTACATCCCGCCTCCGCCTGCCACAGCACCTGCATAATCTCAAGCTCCAGCGGGGTCAGCCCTTCGGTCTTCCTGTCCAGCGTCGTCATTCCCAGCTCCTAATCTGTTAGGAGATTCTGCGCTGAAACCTTCAGGGCTGTCAACTAATCTTTTAGGACTCAAGGAAGAAGCTCTCCAATCTCCGCATCTCAGCCGACATCCGGACGCGCCGCAGCCTATGCACAACTCCTGGAGCACTCTTGCTCAACGGTTAGACCATAAGCGCACTGTTATGAATACTTTGCATACTTTCCGCCCGGTGTGGGGGGTAAAGTCTACAATTCACCTACGGCTTCGCCGGACCAGCGTCCCCTTCCCCTGCCCAGTAGCTCGTCCGAGCCGCCACCTTCAGGTTCGGCCGATCCTTCAACTGCAGACTCACCGCATGCAGCCCCGGGTGCGGATTCACCGGATGGAAGCTCAGCACATAGCGGTTCGGGATGTGGTTGGTGAGCGTCTGCAGACCGCGTTCCAGGTTCTTGTCGTTGCTGAAGCTGTAGTACTCGCCTCCGGTAAGGTGCGCGACCGTCTCCGGCACGTTCTTCTTGAGCGCGCCTGTCGCCGCGATGTAGGCGATCTTGGCCAGCCGGAGCGGCGGTGCCAGGTCGCTCAGGCAATCGTACGTCTGCTCGGCCCGGTTCTTCTGCCACGTCGGATCCGCATCCGGATCCCTCGCCATGCAGCCATGCTCCGGATACGGCGTCGCGCTGCTCAACTCCCCGGCCTCCTCTTTAGCGTCCGCTTTGGTCGAGGAGAAGGCAAAACTGTAAATGGCCGTGTTGGTGTCGCTCACCGCCCGCAGCGCATCCGGAATTCCGATGTGGCTCCCGTGATCGTGCGTCTCCGAAAACAGGATCACGGCGCGGCGAAAACGCGGCGGCTGCTTGCGCAGCAGATCCACCGAAAACTGCAGCCCATCCAGAATGGCAGCCTTTCCGTCACCCGGCCCAATACCCTGAATCGCCTCGCTCACCCTGTTCATGCTGGACGTAAACGGCTGCACCAGGGCCGCTTCGCTATCGAACCCGACCACCGCGACCGTGTGCTCTACATTGCCGACCAGAGCCTCCAGCATCGGCCCCAGCACGGCGTAGTCGTCCAGGTAGGATCCACCCGAACCGCCAGCCTCGATCGCCACCACCAGCGCCAGAGGCTGCTTATCGCTATCCTCTTCCAGCCGCAGGGTCTGCAGCAGGCCGTCGTCGGTGACCGTGAAATCGTTGGCCGTGAGGGTAAACACCGGCTCGCCCGATTTAGTCGTGACCAGCGCCGGCACCAGCACCAGCGTGGTCGAAGTCCGCAGCGTAGCCGGGTCCTGAGGGGCGTCCGATGCAGTCTGTGCGAGCCCCGATACGCTGCAGGCCAACCACAAAGCCAGGCCAAGTCTCATGTGTCGGTCCTCGAAGAGCTTTCGCTCTCCAGCATTCGCTCTTCAGTGATCGATGGCGTTCGCTCTTCAGTAGTGATCTCTGGCGTTCGCTCTTCAGTATAGAGACGTGCCATTCCGCATCGCCGCACATCCAGATCAAGCTGGCGGCCCGGTATAAGATGGAAAAGGCGCGCGAGAGCTGATCGACGTGCACTCGATCGCACGCGCAGTCCCCAGCCGAAGACGTTTCCGGAGCAACCCAACACGTGAGCAAGCCGCAGCGCCAGTCCGCCGTCATCCTCGGCGCCCAGTGGGGCGACGAGGGCAAAGGCAAAATCGTCGACGTCCTCTCCGAAAAGTTTCAGGTCGTCGCCCGCTACGCGGGTGGCCACAACGCCGGGCACACCGTCATCATCCACGGCAAGAAGTACGTTTTGCAGCTGATTCCCTGCGGCGTCCTGCGTCCCGGATGCAAGGGCGTCATCGGCAATGGCGTGGTGCTTGATCCCGCGGCTTTCCTGGGCGAGGTCAAGAAGCTGCGCGAAGCCGGTCTGCCGATCGACGGACAGCTCTTCGTCTCCGACCGGGCCCAGGTGATTCTGCCATACCACCGCATGATCGAGCTGGCGGCTGAGACCGCGCCCGGACGCACGAAGATCGGAACCACCCGCCGCGGCATCGGCCCCGCGTACGAGGACAAGATCCACCGCAACGGTCTGCGCGTCATCGACCTGCTGAACACGTCGCTGCTGCGAACGCACATTCAGAACGCCTGCCACGAGAAGAACACCATCGCCGACGCGCTCTTCGGCACTGAGCCGCTCGATCCAAAATCCATGTACGAAGACTATGTTCGCCTGGCCGAGCAGGTCGCGCCCTTTGTGACCGACACGGCCGTACTGCTGAACCAGGCGATCGACGACGGGCAAAAGGTGATGTTTGAAGGCGCCCAAGGTGCCCTGCTCGACATCGATCACGGCACCTATCCCTTTGTCACAAGCAGCTCTTCGACGGCCGGCGGCGCCGTCACCGGCACCGGCGTCGGCCCCACCAGGATCGGCACCGTCATCGGCGTCACCAAGGCGTACGTCACGCGCGTGGGCGAGGGGCCGTTCCCGACCGAGGTGGACGGCCACTCGGCCGATCTACTGCGGGCCCGCGGCCAGGAGTACGGCGCAGTGACCGGCCGGCCGCGGCGCTGCGGGTGGCTGGATATTCCACTTCTCCGCTACTCCAACATGATCAACGGCACGGAATGGCTGGTGGTCACCAAGCTGGACGTTCTGGATGAGTGCACGGAGATTCCGGTCTGCACCGGATACAAGATCGACGGCAAGGTGACGGACAGGATTCCCGCGGACATTCGCGGCTTCGAGTCCATCAAGCCGATCTACACCACGCTCAAGGGCTGGGGTGAATCCACCGAAGGCATCACCGAATTCGACAAGCTGCCGAAGCTTGCGCAGGAGTACCTGCGTTTTGTCGAGCAGCAGACCGGAGCCAGGATCGGCATGATCTCCACCGGACCTGACCGGGCCCAGACCATGATGCTGCCGGACTTCGAAGACGCTCTGCGCGCCTGAACCTGAAGATTTCACCCACGGAGAACCGATGCTCAGCTTCACCGTTCGTATGCGCTTTGAAGAGTCCGACCACGAAGCGATCCGGTCGCACCTGGTCGCCCTGACTGCGGCTTCCAAAGCGGAGCCGGGCTGCGTCAGCTACGTCGCACATTTCATCTCAGACGATCCTTCGACGGTCCTGATTTATGAGCAGTACCGCGACGACGCGGCACTCGAAGCCCATCGCAACACCAGCCACTTCAAGGAGCATGCCATCGGAGGGCTGTACCAGAGGATGCGGGAGCGACACGTGGAAAACCTGACCGCTGTCGCGTGAACTTTAGTTTCCCACTCTGTGCGTGGTAACCGAGCATTCTTTTGACTCGCACCGGCGCGCGGCTTAGTATCCCCGGTAAGTCAATGTTTCGCCTCTCCCCGCAGACGCGCCTCCGTATTCTCTTCTCGACTCTTCTTGCGCTGGCAGGGTTTCCGGCGAGCGGGCATGCCGTGTCCATGCACCACCCACACAAGATGTTGAAGCAGCAGGTGGAGGATTTGGAACAGCAGTGGCGGACCGCCACCCTGTCAGGCGATGTGGGTGTCATGGACCATCTGTTGGCGGAGGATTACGTCGGCATCTCCTGGACCGGCCAGGTAAATACCAAGGCCATGCAACTGGATCGGATCAGGACGCGTTCGTTTCAGATCAGCCGGCTTGACCTGATTGACAGCAAGATCAAATTGCTGGGGAATGTTGCCATCGTGACGGCACGGGCCGAGATCGAAGGCTCTACCGATGGTGTCCCCATGACAGGCACGTTCCGCTATACGCGGGTGTACCAGCGACTTCCCACCGGCGACTGGCAGATCACGAACTTCGAGGCGACGCGCGTACCCGACCCCGGCGAACACCCGCACCACGGTCACCCCGGACCGCAATAGCACCTTCACTTGATGGCCACGGTCCTGTAAGCCGTTTACCGGGCGATTGCGACTGACAGCAGTGAAGCTTCCGCTGACATCCCCCGCGCCGGGATGACGCGCAGACAGGATGCACCCGAAGCAGGCAAGACAGGAGAGCGCACATAGAGCACTTCTCCTGGGGCTGTGGACGCGGCAAGTCGCGACTGCCGTTTTCCTTGTCGGAAAAGACGCTTGCTTCAAGTGGGTTCGGGTTACACCCACCGGAGAAGTGCCTCAGGGCTGCAGTTTTGCGGCTGCTCAGGCGATCTTGATGGCGAAATCGTCCTCTTCGTGCTGCAGCGTACCGTTGAGGTTCAACGCAAGCAGACGCCGGCTGAGGGAGCGGGTTACACCCGTCAAGCCTGCGTCCTCAGGCTCCTGGGGTAAGCGGGCGAAGCGGCTCTTAGAGAGGGGCGCGGCCGGAGACAGCGCGGCAGGAGACATCAGCGGCCGCTGCGCCTTCACCTGCAGGCTGTAAGCGGACCGGGAGGACTCCACCGGTCTTCTCAGGGAAGAAGGGGTTGCATCGTATAGGTTGGACATAGCGCTCTCCAGAGAATTCTGACTCATCCATGGCCCACGCGTAACCCGAGCTTAGTTACTAGGATGTATTGAGTAGAACCTGTGTTGCCCGTTCTGCCTAGTCCCTTTCAGCACATGATTTTGGTCAATCGCTAAATTGTTGGACCTCCTCAATCGTTTTTCCCACAGCTTTTCCTCAAACGGTTCCAAGTAGTCAACAAAAGCTCGGGAAGAATTCGAGTCTCTCCCGTTACGGTCATGAAATTTGTGTCGCCAAACCACCGCGGAAGCATGTGGATGTGCATGTGGTTACTGACCCCGGCTCCCGCCGCCTCCCCGAGGTTCAAGCCCAGGTTGATACCGTCCGGGTGGTAGACCTCGCGCAAAATCGACTCCATGCGCTGCGCCATCATCATCAGCTCTGTCGCTTCCTCGGAGTCCAACTTTGCCAGAGAATCGGTGTGCTGATAAGGAACGAGCAGAACGTGTCCGCTGGAGTAGGGAAACGCGTTCAAACAGACAAAGCAGGTCTTGAGCCGGGCCACGATCAAGCCGTCGCGCTCCGCCTCCTGGGCGAGTGCGCCTCCTTGTTCAAGCGCCCACTCCACAGAGCGGATCAGATTGCAGAAGACACAGTTCTGATCTTCACCAGGCCATGCCTCCAGTCCCTGCGGAACCCCCTTCCGCGCCTCTGATCGCGAAGCCGTGATGTAGCTATAGCGCCAGGGAGTCCACAACCGATCCATTGCTCCAGTATAGGCACCCGGCGAGTGAACCCGGCGTCAGGGTCAAACCGAGCCTGCTGAATCCCCGAGCCCTGTTGCAGCATCCCAATTGAGGATTGATTCGCGAGATGTTGTTTGACGGCCCCTCCCGCGATTGCTATTCTTTTTACTGAGTTACTGCGTGTGGGATCCAACAGCAGCCGCTCCGTTTCGACTCTGCCAATCCGTTCATTCCTGAGTGCGCAGCCTGGCCCGGGGAGTTAGTGTTCGGCCCGGTGTCTCCGTTCCTACCGGAGGCCTCCTTTCCGAAGTCTCCTGCCTCGGGTTCGCCTTCCAGAGCGTGAACGACCTGCGGAGCAGACGTGTACGGATCCCGGAGTCCGCATCACCATGGTAGACGACCATAATCCTGACTACATCGAGAGCAAACCCCTGAACACCGAAATCGAAACCCTGGCGCCTGAAGCGACAGAGGAGCATGCCTCCCTGTCATCCGAATCCACCTCCACCCCGAACCACAACTCCGAGGGCTCGACTTCATCCGTGACCCCGTCCGAGGATCCATCGTCCGGCCAGATTGCACCCTCTCTTTCCGCGTCTACTGAGACGGCGGAAGAGTCGGGCGATCAGGACTACGACGACTCCGACTTTGCCGCAGCGCTCGCGAGTTTTGACCGCGAGCAAGCCGTCGAGTCAGCAGCCGCGCAGAACCTGACCGCCGAAGAGGTGATCATCACCGGAACCGTGGTCAAGATCACCGACAAGCATGTGGTGGTCGATATCGGGCTCAAGTCCGAGGGTCTGTTGCCGCTCGACCAGGTGCTGGACCTGCAAGGTGTGTCCAAGTTCCAACCGGGCGATCAGGTTGAGGTGGTGGTCGAGCGGGAAGAGGCGCACGGCGGCGGGTACATCGTGTCGCACGAGAAGGCGCTCCGCCACAAGGTCTGGGACAAGCTTGAAGAGGCAGCCAACAGCAAGGCCCCGGTGAAAGGCATGGTGGTCTCGCGGGTGAAGGGGGGCCTGACGGTCGATATCGGCATCAAGGCGTTTCTGCCTGGCTCCCAGATTGAAGTCCGCCCGGTGCGCAATCTGGACGGCTACGTGGGCACTGAGATCGAAGTCCGCGTCATCAAGCTGAATAAGAAGCGCGGGAACGTCGTCATCTCGCGCAAAGAGCTGCTCGAAGAAGAGCAGAACGCGAAGAAGTCCGTGACGCTGGCAACGCTCGAAGAGGGTTCCATCCTGACCGGTACGGTCAAGAACCTGACCGATTACGGTGCGTTCGTCGATCTGGGCGGTCTGGATGGCTTGCTGCACATCACCGACATGAGCTGGGGCCGGCTGACTCATCCCAGGGACCTGGTGAATGTGGGCGATGAGATCCAGGTGAAGGTGCTGAAGTTCGACAAGGACAAGCAGCGGGTTTCGCTGGGCTTTAAGCAGCTCACGCCCGACCCATGGCTGGACGCGACCGAGCGTTACCCGATTGGCGCCCAGGTGCGAGGACGCGTGCTCTCGGTCACGGACTACGGCGCGTTCGTCGAGCTCGAGCAAGGCATCGAAGGTCTGGTTCACGTCTCCGAGATGACCTGGTCCAAACGGATGAAGCACCCGTCGAAGATGGTCAAGCCGGGCGATGAAGTCGACACCATCATCCTCTCGGTCAATCCGAACGATCGCCGCATCTCGCTGGGCATGAAGCAGCTCCAGGAAAACCCCTGGGAGCAGCTCGAAGACAAGTACCCGACCGGGGCTATCATCGAGGGCCGCGTACGCAACCTGACAGACTTCGGCGCGTTCATCGAGATTGAGGACGGCATCGATGGCCTGGTACATGTCTCGAACCTGAGCTGGACCAAGCGCATCAAGCATCCTTCCGAGGTGCTGAAGAAGGGCGAGAAGGTGCGGGCGATCGTGCTGGGCGTCGAGCCGGAGAATCGCCGCCTTTCGCTGGGCGTCAAGCAGCTTCAGCCGGATGTCTGGGATACGTTCTTTGCTCAGCACCGCATCGGTGACGTCATCAAGGGCAAGGTGCTGCGTACCGCTCAGTTTGGCGCTTTTGTGGAGATTGCCGAAGGAGTCGAGGGCCTCTGCCACGTCTCCGAAGCCGTCGATGCGAATGGTAAGCCGGTTGAACTGGTAGTCGGCGAGGAGCATGAGTTCAAGATCGTCAAGATGAACCAGGAAGAGAAGAAGGTCGGTCTTTCCATCCGCGCAGTCGGCGAAGAGGCCAGCCGTGCGGAGGTCGAGCTCTACAAGGAGCGCGAGAGCGGAAAGCCGCACTCTGGCGGAGGCAACAAGAAGGGCGGCAACGGCGGCTCATCTTCCTCCTCGTCCAGCTCTTCGACCACGCTCGGCGATCTGCTGAACTGGAAGCGCGCCGAACGCGAAGGGGAAGACTCCAACGACTGAGCTGTCGGGATCCGCTGCGACGGATTGATGTAAGTTCAAGTGCACCAGGGCCGCCCATTCCGGGCGGCCCTGATGCGTTTGTAAGGCGATATGGTCGAAGCCGGCCTTCTACGAGACGGGCGGCGAGACGAGCGGCGAGGCGCGGCGTGTTGCGTGGAGGCGGCTAATGGACCGGCTCGATGCTGACCGCTCCCGCCTTTTGTCCGTTGTCGGCGATGCTGCCCGGCGCCGGCGACTGTGTGGCATACATGCTGTTTGGCCGGCCAAACTCCGGTTGCAGCGTGGTGACGCTTGTACCATCCATGCGCTGGAGGGAGAAGCTGCTGCGGAGAGAATACACAGCGGCGTTCACGCCAGGTGGGATGGTGAGAGTGGCCTGCAGCGCGGTTGTCTTCTGCAGGCCGCCCGAGCCGTCGACGCCGCTGAAGTCGTTCTTCAGTTGGATGGATCCGGCGAGACCTGGCACGGCAAACGACGAGGCGGTGCCCAGTGAAATTCCTACTGCCTCGGCAAAGCTGGCCACATCTTCGGTGGCGATTCCGTCGGTAAGCGAAAAGAGCACGCGCTGGGGCGCTTCAGTGCCGTTATGCTGGCCTAAAGCCAGGGTGTAGATGTCGGTGCGGCACAGCGAGTACACCGGGGTGCTCTGCATCCGCTGCACGTCCGAAAGTCCCGCATCCCGCACCGCATACCACGGCAGGAAGGTGGTGAACGTGGTGCCACGGCCGGTCTCCGCCGCCGCCTGGATGCTGGTGAGCGTCGGAGCCTGCGCGCTCGCTTGACCGGCGGCAAGGGTGTCGGGCAGATCGAACTGCAAACAGAAGAAGTGACTCGCGGCCGGTCGGCCGTCTTCGCCGACCGGAATGAAGGTCTGCGGGGCGAGGTAGACCTTGCCGGGCGGCGCGGCTGGCGTGCTCACGGTCCAGACGCTGAGGCTGTCCTGCCTGCCGTTGCCCCGGTTGTCGTACAACTCGGCTTCGGAAGGCTTCGCCCCCAGCACCAGATCGGCGCGAACGCAGCGATACTGGTTGAGGTTGGGCTCTCCATGAAATTGCGCGATTCCGCCGAGAGCGACATAGCCGGGAGGGGCGATCATGCGGCAGACCTGGCTGCCTCCAACCGTCTCGAAGCCGAGGGGCGCCATGAGCGCGGGTCCTTTGCCGGGCACGCGCAGTTCGGGCATATCGGCTACCAGGACGCCGACCAGGCGGCCGCTGGGATTGCTTCCTGCCCCATCAGGAATCATCAGGTCGCCCACGGCAAAGTAGTTGGCCTGATCGGTTGCCGGACGCGGCAGCCAGGTGGAGCAGGTCATCCGCTGGCCCATCCCGCGATCGCTCCACGTCTGGATGAAGTGAGTGGTGAAGGCGATCGCGAGATCGCGGTAGATGAGCAGGCTGGAAGCTACGGAAGCGAGAAGATCTCCCCCGGAAGCCAGGCTGACCGGCAGACTGGTCTTGAGGTTGGTGCGGGCGATGACGTTGCCTGCGGGTGCGGTTGGAGCTTTCGGTGTGAGGGTAGGAACGGTCGTAGCGCTCATGAAGATGCCTCCATCCGGGCGCAATGCGTCGGCTGCGGGGGGAGACAGCTTTCCGCAGGCAGGGCACAGACGCGCCGGAGATCATTGCTCTTGTTGTGCTGCAGACGACGCGCAGAACTTTGCACCTAGTGCGTGCGGATGCTCTGCAGGATAGGATCCAAGGACCAGAAGCGTGCGACTGCCGGCCTTTGCCAGCGCCTGGAAATTGTTGAGCAGAGGGAACATACCCGGTCCTGAGACTTGCAACCGGGTGATCCTCTGCCTCACCGCTACCCCGATGTGAGGTGGCGTTTCTGCTGGTAGGAAGAGATATACGCCCGGGGCTGCACGCCCACAAGTCCTGAAGGAGCAGGTGTAGAGCAGGGTTTCCCATATGCGAATTGAAGCGTTAAGTGTGTCGAAAGCGGAAAGTTTGGTTCTAACGCTCGATCGCCACTCCTTCAGGCAGCGTTCGCTCAAACGCATCCAGGCGGGCGCGGAGTTCAGGCGCCAAGGCCGGGGAGACCGCGTAGAACGAGACTGTCCGGCCGCCCAGCTGGTACTTTTCCCGAACGCTCCAGCGTCGCACGCGAACCCAGCTGGCGGGCAGGGGCGGACCACCCATCGCCGTCACGGGGTGCTCCGCGAACCAGCTGTCGTGGACCACGGCGATCTGCACGCCCTGTGCGCTGGCGATTCGGTCGAGCGCCCGGGTGGTGTAAACGCCCCGTCGCTTGGCCTCGAAGATCGCGGCGCTGGCCAGGCCGGCAAGGTCGACGCAGTGCAGGTCGGCGGCGAAGTTGATGGCGCCGATATCGTTGGCGGCAATGGTGGCGCCGGCGTAGTTCGACCGCAGGAAGCGGGCTGTCTGCCAAGGCTGGAGATAGATGGACTGGGCGTAATGGGGAAGATACGCTGCGGCCAGTCCGCTGCGCAGGCCGAGGACGGCGGCGGCAAGCAGCAGGGGGAGAATCGCAAGCTGCGCGGCTCGGCGGCGCAGGCTCCATAGCGGCGGCCAGGCAGAAGCGACGGCGACCATGCCGGCACCGAGCAGGTAGTCCTCGTAGCGGAACGCCCATCCGACATCGGCTGCGACGAGATGCAGCAGTCCCGCGATGCCGAGGACGCCACATGCGAGTGCCTGGGGTGCTCGAATCCGGCGCAGCGCCAGGAAGACGATCACGAGGGCAAGTGTGAGGAAGACGAGATGAGGGCCTCGGACGAGATGGTCTGAGGTTGCCGCAGCCAGGCTGTGCAGACGGCTGGCGGCTCCGGACCCTTGAGTCCTAAAACCCTTTAGAAGGACCGAGTTGGGCAGCCACGCGCCACCGTGTGAGACCGAGAACCAGGCGTAAAACAGGACCGGCAGGGCAGCGGCGGCCGCCACCAGAAGCACGCGCCGCCAGCGGCGACCGGCAGCGAGTAGCAGGATGGCGGCGCCCGCGGCGAGCAGGCCTTCGTAGCGGGTGGCCACCATGCAGAGGGTGACGGTGAAGAGCAGCACATCTCTTCGGCGGCTTTTCCCGTCACTCCCGCCTAACTGCTCCAGGAAGAGCAGCGTGAGCAGCAGGTGGAGGCTGTGCTCCATGCCGAGGACGCCGATGGCGAAGACAGGGGTCAGCAAGACAAAGCTGAGCAGAACGGCGGTGGTCCAGCGGGGAGACAGGTGGGAGGCCAGCATACGCCCGGCCACCAGGATCGAGGCCAGGCCAAAGCCCCAGGAGAGCAGCAGGGGAATCCAGGCAAGCGGTCCGGTCAGCCGGTAGCAGGCGGAGAGCAGCAGGACATACAGCGGCGACGAGGTGGAAGAGCTGAAGGCGTAGGGCGTGACGCCCCAGACGTTGTGAGCGGCGAACTGCTTCGCCATGGCCATGTTGATGTAGGTATCGTCGAGCGGATAGATGAAGTGGCGGTCCGCCAGACGCCAGGAGGCGAACAGGATGAGCAGGGTGGAGACGACGTACGCTGCCGTGGCGAGGGCTGCCGGAAACCACGAGCGGGATGATGCTGGGAGGGTAGCGGCAGGCATCTGTGGAGGATGATACGCGCACACAGGAACGCCGGGCGATCCGGGACGAGGGTCACGAAGGCGTTCTAGAGCCTGAGACCCACCCCTACCAAGTGTTGCTTATATTCTTCAAAGGAATACACTTAGCTTTGGAACACAAGGGTGCTCCGGCGCAGACCCCGGAGCAGCTCGCGGCCGGCAGGCGTGATCAGGCGGCGCTGGTCGAGGCTGGAACAGGCCGCATCAGGCGGGTGGCGAGGGCGGGCAGGCCGAAGAGCACACCGGCGGTGAGGCCAGTCGACAGCAGGTCGTTGCGGTAGAACGGCAGCGCGAGGGTGTAGCAGGCGGAGAGGCCGGCGACGGTATGTGCATACATGCTGCCCAGCCACACGACGAAGTTGCTGAGCAGGAAGAAGGACGTGGCCGAGACGAGGGCTGCGCCGGCGACGCGCACAGCGGACGGGCGGCGCAGCATCTGATGGCCGAGCAGGCAGACGCCGGCGTACCAGGCCCATGTGACCAGGTATCCGCTGACGTGGAAGGCGCAGTGGTAGGCGTGTACGGTCAGCAGGTAATCCGTAACCATCAGGGCGAGGACGGCGATGGCCGCCTGCCACCGCGGCCTGCGGGCGCCGAAGAAGAGCAGACTTCCGCCCACCGCGGTGAAGTTCCAGGCGGTGAGGTGCAGGACGGGCGGAAGCAGGCGACTGAGCAGGGCGGCCAGAAGAACCAGGTAAGAGAGCATGTTGGAAGGAACCTCAGAAGCTTGGCGGAGAGCGCACGCTGCCTTTGATTGTCGGAGTTGCCGGGCGAACGGTCAAGCCTGAACCTAAAAGGGCCGTAACAGGACGAACACGGACGAGATGGACAGTGACGGATTCGAATCCAGAATCCTGATCCGATGCTCTCCGTACCGTCCGTCTGATCCGTGTTCAGGCTACTCAGAGCTGCGCTTCACGCGGCTTGCAGGGCTTCTGACGCATCACGTTCGTGGGCGAGTCTCAGGTTCGTTCGTGCCTGAATCGTCTCGCGCTTCAGTCCCCGAGGTGGTCGCGACACCCCCTGGGGCTGCGCCCCAGGGGGTGTCGCGTGCCTTCGGCCTTGAAACAGATCAACGAATTTCTGACGCGTCCTTCTAGTTCCCCTGGGCGACCTTGGGGGTGATGATGCCGATGTTGTCGACCCCGGCCTGGTGGCCCATGTCGATCACCTCGGCGATGGTGCCATAGTTGAGATCCGGATCGCCCTTGACGAACATGACCTTGTCCTGGCGGACGGAGAAGATCTGCTGGAGCTTGGGCTCGATGTCGCTCTTGTTGAAGGAGTCGGTATTGATCAGGTAGCTGACCGGCCCGCCCTTCGCCCCGTTGATCGAGACCACAATGGTGTCCTTGTTGGGCTCCGCGTCCTTATTCTTCGGGGGCTGCGGCACCAGCGCGTCGAGACCCTTCGGAGTTACCGGCACGATGACCATGAAGATGATCAGGAGTACGAGCAGCACGTCAATCAGCGGGGTTACGTTGATCTCGGAGACTGCCCTGTTGGTTCCGCCTCCACCACCCATTCCCATAATGAATTCTCCTTGTGCTGCATAGCTGCCTGGGGGCGACCCCCCGGCGCCTGGTTCCTAGGTTGCGTTCCACGAGCCGTTCACGGCGCTGGGTTACTGCTCACGCTTCTCGGTCAGCAGCCCGAGCTGGCTGACGCCGGCGTCGCGGATGCCGTCGACCGCATCCATCACCCGCCCGTACATGGCGCGGTTGTCGGCGCGCAGAAAGACTTCCTTGTCGGTCTTGTTTTCGAGCTTGGCCGAGACCTTGGGGCCGAGATCGTCGGGCTGGACCTGGTCGGCTCCGAGGAAGATCTTGCCGTCGCGGGTGACCGCGATGGTCACGGCATCTTCCTTGTTGGCGTTGTCCATCACGACGGCGGCGGTCGCGGTCGGCAGATCGACGTTGACCTTGTTGTTCAGCATGGGGGTGATGACCATGAAGATGATCAGCAGCACCAGCATCACGTCCACCATCGGCGTCACGTTGATGTTCGAGTTGACTTTCTTACCTTCGTCCCGCTTCGCGATCGACATGTACACGCACTCCGTGGTTTCAAAGATTCCTGAGGAAGGCCTCTCCACGTCCCGCCCTCAAGCGGGACGTGGAGCACCCGAAGCTGCGTTACCGATGGCTCTGCTTGATGAAGTAGTCCACCAGTTCCGACGAGCTGTTGTCCATCTCGACGTCGAAGGCTTCCACCTTGTTGGTGAAGTAGTTGAAGGTCATCACGGCGGGGATGGCGACGACCAGACCGAAGGCGGTGGTGACCAGGGCCTCCGAGATACCGCCGGCGACGGCGCCGATTCCTGAGGTCTTCTGGGTGGCGATCTGCTGGAAGGCGTTGAGAATACCGATCACGGTGCCGAGCAGGCCGATGAAGGGCGCGGTGGAACCGATGGTGGCGAGTCCGCCGAGTCCGCGCTTCAGCTTGGAGTGGACGATGGCTTCCGAGCGCTCGAGCGCACGCTTGGAGGATTCGATCTGCTCATCGGTGATGGCGCCGCCCGAACCGAAGCTGCGGAACTCCTGCAGGCCGGACGTAACTACCTCCGCCAGATGGCTCTTCTTGGTGCGGTCGGCGACCTTGATCGCTTCGTCGAGGTTGCCGTTCTTGAGCGCGCCCGCAACCTTCGGGGCAAACTCGCGCGACTGGGTGCGGGCGGCCGAGAAGTAGAGCGCGCGATCGATCATGACGGCCAGCGACCAGATGGACATGATGAAGAGCAGGATGACGATGCCCTTGGGGATCCAGCTCATGTGGGCCCACATGTCGGCCAGCGAGAAGGAGGTGGTTGCCGGCTCCTGAAAGAGGGCGAGCGCGGCGAAGGCGTGGCTGGAAGCAGCGGATGCAAGGTGGGCGAGAATCACTGGAATCTTTCCTCCGGTTACGTTAGTGGATCAAGATGTTGGTCTCGAATTTGCCGGACGCTCGGTGAATCTGCGAGGAGCGCCCGGCGAATCCATGCGAACGAGGTGGTCTCGAGCAAAGCCGGAAGGCTGCCGCAGCGGCAGCCCTTCGGGCTAACCTCCGCCGAAGCTGAAGTTGACGGTCACCGTGGTGTCGACCTCGGTGGGCTCGCCGTTAAGCAGATAGGGCTTGTAGCGCCAGCTCTTGACCGCGTCGATGGCCGACTGGGTCAGCATGGCGTTGCCGCTGACGACGCTGAGGTTCTGGATGCGGCCATCCTTGCCGATGATGGCGTGCAACACCACCGCACCCTGAACGTGAGCCTGCTTGGCGATCGGCGGGTAGACGGGCGTGGTCTTCTCGAGGATGTTACCCGCGATCACACCGGCGGAGATGCGCGCGGGGCCAACCGGCTTCGGCGGCGGAGCGGCCTTGACCACGACCGGAGGACCGCTGCCGGCACCGCCGAACATGCCGCCCGGGATGCCGTTCGCGGAGCCGCCAGCCATACCCTGCATTCCCGCGATACTGGTGGAGGGCGGAGGCGGCGTGGCCTCTTCCTTCTCCATGCTGATCTTCTTGGGAATCTTGGGAACCGTCATGGCGTCATTGACTTCAACCACCTTGATCTGGTGGACGACGGCAGCGGGCGGCGGGGGTGGGGGCGGTGGAGGGGGTGGGGGCGGCGCGGTCAGCATGGCGGTCATGGCAGTCTTGGGCAGAGCCTCCGGGTAGAGCAGCGGGAGGATGATCATGACGGCCAGGATGCCGAGGTTGAGGCAGAGCGTCGCCCAGACCCAGTACTTCGAGTTGGTTTTCAGCTTACCGCCGGAATCGACGAGAGAATCTTCAAACATGGGGCAGCCTCGAAGACGTAGATTTCCTGAAACGAATCTGCTTGGAGGAACGAACCGAGATCGCGATCTCTCAATCGCGCGACGCCACGTCCCTGGTGGGAGACCCTTGAGCCGGAGTTGCGGATCGTGCTCCGAAGCGGAGCGGACGACGCTGCAACCGAGACTACAACTTTAGACACCAGCGTGATGCAGATTGTTCCCGGGAGGAGGATCAGGCATGGGCGGACTGCGATTTTAGAGCTGTACTGCTGAGGCCGCATGGGATGCGGAAAGGCAGTGCTTCGAGCGGCATGCATCCCACTTCTTCTCGCGAAGACGCGAGCCGAAGTGGGTCACCTCCAGCGATTGGGGCTGGTCAGGTTTCTTTCCGCACACCGGCTACAGGGGATGTACCCTACAGGGGTGTACCCTACGCCCTGGCCCGGCCCGCAGGCAGGGTGGCCGCAGCCTTGCCCTTGCTGGCGCGGTAGCCCTGCCAGGCGACCAGCATGGGTGCGGCGACCGCGATCGACGAGTACGTGCCGATGAGGATGCCGACGACCAGCGCGAACGAGAAGCCATGCAGCACTTCGCCGCCGAAGAGGAAGAGCGACATCACGGTGAGAAACGTGAGGCCGGAAGAGAGGACGGTCCGGCTGAGGGTCTGGTTGATGCTGCGATTGACGACGTCGGGCAGGGTTTCGCGGCGGCTGGTAGCCAGATTCTCGCGGATGCGGTCGAAGACGACCACGGTGTCGTTCATCGAGTAGCCGATCAGGGTGAGGATGGCGGCGATGACGGTGAGGGTGATCTCCTGGTTGGTGAGCGAGAAGGCGCCGATGGTGATGAGGGTGTCGTGGAAGACGGCAACGACGGCGGCCACACCGTAGATGAGCTCGAAGCGGAACCAGAGGTAGGCGAGCATGCCGACGAGCGAGTAGATGGTGGCGTAGATGGCCTGCTTCTGCAGCTGCTTGCCGGCGGTGGGGCCGACGATATCGACCTGCAGCACCTGGAAGGCAGAGTCGTGGTAGTTGGCGGCGAGCGCATTTTCGACGGCAGCGCGGCCCTGGTCGTGGTTGGTGTCGGACGCGGTGGCCTCGGGCAGGGCGATCACCACCTGGTTCGACACCTGGCTGCCGCCGGCCGTACCGGCGCCGCTGATACGCTGCACCCGCTCATCATGAATGCCAGCCTTGTCGAAGGCGTTGCGGATGTGGTCTTCATTGGGCGGCGCGGCGAAGGCGACGGTAACGTGAGTGCCACCCTTGAAGTCGACGCCGAGCGGCAGGTGATGCCAGAAAAGCAGGCTGAGAACGCCCGCAACGGAGAAAATGAGCGAGAACCCGAGGAAGTACCACTTCTTGCCGAGCCAGTCGATATTGGGTTGACGAAACAGTTCCATGCTTTTTCCTAATCCCTTGTGCGGCGGGGGCCGCGGCGTACACGGTACGGCGAGGTGCCAGATCGAGGCGTTAGATCGAGAGCGGCGCGGTCTTCGGGCGGTCCTTGAGGTGCCAGTCGAAGATCATGCGCGAGACGAAGACGGCGGTCACCAGGTTGGCGAAGAGGCCGACCATCAGGGTCACGGCGAATCCCTTGACCGGACCGGTGCCGAACATGAGCAGGATCACGGCCGAGACGATGGTAGTCACGTGGGTGTCGACGATCGTGATCCAGGCGTGAGCGAAGCCTTCCTTGACCGCGGCGGGAGCGGTCTTGCCGGAGCGGAGTTCCTCGCGGATACGCTCGAAGATGAGCACGTTCGAGTCGACGCCCATACCGATGGTGAGGATGACGCCGGCGATTCCCGGCAGCGTCAGCACAGCGTGCGAGTAACCCATGAAGCCGAGCAGAATGATGAGGTTGAGGATCAGCGCGAGGTCCGCGTTGATGCCCGAGCCCTTGTAGTAGACCAGCATGAAGAGCATGACGGCGGCCATGCCGAGGATGGCGGCGGTGACCCCCTGCCTGATGCTGGCGGCGCCGAGCGACGGGCCGACGGTGCGCGTCTCCAGGTAGGAGATGGAGGCGGGCAGGGCGCCGGTGCGCAGCATCAGCGAGACGTCGTCGACCTCCTGCTGGGTAAAGCTGCCGTCGATCTGGCCCTGGTCGCGGATGGCGTCGTTGATGCCGGCGACCTGGCGTACGGTGTTGCCGAGTACGATGGCCATGGACCCGGGATCGGAGCTGGCCTTGGAGTGCTCGGAGGTGTACTTGTAGAAGCGGTTTCCGGCTTCGGTCGTGAGGGTGAACTGGATATTGGGACGGCCGTTGATGTCGGTGCCGGCGCGGGCGCCGCGGAAGTCGGTGCCTTCCACCTCGCTGGCGCGCTTGAGCAGCCACACCTCGTCGGGCGAGTTGGCGTTGGAGCTGCCGTGAAGCAGGATGTCGTCCGGCGGAATGACGTTGTTCAGCGCGGACATGGCAGCCTGCTCGTTGGCGTAGGGTCCGCTGACCACGGCATGGACGGCGAGCTTGGCGGTCGATTGAATCGCATCCTCAACCTGCTCCGGGTTGTCGATGCCGGGCAGCTCGACCAGGATCTGGTTGTCGCCGAGGCCGTACTTCTGAATGATGGGTTCGGAGACGCCGAGCCGGTCGATGCGATCGCGGATGACCTCGATGGAGGTGTCGAGGGTGTGGGCTTCCAGATCCTTGATGGCGGAGGGCTTCATCGCGACCCGGATGGTGCCATCGGGAGCGGTGGTGACATCGTAGTTGGCGTACTCGTTGGTGCCGAGCAGCGAGCGAACCTGCGAGCCCTGGGTCGCGGAGACCCCGGTGATGGTGATCACCTCAGGATGCTGCGGGTCGAGTTTGGCGACCTGCGCTCCGGAAACGCCCGCGCCCTGGAGTGCGGTCTCGATGCGCTGGACGTCGCGATCGGTCTCCGAGCCGATCGCCTCGGCGACGTGCACCTGCAGCACCAGGTGGGTTCCACCCTTCAGGTCGAGCCCGAGGTGGATGTTGTCGGCGAGCGCCTGCTTGAGCGAGTATTTGGAGGCGCGCTGCGTGCTCTGCGGACCAAAGATGCCGTAGATGAAGAACAGCAGGACGGCGACGATGAGAGCCAGTTTGGTGGCGAGATTCTTACCCATGATGGTGTTTTCGAGGATTCCCGCGTCTGCGGCCGGTGACGCTGCGCCGCGGGGCTCTTAATATCTCTTCCTGAACATCTGAAATCTGAACATCTGAAATCCGTGTCGCCTCAGTCTATCGCGACGCGGGTGCATCCATTTCATTTGGCCTAGCTCTTAACCTCGTCCGTGGTGACCGCCGAGATGGCGCTCTTGACGAATTCAAGCTTCAGATTGTCGGGGAGCACGCGCAGCACGACGACCTCGTCCTTCACCTGGAGGATGGTGCCGCGCAGGCCTCCGGAGGTGGTGACCTTGTCCCCGGCCTTGAGGCTCGAGAGCATCTGCTGCCACGCCTTCTGTTTCTTCTGGTTGGGCGCGATCAGCAGGAAGTACATCGCGGCGATGACAAGCACGGGCAACGCGAAGCTGGTGAGACCGGCCGCGCCACTGCCGCCGCCAAACTGCAGGAACATTCCCAAAACGGTCACTACACACTTACCAGTCAGGCGGGCGGGTTTCCCGAGGGCTCAAGCCGCGCCGAGGAGCTGAATTGTCGCGGCCCGGCGGCAGGTGCGCCGAGAGCTGCGGAGCGCCTGAAAATACAGGGCTCTCAACCGTTAAGCATGGCGGAGCGATGGCGTGGTGTCAAGAAAAGCACGGCGGCCCGGCGTCGCCCGGCAAGGTTTTCCTCGTTTCCAGCTCCATGCGACTGCGGTCTACTCGACGCCGAGGTGCCGGGCGAGCAGGGCCAGTGCAGCTTCCTGCTCGGCTGGATCGACCTTCACCAGCCACGCGTCTTCGGCGTCCTCGGGGGCATCGACGATCGCGGCAAAGCCGGACTGCGTCAGCAGCGCTCGCACCTCGTTCGCCTCGGCATTCGAGGCAAACTGGCCGACCGTGCCGTCTCCAGCCGGAATCTCCTCCTGGTCGCCGGCCTCGTCCACCTCCGGCAGCGGAAACAGGCCGAGCTTCTGGCGCAGGATGAGCTTGCTGCGTTCGATATCGGCAGCGTCGACCCAGAGCTCCATGCGGGGCGAGGTGCCGATGGTGGGGTCGCCGGCGATCTCCTCGATGGCCGGTGAGATATCCGCATCTTCAAGCGCGGCGCACGCACGCGAGAGCTCCAGCCCGTCAAAGAAGGAGATGAGGCCCACCATGCCGGAGCGGACTTCACCGCCAGGTTCGAGCGCCTGTTCGACAGCCGGCTCGCCCCCCGGGAAGATGCCGGGGACGCCGACGCCAAAGCCGAAGGCGCGTTCTTCTTCGACGATTGGCTCGGGGGCCGGGCCGGATTGCACCAGCACCGGGCTGGCCAGGGGCGCAACCGGCGGCGGTGCCAGGTTGCGGCGGCGCAGTTCGTCCGTCAGCGCCAGCTTCGCGTCTACCGTCAAATCCTCCATATCCCGCGCCAAGTCGAGAACATGTTCGTCTTCCATCGCCGCATACAAACGCCGTAACCGGTCCAGCTCTCCGTCCATCGTTCCTCCGCCGTTCTGGTCTGCCCCACGCGCTCCCCGTGCGGCTGCCAACTCCTTGAGACTACGCGGCGGGCGTAGAAGTCGCTTGGCTGCTTTCGCTTTCTTGCGGCAGCCCGGTTCCAGCCAGGTCGCGGCGGACGCGCTCCATGGTGTCGAGATAGAAGCTGAGGTTGTGAATCGAGAGCAGGCTCGCGGCCAGCGGCTCACCCGACGAGAAGAGGTGGCGAAGGTAGGCGCGGGTGTACCGGCGGCAGACCGGGCAGGTGCAGGCGGGGTCGATGGGACGCCGATCTTCGGCAAACTCCAGCTTCTTGAGGTTGAGCCGGGTAAGTTCGCCGTCGAGCCGCGCAAACACCAGGCCGTGGCGGCCGGAACGCGTGGGCAGCACGCAGTCCATCATGTCGACGCCCATGCGCGCGTACTCCTCGATCTCGTCGGGATAGCCGACCCCCATCACGTAGCGGGGCTTGTCCTGCGGCAGCCACTCGAGGGTCCGGGCGATCATGTCGCGGGTGACCTCGCGCGGCTCGCCGACCGCCAGGCCGCCGATGGCGTAGCCGGGCAGGTCCATCTCCACCAGCCGCGCGGCGGATTCGCGGCGCAGATCGGGATACATGCCACCCTGCACGATGCCGAAGAGGCGCTGAGTCTGGCCGTCTCTGGCTTCAAACCAGGGGACTTCGTGCTTGTGCTCGGCGAAGTAGCGGACGGAACGCTCCGCCCAGGCGTGGGTCAGGCCGAGCGAGTCGCGGGTGCGCTCATAGCTGGCGGGATGCTCGACGCACTCATCGAAGGCCATCAGGATGTCGGCCCCGAGCGCGATCTGCACCCCCATGGAGTGCTCGGGCGAGAAGAAGTGTTTGCTGCCGTCCAGATGAGACCGGAACTCGACGCCTTCGGGCGTGATCGTGCGCAACTGGCTGAGGGAGAAGACCTGGAAGCCGCCGGAGTCGGTGAGCATGGGGCGGTCCCAGCTCATAAACCGATGGACCCCGCCCAGGCGCCGGATCAGCTCGTGGCCGGGGCGCAGATAGAGGTGATAGGTATTGGCGAGGATGATCTGCGCGCCGGCGGCGCTTTCGCCGAGGGTTTCAAGGGTTCGCTGGTCGACCGCCTTGACGGTGGCGGCGGTGCCCACCGGCATGAAGACGGGGGTTTCGACCGTGCCATGCGGAAGGTTGAGACGGCCGCGCCGGCCACCGCCGGGAACGGTATGGAAGAGCTGAAAACCTGAACCCATCCAGCCATTCTAAAGAGTAGGCTTTAGCCGGTTTCGGTCCCGGACGCCGCCCATTGCTTCGCCCGGCCCGCTAGACCGCGAGCTTCGACTCCAGCCTCGGCCGCTTCCACTTCATCACCGCGTTCAGGCTGCCGCCCTGCACGATGACCGAGAAGACCACCACCAGGTAGGTGGTTGCCAGGATCCAGTGCTGCCCGGCCGCCACCGGAACGCTCAGCGCCAGGGCGATGGAGAGGCCGCCACGCAGGCCGCCCCAGCTGAGCGCCAGCAGCGAGGTGCGCAGACGGGGCTGCATCAGCCGCACTGCGGCCATCACCGCGACCACGCTGACCACGCGCGCCACACTGACTATGACGATCGCCGCTGAACCAACGAAGAAGCTCTTGCGCGTGAAGTCGATTGCCAGCACTTCGAGCCCGAGCACGACGAACAGGATCGCGTTCTGGACCTCGTCGACCAGCGTCCAGAAACGCTCGAGGTCCTCGTGTGAGATCTCGCGGTGGGTATGTTTGGAGTTGAACTGGCGTAGCGCGAGGCCGGCAGCGACCGCTTCGAGCGGAGCGGAGAGATGCAGCCGGTCCGCGACCGCATAGCCGCCGAGCGCGAGCGCGAGGGTGATGAGGATTTCGACCTGGTAGCGATCGACGCGGCGCATCATCTCGCTGGCGAGCCAGGCGAGCGCAACCCCCAGCAGCAGGCCACCACCTGCCTGCACGATCAGCAGCGCGGCGGTGTGGCCGAGCGTGATCTGCCGGCCTTCGGCCATGCCCAGGACCGCGAGGAACAGGACCGCGCCCACACCGTCGTTGAACAGGGACTCCCCGGCGAGCTGGGCTTCAATCTCCTTATCGACACCGACGCGCTGCAGCATTTCCAGCACGGCGATGGGGTCGGTCGGCGAGATGAGCGCGCCGAACAGCATGGCCTCGATCCAGCTGACGCGCAGGCCAAGCAGCGGCAGGGTGTAGAAGGCAAGGGTTGCGACGCCCGCGGTCGAGAGCAGCGTGGCGAAGACGGCGAGCATGCCGACCGGAAGCTTCTCGCAACGGAGCACGTCCAGGTTGAGCAGGAAGGCTCCGGCGAAGAGCAGCAGGCCCAGGCCGCCATGCAGGATGAGCACGCGGAGATCGACCTGGCCGACCACGCCGAGCGCCCACTGATGCAGCGCGGGGTCGACGCCGCTGAGCAGGATGAGCGCGACCGAGGCGAAGACGGTGAGACCCATGGAGCCGATGGTCTGCGGCACCTTGAGCACGCGCTCGCTCAGCCAGCCAAACAGGGCGGCGGCGGTAAACAACACGCTCAGCAGGCCAAGCATCGTCATAGGCCGAGTCTATCGAGATTCCGCGGAGCAGGTGGAGAGAGGAAGTTGCTCGCGATGTTCGTTCTACGCTGCACGTTCTCGGTTAAGGCATCTTGGATCAAAGTCAAAACCTTTAGAATGGAGGCATGTCTCTCGCCACCAACTCCGCCTTGATTCCGCGCCTTACCGCCTTCGCCGCCGCGCACGGCGTCCTCGTCCTCAGCTCCGAGCCGGCCACCAGCTTTGCCGGCGACCCCACCACGCGGTTTGCGCTTGCGCTCTCCGGACATCCGGAGAAGCAGTTACAGCTTGAGCTTTCGGACTCCTTCGACGTGGATCGGCCGGAGTTCGCCGAGCAGCTCAACCTCTTTGTGGCGGATACGGCGAAGCGGCTCCAGAATCCGCTGCCGGATGCGATTCTGACGCTGAGCGGCATTCCGCTGCGCTACACCCAGTTCGCGTGGCCGTTTCATGAGTCGACCGCCGGCGCCGACACCTCGGTGGTGCATGGGCAGGTGCACCTGCTGGCCCCCGACGCGGATGGCCGGCCCAGCCCCCTGCATGCCAAGATTGCCGCGGCGATGACTGTGACCTTCCGCGAGATTGTGCGCGCGCCGGAGCAGCCATTTGCCGAGTCGTTCATCCTGAACGCGGTGCGCAAGACGTTCGATATGGGTCAGCTCGAGCTGGTGAAGTCGGGCAACCGCCAGCCGGTGCCGGTGACCACGCGCTACTACTCGCTGTGGCAGAAGAAGTTTATCTTCAACGACACCGCGGAGCCGCAGCGCAGGCAGTTTCTGGCGGCGAAGACCTACTGGTTTTCGGCGGCGCTGGGCGGCGGCGCGCCAGTATGGCTGGCGGACCCGCAGGATGCACAGTATCTGAACACCACGCCGGCCGACCTGAAAGCGTCGGCGGCTACGCTGGCGAAGGAGGGCCTGGTGACGCTCGCGGCGGGCGGTGAGTTTGCGTCTGCCAGTGACGCATTGCGAGCACGCGCGGAGGAGTTTCGCGCTCACCTGGCGGAAGCCCTGGCATTCATCAAGCCCACCTTCAATGAGGAGATGCGCGGCGGCCACACGAACATGTAGCGGCGGGCGTCCCCGGCGCCCTCGTCACCGGCCTGCGGTACAGTAGACGACGGCGCCTCCCCAGCGCCGGTTCCGCAAGCCGAGGCCGCCATGCACATCCGTTCCGCACTCCCGCTCGCGTTGTCGCTCAGCTTCGCGGCCGGATCTGTTTCCGCCCGGACGCTCTCCTGTCAGGAGACTCCTACGGCTCCTACGGCTCCTTCGATTCCAGCCGCTCCTGCGACCGCTCCGACGGCTCCAGCGGCTCCTGCGGCCGCTCAGGCCGCGGCCGCTCCGGCGACGGAGCAGGCAGCGCCGCATGACGAAGCGGCCGTCGAGGGCTTCAGCCGCACGTCGCTGGATTCGATCGCGCTGACGCTGCCCTCGGGCAAGACCCTGCTCATGCACGACTTCGACTTCAACGGCGACCGCGTCGAGACCTCCAAGCTGCACCTCAAGCTGGTTTCTCCGGGCGTTTATGAGTTGACATCGCTGGCCTACGACGTGGGGTACTGGCGCTTCTATGTGACCGACTCCGCCTCGTACTACGGGACCGGCGAGCACTTCGACACGCTCGACCGGGCGCACACCGTGGTCCACAATCTCTCGCTCGATACGCCGGGGCCGAAGGGCTCGAGTACCTACAAGCCCATCCCGTTTTTCATGTCCACCAGCGGCTTTGGCATGTGGCTGCAGACCACTGGCGACGCAACTTTCGACTTCAACGCGTCGGACAAAGAGCAGATCACCATCGACGCGGTCACCGACCGCCTGCGGCTGCTGCTCTTTACCGGGGCGCCGGATGCGCCGGGCCGCTTCCCGGCCATTCTGTCGGCATTTTCCGCGCTCGCCGGACGCGTCATCGTTCCGCCGTACTGGGCGTTCGCGCCCTGGCAGTCGCGCGACTTCCACAGCTCCGAGAAAGAGGTGCGCGAGGATGTAGACCGGGCGCGTGAACTTGGCCTTCCGGCCTCGGTCATCGTGCTCGATTCGCCATGGGAGACGGCGTACAACTCCTACCAGTTCAACCCCAGGCAGTTCGACGATGCGCCGGCCATGGTGAAGCATCTGCATGAATCCGGGTACAAGCTGGTGCTTTGGCATACACCCTGGATCAACAACAAATCCGGGCCGCCCAGCGAGCCGGGTTTCTCCGGCAAGATCGACGAGGTGAGCCCCAACTATGCGGTGGCGGCCGAGCGCGGGTTCTTTGTGCGCAGGGCGGACGGAAGCCCCTACGTGGGCGGGTGGTGGAAGGGCCAGGGATCGCTGATCGACTTCACCAATCGGAATGCCAAAGCCTGGTGGCAGGACCAGCTTCGCCTGGCGGTCGCAGCCGGCGCCGACGGCTTCAAGGATGATGACGCGGAGGGCTCGTTCCTGACGCCGGACCTGAAGTTCGGCGACGGCACCGACCCGCGGCTGATGCGCAATCGCTACGCTGCGCTTTACAACAACGCGGTCGAAGAGGTGGTGCAGAACGACCTGAAGGGAGATGGCGCGCTGTTTTGCCGTTCGGTCACTACCGGGGCAAATGGCATCGGCTTCGTGTGGGCAGGCGATAACGAGGCCAGCTTCAGTCCGGCCAATGGTCTGCCCACGGTGGTCACCGCAGGCTTGTCGGCGGGTTTATCCGGCATGCCGCTTTGGTCTGCCGACCTGGGCGGCTACGAGAAGCAGCCGGACACGCCCAATCCCACGCTGCTGCAGCGATGGACGGAGTTCGCCGCATTCACCCCGGTGATGGAGATTCACAGCCAGGCCAACATCACGCCGTGGACCTTCGACCAGGGCAGCCCGGGCGCAACGCCGGCGCTCGACACCTACCGCAAATTCGCCGTGCTGCACATGTCGCTGTTTCCCTACCGCTATGCCGCCGCGCAGCAGGCCGCGCTCTCCGGCGTGCCGATCATGCGGGCGCTGGTGCTGGGCTACCAGGACGATGCCCGCGCCCGCGAGATCAAGGACGAGTACCTGTTCGGGCCCGACTTGCTGGTGGCGCCGGTGCTCGACCAGAACACCAGCCGGCCTGTGTACCTGCCTGCCGGCGACTGGCTGAACCTGTTCACCGGCGAGCCTGCTACCGGACCGGCGACGCTGGTGGTCAAGGCTCCGCTCGACACCATCCCGGTCTTTGCCCGCAAAGGAACGATCCTGCCGAAGATTCCCGAAGACGTCATGACGCTGGTCCCGGCGGACGAATCCGGCAACCAGAAGGTCCATACGCTCGACAACCGGCGGGTCTTCGAAATTCTGGGCGAAGCGGCGCAAAGCGACACCCGGATCACGGACTTCGAAGGGCGCACGCTCGTCCGCTCCGGCGACACGCTGAAGATCACCCCGCCCGATTTCGGCACTGCCGCCCCGGCGAAAAACCTCACGCCGCACATCATCCTGCGCTGGCGCTTCGTGACGCCGCACAGCGTGACGGTGAACGGGAGAAACGCGACCCTCGAGAACGATCCGAACGGCCTGCCGGCGATCGGGTTCGATCTGAACGCCGCGACCACCGTCGCATGGCAGTAAGGCCATCTCTCCAGCCGGGGACAGCAGCCGAAGAATGTCCCGCCACGCTCCGGCCTGCCGGCATCTCACTTCACATGATCGACACCGAACTGATTGCCCAGGAACTTCGCGACCGCGGCCACAAGGTCGAGCATGTCATCTCCATCCCGAACAACGCCGGCGTGTACGAGTTTGTGGTCGACGGTGAAACCATCAGCCTGGACGCTGCCCGCGCCCTGCTCGAAGCGGAAGCGAACAAAGGAGTGGGAGCGCGGCGATAAGAACGCGGCTGCTCCTTGTGCCCGCACCCGGCCTCTCCCGGGGTAGTGACTGAAGCCCTGCCCTTCGCCTGAAGCCTTGATTCGCCTGAAGCCTTGCCATTCGCCTGAAGCCCTGATCCGCGAGAAGCGTCGCGCTCTCACCGGCCTCGTTCTACGCGGGCATCGGACCGCCTTCGCTCTCCGCCACCGTCCGGTTGCGCAGCTCGCCGATGCCCTCGATGGTGATGACGATCTCCTCGCCGGGCTTCAGCCAGCGCTTCGGTTCCCGCCCCAGCCCGACACCCTGCGGCGTTCCGGTTGAGATGATATCCCCCGGCTCCAGCGGCACGAGGGACGAGATGTACTCGATCAACTCCGGCACGCGAAAGATCAGGTGTCGCGTGTTCGAATGCTGCAGTTCTTCTGCGCTGCCGCCGGGTGAGTCAATCGATAGCGCAATCTCCAATTCATGAGGATCGGCGATCTCATCCGCCGTCACCACCCAAGGGCCCACCGGTGTAAACGTGGGAAAGCTCTTGCCCAGCGTCCACTGCGACGTCGCCAGCTGCACATCCCGCGCGCTCACGTCGTTCACGATCGTGTACCCGAACACGTGCCGCTTCCAGTCGCCCGCCGCAATGCGAAATCCACCCTCCCCGATCACCACGCCAAGCTCCGCCTCGTAATCCGGCTCGGTCGAGTTCTTCGGCAGCACAATCGCATCGCCCGGGCCACACACCGAGGACGCCAGCTTGATGAACACGGTCGGCACCGCCTGCGTCTTCATCTTTGATTCGGCGGCATGCTCCGCATAGTTCAGCCCGATGCCGAAGATCCGCGGATGCGCGGTCACCGGCGCCAGCAGCTTGACGCCTGGCTTCGCCGCACCCGTCTCCAGCGCCGCCCGAACCCGCGCCAGAGCCTCCGCCCCGCCGCCCATCAGCGCATCCATCGATTCGGCTGCGGCGCTCACATCCATCACGCCGGCGTCGGTCATCACCCCGACCCCACCCTCGAACCGCACAATCTTCATCGTCCCCCGCTCCAAACCGCGCCGCCTGGAAATGCAAACCGCTCCAGCGAATCCGCAAAGATTTCGATGCTGTACCCCGGCCGCTGCGGCACCTGATACCTTCCCCGCCGGATCTCGACCGGCTCCAGAAAGTGCTCATGCAGATGATCCACGAATTCGATCACCCGATCCTCCATCGTGCGCGAAACCCGAAGAAAATCGAAGATGGAAAGGTGCTGCACATACTCGCACAGCCCCACCCCGCCGGCATGCGGGCATACCGGTACACCGAACTTCGCCGCCATCAGCAGGATCGCCAGGTTCTCGTTCACCCCCGCCACCCGGCAGCTATCGATCTGGCACACATCGATGGCACCCGCCTGCAGCAACTGCTTGAACATCACGCGGTTGTGGCAGTGCTCGCCGGTCGCGATGCGCGTCGGCGCCACCTCCCGCCGGATACGCGCATGCCCCAGAATGTCGTCCGGACTGGTCGGCTCTTCCATCCACCACGGCGCCAACTCCTGCAACTGTCTGGTCCGCTCGATGGCTTCGAGCACACCCCACTTCTGGTTCGCGTCCAGCATCAGCCGGTTGCTCCAGCCGATCTCCTCCCGGACGATGCGTCCGCGCCGCAAGTCCTCCGCCGCATCCCCGCCTACCTTCAGCTTGAAGTGCGTCCATCCGTCGGCCAGGGCCTCGCGCGCCAGCCGCCGGATCTTCTCCTCCGGGTACCCGAACCAGCCCACACTCGTCGTGTAAGCGGGGTAACCCTGGGTTTGAAGCACCGAGAGCCGTTCCACCATCCCGCTGCGAATCCCCTCGTCCAGGATGTCCAGCGCTTCCTGCGGGCTCAGCGCATCGTCGATATAGCGGAAGTCGATCAACGAAACCAATTGCGCGGACGGCATCTCCGCCAGCAGCCGCCACACCGGTTTGCCTTCCACCTTCGCCCAGAGGTCCCACACCGCGTTGATCAGCGCGCCGCATGCCAGGTGGATCACACCCTTCTCCGGCCCCAGCCAGCGAAACTGGGTCTCATCCGTCAGCAGCCGCGAAAAGGCCACAAAGCCCGCGGTAATCTCCGCCAGCGTCTTCCCCACCACAAATCCGCCCAGGTACTCCGCCGCCTGCACCACCAGGTCGGTTCCGCGGCCCAGCGTGAACGTCAGCCCATGCCCGGTACATTCGCCGTCCGTATCCAGCATGCAGTACGCCGCCGAGTAATCCGGATCCTTGTTCACCGCATCCGATCCGATCTGCTCCCGCGAGGTGGGAAAACGCAGATCGACCACCCGTACCCTCGTGATCCTTACATCCTTCACGCCATCGCACCCCATCTCTCCGGCCACTCCGGCGCCTGAAGATTCAGCCTAACGCATCCCTTTCAAAGCGGCGCCCGGCGCTGGTCCATCGTTCTCCCTTGAATCTCAGCTACCATCATCCGGTATGGAAAACCCCTTCCACCTCTCCGGAAAACTGGCCTTCATCACCGGCGGAGCCAGCGGCATCGGCAACGCCATCGCGCGCCTCTTCGCCCGGGCCGGCGCTTTGGTCACCATCCTCGACGTGAATGAAGAAGCCGCCGTCCAGGCTGCGGCAGACTGCGGACACTTCGCCAAGGGCGTCGCCTGCGACGTCTCCGACGAGTCCTCCATTGCCCGGGCCTTCGCTGCCGAGGGGCCCTGCAATATCCTGGTCAACTCCGCCGGCATCGCCCACGTCGGCACCGTCCTCAACACCACTCCCGCCGACTTCGACCGCCTCTACCGCGTGAACGTCCGCGGAACCTTCCTCACCATGCAGGCCGCCATCCCCGCCATGCAGGCCCGTGGCTCCGGCGTCATCCTCAATCTCGCTTCGATTGCCGCCACCGCCGGCCTGCCCGACCGCTTCGCCTACTCCATGACCAAGGGCGCGGTGCTCGCCATGACGCTCTCCGTGGCGCGCGACCTGCTCGCCGACGGCATCCGCGTCAACTGCATCTCACCCGCGCGCGTGCACACGCCCTTCGTCGATGGCTTTGTGGCCAGGAATTATCCCGGAAAGGAGGCGGAGACCTTCGCTAAGCTTGCCGCCGCCCAACCCATCGGCCGCATGGGCGTCCCGGGCGAGATCGCCCTGCTCGCCCTCTACCTCTGCTCCGACGCCGCCAGCTTCATCACCGGCTGCGACTATCCGATCGACGGCGGCTTCTTCAATCTCCGCTGAGGAGGGAGCGTGTTCGCTTCCGCCGCTGGCGGAGCATCTCGACAAACTCTCAACTCGATCACACCAAACTTCAAACTCACGAAATCCGCCGTTCACCTCCCCGGAGACCCGATGGACCTCAGCCTCGCAGACAACCTCATCGTCATCACCGCCGGCGCCGGCGGCGGCATCGGCGAAGCCATTACCCGCGCCTGCCTGGCCGAAGGTGCACGCGTCGTCATTCTCAACCGCAAGGCTCCTGAGGTAACCGCCCTGCTCGACGAACTCAAGTCCTCGGGCGCGCCGGCCGACCTGATCGAGCTGGAGCTTGGCGACCCCGACGCCTGCACCCAGGCCATCGAAACCGTCCAGGCGCGTCACGGTGACCTCTTCGCCCTGGTCAATAACGCAGGCGTCAACGACGGCGTCTCGCTCGCCGGCGGCACGCTCGAACAGTTTCAGCAAAGCCTCCGCATCAATCTGCTCCACACCTTCGTGCTGGCCCAGGCTGCGCTGCCCGCGCTCAAACGCACCCGCGGAACCATCCTCAACATCGCCTCCAAGGTGGCACTTACCGGCCAGGGCGGAACCTCGGGCTACGCGGCGGCGAAGGGAGCCATGCTCGCCCTCACCCGCGAGTGGGCGGTGGATCTCCTGCCGTTCGGCATTCGCGTCAATGCCATCTTGCCCGCCGAGGTGATGACCCCGGCCTACCAGGCCTGGCTCGCCAGGCTCGAGGATCCCGCGGCCAGGCTGGCGCAGATCGAGCAGAAGATTCCGCTCGGCCACCGCATGACCACACCCGCGGAGATCGCCGCCGGCGTCGTCTTCCTGCTCTCGCCCACCCAATCCGCCCACACCACCGGCCAGTACATCCACATCGACGGAGGCTACGTTCACCTCGACCGGGCTCTGCTCTAGCTTGCACCGGCGCTGCTCCCCCGCATTGGTTCGACCACGGCCGGTCTCTCCTGTCTTTACCTCGTCTTCAAATAGTCCAGCCCGGCCAGCATCTGCTCTTCAAGCTCGATCCGCTTGCCGCTGAAGCCGTGGTCCGTCGCCACATGCACGTACTTCACCTCCTGGTTCCCGGCTGCGCCAATCCGTTCGGCAAGCTTTGCCGCCGGCTCCGCGCCGCCGTCATCCGAGGTCACAATCAGCACCGGTTTCGCCGCGAGTCCCTCCGCATCCGCGGCGAGACTCCACTCCGGATGCGCCATCAGCTCCGCCGCCAGACCCTCCGGCGTGCACCCCGCCAGTGGCGCCATCCCCTCCTCGGCCAGAGCCGCCGCAATCCGCTTCTGCATCTGCGCCTTCACCTCGGCGGATGCGCCCGCGGGCGGCTGCGCAAGGCCGGCCATGTCTGCCGCGGAGAAAACGCCGGCCGCCAGCACCCGGGGATCGTGCGCCGCCGTGTACAGCGCGATCATCCCGCCCATGCTGTGCCCCATCAGCACGATCGCACCCGGATCCACACGCAGCTTCTTCGCGTTCGCCGGATTGCGCAGATACTCGACTGCAGCCTCCACATCCTCCATGCAGTGCGCGAAGCTGAACCCTCCGGGCGAGCCCCAGCTGCCGCGGTAGTCGAAGTACAGCACGTTCCAGCCGTCGCGCCGGATCGCCTGTGCCAGGTCTAGATTCTTTTCGTTACCAGGAAATCCGTGCAGCAGCACGATGGTCCCATGCGGGCCAGCTCCCGCCGCCTGGTAGAACAGCGCGTTCACCAGCGCGCCGTGGCTGGGCAGTTGAAACGCCTCCATCTTCGGCGGATTCGCCATATCCGGTGCGGGATCGGTCGTGATCGCGGCGGGAATCTGCTGCGCCTGTAAACCAGCGCCGCAGAGTCCGCCCATCATCATCATCGCGAAAAGCATGGTCATCCTGAGCTTCATGCGCCGATTCTAGCCTGCCGCAGAGGTTGCGCACTCCGGATTCGAACGCCGAAGCCGCCAGCGGCTGGGCCATCTCTCCCCGGCGCGTGTGCTAGCCTGACCGCATGTTCGCCCTGCTCCTGGCAATCCTCATCCACTTCCAGCAAGACCCCAACAGCAAAGTCGAGCAGGTCGGGGGCGGCGTCGCACCACCACAGCCCGTCGTTCAACCCGCACCTGAGTATCCCAACGTCTTCTTCAAGAGAAAGAGCGTGGTGGTGCTTGACCTCGTCGTCGGGACCGATGGGCTTCCGCACAACGTCCGCGTCGTGAAGAGCGGCGGCGGGAAGTTCGACGAAAACGCCCTGCAGGCCGTCGAGCAATACCGCTTCAGGCCCGCCCTGAAGAACGGACAACCGGTTCCGGTCGAGATTCACGTGCAGGTTGAATTCGCCATCAAACGGCCCGCGTGAACGGACGTTTCTCGCCGCTCATCGATGCATAATTCTTGGTGCAGCCTGTATGCCTGTTCCACCCCTAAGTCCAATGGTCTGAGGAATATAAGCAACAATCGGCAGGGGGGAGGGTCGTGGCCTCGAATTCTCACGATCTAGAATGAGGACGTGCCGCCAGGTTCGCAGTTCGATGTCGTCGTGGTCGGTGCCGGACACGCCGGCTGCGAGGCCGCCGCCGCCGCCGCGCGCATGGGTCTGAACACCGCCTTGTTCACCCTGAACCTGAACCTCGTCGCCCAGATGTCCTGCAATCCCGCGATCGGCGGCATCGCCAAGGGTCACCTGGTGCGCGAGATCGACGCGCTCGGCGGCGTCATGGGCATCGTCGCCGATCAGTGCGGCATCCAGTTCCGCCTGCTCAACACCTCCCGCGGTCCCGCCGTCTGGAGCCCTCGCGCCCAGTGCGACAAGGCGCTCTACCGCGTCCGCATGCGCGAACTCCTGGAGTCCGTTCCCAACCTCTCGCTGCACGAAGCCGAAGTCGCCGACCTGATCATCACCGAAGCTCCGGGTGCGGGTGCCCCACGCCTTGCTTCTGAGGCATGGGAAGAGGCATCGGGAATCTCCCTCCGGCACTGCCTTGGCCTCATCCTCCGCGACGGCTCCCGCATCTACGCCCGCACCACCATCGTCACCACCGGCACCTTCCTGAACGGCCTCATCCATTGCGGGGAGCGCCAGGTCTCGGCCGGACGCACGCCGAACGAGCCTGCCTCCATCCACCTGGGCGAGTCGCTCAAGCGGCTCGGCCTGCGCGGCGCGCGCCTGAAGACCGGCACCCCGCCGCGGCTGGACGGCCGCACCAT
>CAJCHN010000074.1 GCA_903970285.1 Rhodanobacteraceae bacterium | reverse complement strand
CGAAAAGTGTGTCGCCTGCTTCCTCTGCGCCGCCGCCTGCCCCTCCAACTGCATCTACATCGAGGCCGCAGAAAACACCGACGAAGTCCGCATCTCCTCCGCCGAGCGCTACGCCAAGGTCTACAACATCGACTACAACCGCTGCATCTTCTGCGGCTACTGCGTCGAGGCCTGCCCTACCGACGCCATCACCCACGGCCACGGCTTCGAACTCGCCTCGCTCAACGCCACCACCCTCGTCATGCGCAAGGAAGATCTTCTGGTCAACATCCAGCCGACCCTGCCGCTCACCGCCAACTCCAATACGGACCTCGTCGACCGCCTCCGCTAAGAGAGTGTTTCAAAAATCCCGACCAGACCGGAGAGGACCGGGTTTCGTTCGGTGTTAGCGTTTGAGCGAGATGGATGGGATGTACGCCGCCCGCATAGCCGTTCAGCTTCTCAACGGATCGCAGGTACAGACCGGGGCGATTCTAAAGTATCCCCTGCCGACTCCGGCTACATCTACATGACGCAATCGAAGAAAATGCCTGCGCCGCGTGCCCGGTGATCGCGCATCGCCGCAGGCGAGGCGTTATCGTTGGGTGATTCCCTCAGGAGCCTGCCCATGCCGGAACCGTGGCGCACAACCCTCTACGGCTACATCCACACCCAGGCAAAACCGCCCGAGAAATTCGGCCATCAGCCCCGCCTCTACGCCCTTACCCAGCAGATCGGCGCCGCCGAAACCTACGACGACGACATTGTCTACGCCGCCGTCTACCTGCACGATCTCGGCGTGTTTACCGGCCATCGCCCCGAAGACCCGGAAGCCCTCGCACGCTGGGACAACACCGCCTACGCCGTCGCCCAGGCCCCCGAAATCCTCCGCAACTTCGGCTTCCCCGAGTCCAAAATCCCAGCCGTCCAGCAAGCTATCCGCACCCACCAGCCGTCCCACACCCCCGAGACCATTGAAGCCACCATCCTGCGCGACGCCGACATCCTCGAACAGCTCGGCTCCATCGGCGCCCTTCGCACCGTCTGCAAGATCGGCCGTGACACCCGCTTCCAGACCTTCACCCAGGCCGTCGCCTCGCTCCAGAAGGCACTCGAAACTCTCCCGCCCCTCATCCGGCTGCCCGCAGCGCGGACACTGGCTGCCGGCAGGGTCCGCATCCTGCGCGATTTTCTCTCCGCCACCCTAGCCGAAGCAGGCCACCTCCTGCTCTGAAGATACCGCTCTGAAGATACCGCTCTGAGAAGATCGTGCTCTGAAACCGCTCAGCTCCGTCTTTGCTCTACCATCTCCGCATGTCCGAAACCATTCCCGAAGTCTTTCGCCGCTACTCCGTCTACCGCCTCGAACAGTCCGAGCGCGACCTCAACCGCTGCCTCGATCGGCTCACCGACGAACAAATCCTCCATCGCAGCGCGCCTCACGAAAACTCGATCGCCAACCTGCTCCAGCACCTGGCCGGCAATATGCGGCAATGGATCCTCCACGGCATCGCGGGCCAGCCCGACGTCCGGGCGCGCGACGCCGAGTTCCTGCTGCCTACGCAGACCGTCAACGAAATCCGCCGGCACTTCGCCGAAACCCTCGCCGCCGCCCGCCAGGTCATCGCCGAGGTCCCCGATCAGCGCCTGCTCGAGATCACCAACCCACAGCCCGGCAGCGGCTGGGAGGCTATGACCTTGCTCGAAGCGATCAGCCACGTCGTCGGACACGTCCAGCAGCACACCGGGCAGATCATCCTGCTCACCAAGCAACAGGTCGGAGCCGATCTCGATCTCACCATCCCCCGCAAGCGCTGATTGCCTCCCGCTCCGGCTCTGGCTGCTTGTGTATGCTGGCTCACACTCAAGCCTGCTTGACAAGATCGAGGAAAGCGCTGATCCGCCTTTCGTCTAGAACCGTGTTCCGGACTGTACCGAACTTTCCGTCACACGATTCTCGCAGCGTGGGGACTTTTCTCAAGGTCCAACAACCACCTCAACGCAAGGCCACGCGCATCTCAGCAAGGATGGCGAACCGCAAAAGCGTGGTGTTGTCGTTGGTACTGACATTCTTCCTCGGGCCGTTTGGCATGCTCTACAGCACCGTGCCCGGTGCGTTGATCATGCTGGTGCTCTACGTGGTGCTCGGCATCCTGACGTTTGGCTGGGCTATCGCCGCGCTTCACCCCATCGCCATGATCTGGGGAGCGGTGGCCGCCGACCGGGCAAATCGAACTCCCTTCGCGTGAGTCCAGCGCTTCCGGCGCCGACGGCGGTCTCTTTCGAAGAAACGCAAGGATCGATGGCTTCTGTGTTGTTCAGCAACGGGTGAACTGCTCTAAAATAGGAATCACGAAGACACCATTACCGCGACCCGCGAACGGTGCAGGGAAGCGGATGCATTCCAGGCACTGACTCCCGCGCCGCGGGATCCCCGCCGAACTCTGCATGCTGGCGCTTCCCGGGACCCTACCATGACTTCACCCGCTGCACCCGATCCCTCCATCCTCCACGTTTGCAAGCGCGAAGTGCTTCGCCCCATCCGCGACCAGATTCTGCGCCTCTCCGGCTTCACCGTGGAGTCGACCTGCGACCACGAAGAAGCTCTGGCCCTGTTCCGGCAGAATGCGCCCAGCCTGGTCCTCATTGACGTCGAGGGCGAAGAGGCGGTGCGCGACGCCGAGCGCCTCTGCTCCGAGATCAAGACCATTCACCACGGTCAGCTCGTCGCCTTCGTCTGCAACTGGCGCGTCGCCCTGCTCACCGACTGCCCGGACGAGATCCTGCGCACCGAATTCGATCCCGCCGCTTTCGTCGAGGGGGTACGCAAGACCTTCGAGACGCACTGAAGTTACTGAAGTATTCCCTGAGCCGTCCAGATAAAGTGAAATTCCGGCTACGCACGTGGCGTGCCAAAGTGGCTCGACTGCACTCTTGTGTACCAGACCTAACCCTTTTGCCTTGAAGGATATAAGCAACAATCGGTAGGAGGGGTGGTACACCTTCGAATCCCTCCTCCACATCCGTCCTTGCATCCTCCGTCTCACCGTGCTACAACCAGAACATTCCAGTCGGTGAAAGCCGATTTGAATTTCATGCAGAGTGGTTGAGGGACGAGCCCTTTGACGCCACGACAACCGGACAGAACAAAGGCGTACCGGTGTCAACTCTCTCCTGGAAGTCGGCCGCATTGCGGCCGGTACAGGGAACATGAGATTCGGAGCACGCGGGCGGCCAGAACTCCGGCAATCCTGCAAACCCCGCGTTTCCATTTCCCCCTTCCCAAAGAGAAAGCGTCAATCCAGGCCAGCCCCCTCAAATCACCGGGAGCTGAGCAATGGAGTATTCCTGTCAGACCTACGAGCTGAAGTGCAACGAATGCGGACGCCACTTTGGTAATCGTCCTCTCTCCGGGTGCCCGGAGTGCCTGGCACCCCTCGAAATTCACTACGACCTTGAAGCCATCCGGCGCGAAGGCCGCTTCACCCGCCAGACGATCGCCGCCGGCCCGCATGATATCTGGCGCTACGCCGCGCTGCTGCCCATCCCTGAAGGTTTCGAGCCGGACCTGCCCGTCGGCTTCACCCCATTGGTCCGTGCAAAGCAGCTCGGCCGCCGCATCGGCGCCACCAATCTCTACATCAAGAACGACTCAGTATGCTTTCCCACGCTCTCCTTCAAGGATCGCGTCGTCTCGGTGGCACTTGCCAACGCGCGAAAGTTCGGCTTCACCACGGTCGGCTGCTCGTCCACAGGAAATCTTGCGAACTCAGTCGCCGCACAGGCAGCGCGTCTCGGCTTGCAGGCGACGATCCTGGTCCCGGCCGACCTCGAGCCCGCCAAGATCCTCAACACCCTCATCTACGGCGCACGCCTGATCCGGATCGACGGCAACTACGACCACGTCAACCGCCTCTGCACCCTCATCGCCGACGAGTACAGCTACGGCTTCGTCAACGTAAACCTGCGCCCGTACTACGCCGAAGGCTCCAAGACCCAGGGCTACGAGATCGCCGAACAGCTCGGCTGGCGCCTGCCCGACAACGTCGTCTGCCCTATGGCCGGGGGCAGCCTCATCCGTAAGCTGAAGAAGGCCTTTGCGGAACTGGTTGAGCTCGGCCTGGTGGAAGCCAAGCCAGTCAAGTTCTTCGGCGCGCAGGCCATGGGCTGCTCGCCTATCGCACGCTCTGTCCGCGAGGGCTCGGACGACATCATCCCGCAGCGCCCCAATACCATCGCCCGCTCGCTCGCCATCGGCAACCCGGCGGACGGTCCCGCAGCAAGCCGCATGATCCAGGCTTCGGGTGGCTGGGCGGAGGATGTCTCCGACATTGAGCTGGTTGCGGGGATCCAGGAACTCGCCGAGACGGAGGGCATCTTCACCGAGACTGCCGGCGGCGTGACCACCGCGGTGGCCGCCCGTCTCTACCAGCAGGGCCGCATCGGACGCGATCAGACGACCGTCGTCTGCATCACCGGCAACGGGCTCAAGACTACGGATGCGATCGCAGATCGCTACGTCCTCAATCGCGCCGTCCGTCCGCGCCTGGCCGACTTCGCCGACTATCTCGCCGAACTCGACGGCGCTCTCGAACCGGCTCTCGTCGCCGCCGACTAGCGCCGCGTGAACCACACGGTGCACCCGCAGCCGGAGCCACTAAGAAAAGCAAGCAACCGAAGATTACTGCCTTCAGGAGCGTCGCCATTTCCATCAAGATCATCCTTCCGACCGCCTTCGTCCGCCATACCGACGGACAGAGGCAGCTCACCAGCGAGGCCGCCGATCTCCCCGGCCTGATCGCCGACATCGACCAGAACTTCCCCGCGCTCTCGACCCAGATCAAGGACGAATCCGGCAAGCTCCGCCGCTTCATCAACATCTACGTCAACGACGAAGATATCCGCTTTCTGGGCGGCGAGGCCTACGCCTTTCAGGATGGCGACGAGGTGATGCTCATTCCTTCCATCGCCGGCGGCTGCTTTCAGAATCCGCGCTGAACGACGCTTCTCCGAGAGTAGGAACTGATCCTGCTGAGAGACACCGAGGCGACACTTGTCGACTGCGTGAGGGCTTCAGGCGCTTCCTCGAAGCCCGAAGGAGAAAACTCACACCCTCACAATCATGACCTCCGTCGCCTTCATCAGGGCGGCGGCGGTCTGCCCCTTGCGCAGCTGCATCTCCCGCGCGGCGTCCGAGGTAATGATCGAGGTGATCTTCTGGTCGCCAATTTCGAGGATCACCTGGGCCAGCAAGCCCGAGATCTTGACCTCGGCGATACGCCCGACCAGCTGGTTGCGTCCGCTCACGGCGCGGAAGCGCTCCCGCGACTCCTGGCGCTCCTTGGCGCCGGACGGTTTCGACCTGAGCAGAGGATTCAACGCGCTTTGCGGGATGCGGTGATGGCCTCCTGGCGTCTTGATCGTCTTCAGCGATCCGGCAAGGATCCAGTGCTTCAGCGTGGGATAGCTAACGCCGAGCGCGGCGGCGGCCTCACGGGGTTTCAGCAGGACATCGACGTCAGCCATGATGCGCGCCCTTTCGTGCGGACAGGGGCAGTATAGCGCGGTGGGCATGACGCGGAGCGGAGCCGCCAATTGCGCGGTCGATTCGATTCGTTCAACAGAAGCCGTGTAGAAACGTTTCGGATTCCGGAGCGAAGCAGCGGGCGCCGAAAAAAGGAAAGCCACGCAGCGCGGTGGGGGCTGATGCGTGGCTATTCCGTTAGAGCAACGAAGTGGGTGGACTTCGTTAAGGCCGGCTCAACTCAACGCAAGCGCGAGGAGCCATGCCCTAAACTTCAATCTACCGAACTCCGTCGCTGGAGTCAAGCGGGGAAATGGGAAATTGCCGGCCTGGCGTGCCGAATCAGAGACGGCAGATCAGCAGTTCGCGCTCATAAATCATCTCCGCCGGAAGGTGGTCGTGCAGCAGCAGGAAGAGCTCTTCATGGCCGATCACCTCCCGCTTCCACGCCTCGCGATCGACCGCCTGCAGCTGCTGAAACTGCTCGTAGGAGAAATCCAGCCCCTTCCAGTGGATGTCGTTGTACTTGGGCGTCCATCCGATCGGCGTCTCCTTGCCGCGGACCCGGCCGCGAACGCGATCGACGATCCACTTCAGCACCCGCATGTTCTCGCTGTATCCGGGCCAGAGAAACTTGCCGAATTCATCCTTGCGAAACCAATTGACGTGGAAGATGCGCGGCGTGCTGGAGAGCGAACGCTGCATGCGCAGCCAGTGCCGGAAGTAGTCGCCCATGTGGTATCCGCAGAAGGGAAGCATGGCCATAGGATCGCGGCGAACTTTGCCGAGCGCACCGCCGGCAGCGGCCGTCGTCTCGGAACCCGTGGTTGCCCCGACATAGACGCCCGACGACCAGTTGAAGGCCTGGAAGACGAGCGGCATGGTGGTTGCGCGGCGTCCGCCGAAGATGAACGCGGAGATCAGCACCCCGTTCGGATCCTCCCACGAAGGATCGATGGTGGGGCACTGCGCGGCGGGCGCGGTAAAGCGTCCGTTGGGATGCGCGGCGGGCGTGGCTGAGGCAGGCGTCCACGGCTGGCCGCGCCAGTCTAGCGCCTCGGCGGGCGGGATCTCGGTCATCCCCTCCCACCAGATGTCGCCGTTCGGAACGCCATTCTCGGTAACCAGTGCGACGTTGGTGAAGATGGTGTTGGCGCGCAGAGCCGCCATGGCGTTGGGGTTGGTCTTCGCGCTGGTGCCCGGCGCGACGCCGAAGAAGCCTGACTCCGGGTTGATGGCGCGTAGTTGCCCGGTTGCGTCGGGCTTAATCCAGGCGATGTCGTCCCCGACCGTCCACACTTTCCATCCGTCAAACCCCGCCGGTGGAATCATCATGGCGAAGTTGGTCTTGCCGCAGGCGCTCGGAAAGGCCGCGGCCACGTAGGTCTTCTCCGTCTTGCCGTGGGCGTCGGCCGGCGATTCCACGCCGACGATCAGCATGTGCTCGGCCATCCAGCCTTCATCGCGGGCGATGTTCGACGCAATGCGCAGCGCGAAGCACTTCTTTCCCAGCAGCGCATTGCCGCCGTATCCACTGCCAAACGACCAGATCTCGCGGGTTTCGGGGAAGTGCACGATGTACTTGGTGTCGTTCTGCGGCCAAGGCACGTCGGTCTGGCCGGGCGCCAGCGGCGCACCCAGCGAGTGCAGGCAAGGCACGACCCGTTTCTCGTCTTTCTCGATCTCCTTGTAGACCGGCGTGCCAATGCGCGCCATGATGCGCATGTTCACCACCGCATAGGCGGAGTCGGTCAACTGCACGCCGATCTGCGACATGGGAGACCCGATCGGCCCCATCGAGAACGGCATGACGTACATGGTGCGTCCGCGCATGGAGCCGCGAAACAATGCCTTCAGCTTGCGCCGCATCACGAACGGGTCTTCCCAGTTGTTGGTCGGGCCGGCAGTATCCTTCGAAAGCGAGCAAATAAAGGTGCGGTCTTCCACTCTCGCGACGTCATTGGGTGAAGACCGGGCGTAGAAGCAGCCGGGCCACTTCTGCGGCGACAGCCGTGTAAAGGTACCGGCTTCAACCAGCTGCTCGCAGAGCCACTTGTTTTCGGCGTCGGAGCCGTCGATCCAGTGAATGCGCGCCGGCTGGCAGAGCTCGGCCATCTTCTCGACCCAGCGGACCAGGTGCTTGTTGGTGGTGGGAATAGTCTGAACTTCGGGTGCGGCAGCGAACTTTGGCATGAGCGTCCTTCACCCTTAAGTCTTCGCTTCGCGGATAGGGCTGTCAACTCACGCAGGATGAACAGGCTTTCATCTTGGGTTGGGAGAGCTACGCATTGCAGACCCGCTCCGTCGTGCCGCGCGCCTCAGGATTTCCGTGCTTCCGCCTGAAGATCGTGCATGTACTGATCGAGGTTGCGCGTCATGCCGAAAAGGTGGGTCATCATGAACCGGTAGATTGGCGGGTGGATGAAGCCGGTCTCGGTGATCTGCAGGATGGTCTGGTTGGGGCTTGGGCCGGGCTGGATCTGGTAGGTCCAGGTGCCTCCGTAGGAAGCGCCCGGGACGTCCAGCAGCACCTCGCGCAAAGCATGCTGTTGCGCGTCCGGCGGCACGGTGCGCGTGGCGAGAAAGTTCATCCGAGTCTTATGACCCAGATCTTCCACCCAGTGATCCCGTCCCGCATCGGGCGGAAGCACCTGCACCGTTTTCACCGCCTTCCGCCACTTCGGAGCGGCACCAACGTCCGTGATGATAGCGAAGACGCGCTCGGGCGACGCTTCGACTGTTCCCGTCACACTGGCGGTGTGGTTCACCGGAAGTCGCGCGCCGATGGCGTATGCCGTCACTCCGGCGATCACGACGATCAGCGCAAGTGCAATGAGGATGCCGACAAGAATCTTCACGAGGCTTGGCTCCGAAGAGAATGTGGGCCGCACAGCGGAGTTGGATGACAGTAGAGCATCCTATTGGAGTCGTTCAGTGAAAATTGCCGTTAGGCGACATGATACGGCCGGTCACACAGCTACGCGATGGCCGCGTTCACCAGCGCCTGCGCCTCCTGCTGGATCTGCTTCAGGTGTTCTTCGCCTCTGAATGACTCGGCATAGATCTTGTAGACGTCCTCGGTCCCGCTTGGCCTCGCGGCAAACCAGCCCTCGCCGGTCGTCACCTTCAGGCCGCCGATCGGCGCGTGGTTGCCCGGAGCCTCGGTCAGAATCGCCGTGATCTTGTCCCCGGCGAGTTCGGTTGCGGTCACCTGCGAGGCAGAAAGTTTGCCCAGCTTCGCCTTCTGTTCCTTGCTTGCGGCCGCGTCGATGCGCTGGTATACCGGGCTGCCGTACTTTGCCGTCAGTTCTTCGTAGAGCTGGCCCGGATCTTTGCCTGTCACCACCGTCATCTCCGCAGCGAGCAGCCCCATGATCAGTCCGTCCTTGTCCGTCGTCCACACGGCGCCGTTGCGGCGCAGGAAGCTGGCGCCTGCCGATTCCTCGCCCACAAAGCCCAGTGTTCCGTCGATCAACCCATCGACAAACCATTTGAAGCCTACCGGAACCTCCAGCATCGGCCGGTTCAGACCCTTGGCGACACGATCGATCATGCTCGACGAGACCAGCGTCTTGCCGATGCCGACGTTCTGCGCCCACCCCGCCCGATGCGTGAACAGGTACTGGATAGCGGTCGCAAGGAAGTGATTCGGGTTCAGTAATCCGCACGACTTCGCCACAATCCCGTGCCGATCGTGGTCGGTGTCGCACGCCCACGCCACGTCATACTGGGCCGCCTTCGACTTCTCGATCACCGACGCCATCGCGTACGGGCTGGAGCAGTCCATGCGAATCTTGCCGTCCCAGTCGGCGGTCATGAAACGAAAGGTTGGATCGACGTGCGGGTTCAGCAACTCCACGTTGAGGTTGTACTGGTCGATGATGCGCGGCCAGTAGTAGACACCGGCTCCGCCCAGCGGATCGACCGCAAGCTTCAGGGCCGAGTTCTGCAGTGGATCGAAGTCGATCACGTTCGAGAGATCGTCCACGTACGCCGTCAGAAAATCGTGCCGGTGCGTCTCGTTGCCGTTGATCGCCTGAGCATACGAAATCCGCCTGATCCCATCGGGTGCGGCGATCAGCTCATTCGCGCGATTCTCGATCCACCTGGTCGCTGACGTATCGGCCGGTCCGCCGTTCGGCGGGTTGTACTTGAAGCCGCCATCCTCGGGCGGATTGTGCGACGGCGTGATCACGATGCCGTCGGCGAGGTCCGCGATGCGATCACGGTTATAGCTCAGGATGGCGTGGGAGAGCGCCGGCGTCGGCGTATAGCCGAGCGAAGAATCGACCATCACCGTCGCCTCATTGGCGGCCAGCACCTCGAGCGCGGTGGCGAACGCCGGGTCCGAGAGCGCGTGCGTGTCCTTGGCCAGGAAGAGCGGGCCGCTTACCTGGTTCTCCCGGCGATATTCCACGATGGCCTGTGTGATCGCCGCGATATGGGCGTCGTTGAACGACGTGTGCAGCGCGCTGCCGCGATGGCCGGAGGTGCCGAACGCGACCCGCTGCGCGGCAATCGAGGGATCGGGCTTGAGCGCATAGTACGCGGTGATGAGGCGAGGAATATCGACGAGGGCATCGGGAGCAGGCAGGTGTCCGGGCTGAGTGGGCATGGTCTCGGTTCTCTGATGGCGATTTTGTGCTGCCGGTTCCCCGGCTGCGCGTGTGTGGAGGAGTGTAGCGGATGGATGCGATTTCTGGTCAAACTGTACTAGCCAAAGGCAGGCGAAGCCGCCCGCCTGCGCCAGAGCCCGAGCGCGATCAGCGCGGCAACGCCTGAGATCGCCATGCCCGCGGTCTGATCGGGCGTGCGCCTGAAGGCGATGTGAACCGTGTCGGACCCGGCAGGCAGTGCGAGCGTTAACAGCCCGTCATCCCGCACCTCGGGGCACGGGGTGACAGGCTTGCCGTTAAGCGTGATCTGCCAGTCTGGAAACTGGCGGAGATTCAGGATGAGAAACTCGGGCGTCGTCAGCGTCAGCGCCAAGGAACTCGGCGCGGGGCCGGGCTCGACGTTTGCGGGGGCCGGTGTATTGATCGCGTCCCCTGCGGGGTCGGGCGATGCCGGGACCAGCCAGTAAGGAGGATCCGTCTGCTGTGGTGGATGGCGGATGGAGTCGTTATCTGCGGTGACGGGGGTGTATTCGTCTGTCGGATCGGTGCCGCGGTTGGAATGAAACAGCGCGACCCGCGCCTCAACCGTGTCTTCAACGTCGCAGGACTGGTGAAAGTCCGGCCACGCGAGGGCGATGAGGGCGGCCACGAGGCCCGCGGCCAGCGCCGCGCTGCGCCAGCCAGCCAGCTTCAGGCGTTCGAACGCAAGGCTCGCGAATACCCCCAGGATCGCCGCCAGCAGGGACATCAGCCGCCACGGAAACTGCAGGAATTTCAGCTCCGGCGTATAAGCCCAGACCGGCAGCGACGCCGGCGTCAGCAAAAACGCGATCAGCCCGGCAAGCAGGACCAGCGGCAGCAGCGCCCGAACTTTGCTTTCGGACCTGCCTTCCGGCCGGGCGCCTCGAGCTAGAGCAACCGCGGCCGCGATGCTCGCCAGCAACCCAACCGCGATGACCGAAGCTTTGTGCAGCACCACATCGTGCGCGGCGTTGTCCGGTGACGGCGGCATGTGATGGAACAGCGTGTTGTCGGCGATCCGCATCCCCGAGATCACCGCCATTCCGGTCTGCACGAACCGCCGCTCGATGGCTGCCGGAATCAGGTAGAAGCAGCTCAGCGCCAGCCCCAGCACGGCTGCGGCAAACACCCGCAGACCGGTCTCAAGCCGGCCCATCGCCGGTACGCTGCCACCGTGCCGGTCTGCGCGCGGCAGCAGCAGCCTGGCCAGCGTCACGAACGCCAGCGCATAGCAGCCCATCACTCCGGCCGGAGCATTGGTCAGCCACAGCAAAGCTACAGGCAACGCCAGCTCGGCCACGTCGATCCGCGCCGCTAGCGCCGCCTGGAAGAGCAGCGGCATCCACGCCGCCGCCAGCAGCTCCCCGTAAGCCGTCCGCTCATACGCCGTGAACAGCATGTACGGATTCGCAAGGTAGAGCACCGCCGCCACGAGCGCAGCCGGTCCACCGGCATACCGGCGGACCAGCCGATGCATGCTGAACCCCGAAAGCGTCAGCGCAATCCAGGTGAACGCCGCAGGAACGAGGTGCCACGGCAGCCCCAGCCCCAGCAGCGCTCCCAGCATCCACGACAGCGGCGGATAGAACAGAAACCGTGGCTCGCCCGCATTCCACGCCGGCGTATATGCCCAGCGCGGATAGCTGAAGTGCGCCAGCTGGCTTGCTGCCTCCAGCCATGAGAGCACATGAAAATCAAAGTCATGTCCGCACGATGGTCCATGCCACAGCAGCGGGAGCACGGCCGCCAACGCAGCCAGCGGAATCACAACACGATGGGTTCGGGTCGGCATCAGGCCCTTTCGCTGCGGCATCCTGAATCACAAAGCCGCAACTCACTTCGGACTCAGCGTCAGCGTATGCGTCGCCGCCTGATTGACGCTCTGGTCTGTGAATGGCAGGGCGAAAGTCGTTCCGTGATACCAGGCCGGAAACTGGTCGAGGAACCACGCACTGTCCGGGTTCGCGGACTGCCCCAGCACAATGTTCAGCGTCGAGCCGTCCAGGTTGCCGAAGTCCGCCGTAAAACGTTCACTTGGGCCAAAGGTGTGGCCCACCTGCTTCACCGTGGTCCCGTCGCCGGATTGCGGCAGGTTGCCGGTACCGGTAGGGCGGCCCAGCAGCCGCCCAAGCGCGGGCTGCTGGGCGAAGATCGGATGCTCGACATCCACCGTGTGGATGCTGCCATACCTCCACTTCGCCAGGTCCGACGGAGCCTTCGCGTCGGTTAGTCCGCGGAGCACCGCCGCCGCCAGCAGGTCGTCCCAGTTCGAGAAGCCGGGCGGCAGCCAGCGTTCGGGCGTGTGCATCAGCAGCTGTTCCATCGCATAGTCGTGCGAGTACCACTGGTACAGCAGCGCCGGTTCCAGATTGTCGCCGGCAGGCTTTTCTCCGGCCAGCTTTTCTCCGGCGAGCTTTTCTCCGGACGCCGGCCTCAGATGCGGGTCCAGCAACATGGGCCAAAGCACGTTATGCGTGGCGAACACGATGGCCGCCGCCGGCGAGTCTGTCGTCATGCGCCCATTCCACGTCCGCAGGAAATCCGCCGCTTGGCGCAAAGTCTTCGCCTGCGACTGCTTATAGCCCTTTCCCGCCAGCGCGGACGAGTGGTCCAGCGCATACGCCAGTCGCTGCGCCAGCACATGATCGAAATCTGAGTACACATCCGTCTGGATCGCCAGCATATCGGCCGGCCGCAGCCCGGTCCGGTTCAGCAGCAGGTGCAGGATGCGCTCGGTGCGGTAGGCCGCGCCCCAGTTCAGCGTGATGGGATACGGGTAGTTGTCCGGCGCCGTCCGCCCATTCGCCGTGGCGATGATCCCCGACGGCGGATCGAACACCTGCGGAAGCTGCTCGAACGGGATCATGCCCGACCACTCATGCGCCGTGCTTGGCTTCAGCGGAACCGGGCTTAGCGGCCCGCTCAGCTGCGCCAGATTTGGCGCGGGCGGTGTTTGAGCCGCGCTGGCAGCTGGCGAGGCGGGCGGTGCCTCAACATCCGTCGCAAGTTCCCCCCGGACAGCCGGCTCGCCTGGCGGACCGACTGCCGGTCCACGCAGCGGAATCCGGCCCGCGGCATGGTACCCGATGTGTCCCTGGTCGTCCGCGTAGACCACATTCTGTGCCGGGCCGCCAAACTTCGCGAACGCCGCAAGAAAGCTCGGCCAGTCATGCGCCGAATCGATGTCCAGAGACGGAATCTGCACCACGCCCGGCTCATACAGCACCCAGCGCAGCGCCAGTTGCCGGGTCTCACCCGGCAGCAGCGGGGTCAGAATTGGCGTCACCGCATCGCCATGCCGCGTGGCCGTCACGTCCAGCTCAACGTCCTTGCCGTGCTTCACTTTGATGAGCTCCGGCAGATGCACCACCGGCTGCCACGAGCCATCCACCGCCTGAAACTCCGCCGCATCCCCGCTGCCGCGCACGCTCTCGATATAGATATCCTGCACATCCGCCCCGAGGTTGGTAAATCCCCATGCAACATGTGCATTGTGCCCCACCACAATCAGCGGCAGCCCGGGGATTGAAACCCCCGCCACATGCAGCGGCTCCGAACTTCCCTCCATCGGAGCCTCCAGATCAGCCTCGTACCAGATGCCCGGCAGCGTCGCCGTGAGATGCATATCGTTCGAAAGCAGCGGCTTGCCCGAAGCTGTATGCGCGCCCGAAACCACCCAGTTGTTCGAACCCGGAAAGCACGCCGGGCAGTCGCCCATGCCCGCTTGTCCCAGCGCGAGTTGCTCCATCTCCGGCTGCCCGGTGTTCGGCCGCGCAACCCGCGCCTGTGATTCATCCAGCGGAACCTCTTCAATCGGCGGACCAGGAATGGTCAGGTCCGGCGCCGCGTTGGCCGGAGGATGGTCGCGCCACGAGCCCACCGGATACAGGTCGGGGATCAGGTCGGCTGCGCCCGCCGCCGTGAGTTGCGCGGTCAGCGCCTCACGGTCCAGCTTGGTCGCATGTTCATCGGTCAGATCCTGAAACATCGCCAGCGACACCAGCACGGAGTCGCGCGGCGTCCACGGCGCCGGCTGGTACCCCAGCAGCCGGAACTCGATCGGCAGGTGCGCCGCCTGCTGTGCCATCGCGGCGTTTACGCCCTGCGCATACACCTCCAGCAGGTGTATCTGGTCGGCCGGCAGCGCGGCCACGGCGCGGTCCGCCGCCGCCCGTATCTGCAGCGTGCGTTGCAGCTTGTCGTGCGGAATCAACGCCGCTCCGAGGATCTCCGCCAGTTCACCCGCCGCGTGGCGGCGCAGCGTATCCATCTGAAATAGCCGGTCCTCCGCCGTGACAAACGCCTGGGCGAACACCAGGTCGTCGAGCGACCCGGCATGTATATGCGGAACCCCATGCACGTCCCGCTGCACCGAAACCGCTCCATGCAGCCCCGCCACCGGAAGCGTGCCATCGATCTGCGGCAGCGCGGCGGCCGTGGTCGCGCGCAGCCAGTGCCGCGCATAGAAGAACCCACCGCCGCCCGCCGCCGCCAGCAGCAGGAGCAGCACCACCCCGGCCCTGAGCAGGCGAACCGCCCAGCGGCGCCTCGGTGCCGCCAGCTTCCGACGAGAATCTACATCAGCCGGCGGAAGCGCCGCCGCGATGGCCGAGGGATCGTGCGGGTGGAGCGTTCGTTCACCGGGCTCGCGACGGGTCGCAAGCCGGGGTTCGTGCTCGATGGCATCGTATTGGTTGCGCTCAGCGTTGTTCATGGGCTGAGCTTGAGTCTAAATTGTCGGCGTTGTGATACGAGGACTCTCCGCCATGTCCACCAGATGCGTTTCGGACGCGCCGTCCGTGGTGAGCGGCAACGGGCTCTGATCCGGAGTGAGCGGGTACTCGCGCCGCGGCAGCGTGTAATAGATGATGGCCGCAATCAGCAGGAAGATGGGTGTGCACAGGATGCTTCCTTCCGGCCCGGTGGATCCGCCGGAGAGCATCGCATTCCCCGCTGGATGGCTGTTCAGCAAGTGCCCTGCGGCCGCCAGTCCGGAGTCGTTAGTCCCATAAAAGTACGACTGCGCCCAATCCCACGAGGTATGAAACCCGATCGCCCACCAAAGCGAACCGGTGCGCCACAGCGAATACGCAAAGACGGTTCCGGCCATGCCCACCTGCAGAATGCCCCACGGAGTTTCGCCCCTATTGGCCAGGTGCGCGGCCATGAACAGGCACGCCGAAAACAGGAACGCCGCGACCCAGAAACCCCACGCATGCGAATACCGGTTGCGCGGGTCGAGCGCGCGCGTGATCCCCGAAATTCCACGGGCGACTGTGTACTGGATATAGCCGCGGGTCAGAAACTCCTCCGCCAGGCCAACGCACAAAAAGCCCGCCAGCCAGACGGCACCCGAGCCAAGCGCCCCGGCGCCGTGCAGCGCCGACCCGGTAAACACAATGGAATGCGTCAAGAGCAGCAGTCCGATCAGGCTCGAAAGGCAGAAGAATCCCCAGCCCAGGCCGCTGAAGAAGTCCGGAATGGCCCGCTGGGCCTTGATCCCATACCGCGTCCACGGGCGCCGCTCGATCAGGGACATCAGCCAGGCCACGAACGCAGTCAGCCCGAAAGTCAGACCGTCCGAGCGCAGCGTACCCTTCGCTGTTATCGGCTGCGCCGACGGGTCCTTCGGAGGTTTCGGCAGCAGATGGAAGTGGAAGATGATGAAGTTGGTCAACATACTGGCCGCAAAGATCAGGATGAAGAAGAGCAACAGGCTCCAACCCGCCCGCAGACCATCATCACCGACAAAGATTCGTCTCACGACGGCACCTACCGGCTCCTGGGTGGTGGGCTCGATCGCTGGCTCCAGCGGTGCATCCGGCTGCTCAGGCATATAGAATCCTCTTTGCGGCTTTGTTTTAAGGTTTCAAGGTACGACGGGGATGACACATCGTACCCCAGCTTCGCCTGGAGCGGGATACGAGAGCGCGCGCCGTCCGGTTCCGGAAGACGTTCCGAGAGAGCTGCGGGCTGGAGACGAAAACGTCTTTCGCTCGATACCTCCGCGCTCCCCCGAGAGTCGCTCTAAGCTGGTAGAGAGGAATGAATGAACTTCCGCGTCTTGCACCACAACAACTGCTTTGATGGAGCGTGTTCGGCTGCCGTCTTCACCAAGTTCCACCGGGAAGTGATCGGCGGAGCCTCGGCCTACGAGTACTGCGGCCTTGCCCATCAGCCCGGCGGCGCCATGAGTCAGGACATCTTCGGCCCGGGCGAAAACGCCATCGTCGACTTCAAATACTCCACCTCACCCAAGCTCACCTGGTGGTTCGATCATCACGAAAGTGCCTTCTTCACGCCGGAGATGCGCCAGCACTTCGAAGCCGGCCAGCGTAGCGACGAGGGGCACCCCGGCGAACGCGCCAACCGCCATTTCTTCAACCCACACTACATCTCCTGCACCGGTCTGATCGCTGATATCGGCCGTGACCGCTTCGGCTGGAGGCCGGACGGCCTGGAAGATCTGCTCAAATGGGCCGACATCATCGACGGCGCCCGCTTTGAGAATGCCGAAGCCGCCGTCGAGATGAAGGCGCCGGCCATGAAAGTTGCCATGGTGATTGAAAACGCGCAGACCAGCGATTTCATTCCCCGCGTCATCCCGCTCCTCACCTCCATGCCCTTCGCCGAGATTCTTGAGCAGCCCTTCGTCCGGGAGCGCGTCGCCCCGCTCTGGGAGCGCCACGAACTCTCCAAAGAACTCATCCGGCAGCGCGCCAACCTTGAAGATGGCGTGGTTTCGCTCGAGATCCTCGACCGGGAAACTGAGTCGCTCAACAAATTCGTGCCCTACTACTTCTACCCCGAGGCCACCTATACCATCGCCGTCACGCGGACAAAGACGCGAACCAAGATCTCCGTCGGCACCAGCCCTTGGACGCAGCGGCCGGTCACCGGCCTGGTCAACCTCTCCGAAGTGTGCGAACGTTATGGCGGCGGTGGACACGCTCGCGTCGGCGCCATCAGCTTCGGCGCCGAGGATACCGAAAAGGCACGCGCAGTCGCAGCCGAAATCGTCGCCGATCTCCGCGAAGGCGAAAGGCAACGATAACTCAGTCCAGGGCCTCAGACTTATCGAGAGGTAAATCAAATGTTAACGGTGATCTTGCTACTGGCAGGAGCAATCGTGATCGTCGCCATCGCCGTGCTGGCGATGAAAAGCAACTTCAAAAGCAGCCGGCGCGAGCAAAGCGCGCCCTCTGTGGTCACCGCACAGCGACAGGAGAAGGTTCGCGCCAACAGCGTACGCGCCTCCGGCGGAGACGATTAGAAGTTTGCGTATGCGACAGAGGTATTCGTTGGAAGTTCTGGCCAGCTCCGACCGTTCGGAGGCATCAGGCTTGCCTCGCGCTTTCGCGAGGAGCTTGGGGATGAGATACCGCTGACAGCACGCTCATTCCTAACATTGGCACGGCGATCGGTGCAACCAGATACCCCCTACAGAGCCGAGTGCTCTATCTCGGAGAGGTTATCTTAGTCGTTTAGGAGGCTGACATCCTCGTCTTGCCTTGTTGCATCCGCAGACCCTTTACGGCCGCGGATGCCCGGGCAGGAATTTCGTGATGTCGTTGAAGATCACGACTGCCGCAAACAGAATGATGCACACAAACGCCACCTGGTAGATCCGCTCCTTGAATCGCGGATTCAAGTCGCGCCGGATCAGCGACTCGATCGCCAGGAACAAGATCATTCCGCCATCGAGGATCGGGATGGGCAGCAGGTTAAAGATGCCCAGGTTCAGTGAGATCATGGCCATGGTCTGGATGATCGGCAGCCAGCCCGACATCTCGAACGCCTGATGCACCTGCACCCCGATACCGATGGGGCTCGAAAGCGATTTGACTGATACCTGCCGAGTCACCAGGCGCTGCAGCACCTCGAAGATCAGCTTCGAGTTCCGCACGTTGTAGTCGGCCGAGGCGCTGAGCGCCTGCCCCAGCGAAAGATGGTCCACGTGCGAGGGCGGCGCCACCGCGGTGAAACCTATTCTCCAGGCTTTGCCCTCCTGCGCATCCGCGTAAACCGGCGTCACCTGTAGAGTGAGGGTCTTCGGCGCAGCGCCTGGCGCGGTTCGCTCGACCGTCAGCACCGCCGGCTTGCCCGCCTGATCCTTCAGGTAGGCCAGCAGAGCCAGCACCGAGTGCAGATGCTCGTGGTCGATTGCTGTGACGATGTCGTTTGGCTGCAGTCCCGCCTGCACGGCCGGCATGCCTGGCTCCAGCGTCGAAACTTCTACCGGCGCCGACTGCATCACCGGCACGATGCCCAGGTCTTTGCTGGGATCGAAGTCGTCCCGCCGTCCGGCAAAATCAACCGACAGCATGGTGTCGACGCGGCGTCCATTGTGCACATACGAAAACGGCGTTCTGCGATTCACGTCCAGAGCTGCCCGCTGCTCCACATCGCCCCAGTCCGGATTCTCCACGCTGTCGATATGCACGATGGAGTCGCCCGGCTGAATTCCAGTCTTCGCCATCGAGCTTCCCGGCGAGACATAGTCCGCGACCACCGACTGCGAGACGTAATCGTCCACCTCGTGGTGCGCCATGAACAGGCCAGTCATCAGGCCCAGAGACAAAATAAAATTGGCGATCGGCCCCGCCAGGGTGATGATCACCCGCTGCCAGCGCGGATGGTTCTGGAATTCGCCCGGATCTTCGGAGTTGTGGCTCTCGCCCGGCAACTCGCCGGCCATCTTCACGTATCCGCCCAGTGGCAGCAGATTGATCTGGTACGAGGTGCCGCCGCTGGTGAACCCGATCAGCTTGCGTCCAAAGCCGATGGCAAACGCCTCCACCCGTACCTTGCAGAGCTTGGCCGCCGCGAAGTGCCCGAACTCATGCACCAGCACCATGATACCGAGGACGACGCCGAGTTGGGGAATCGCGGACAGACCGGAAGCGGTGAAAAGCGGCAAAGGTAGACCTCTTACAGGGAATCGGGAGTGTTCCGGCGAGACGCCCGGCCGCTTGGTTATGGCGGATTCCTCGTTGAGATGGTATGGCCGAAGCCGCCCCGCCAACAAGCCACATCCTCAAAGAGACACCAAGGCGGTAAGCGTACGCAATGCCACTGGAGTTACGCAGTGGCCAGAAGTTTAGATGTCGCAGACCGCGAAATCACTTCTTCCGCAGCGACTCGCGCAGCACGATCTGCCGCGAGCACTGCGGAGATAGACTCCGGCCGGGCGGCTGGGGTAAGCTCCAACACCCTTTCGATTGTACGTGGAATGCCCAGGAACGGAATCTGTCCAGCCAGAAAAGCCGCCACCGCGATCTCATCCGCAGCGTTCAAGGCGATGCGGGCTGCCGGACCAGCCTCTGCCGCCTCATAGGCCAGACGCAGACAAGGAAATCGTTCCAGATCGGGCTGCGAAAAGTCTAGCTGTGAAAGCTGCGCCAGGTCAAAGGTCAGGCTGGAGGCCGGCCGCTCCGGATATGCCAGCGCGTACAGAATCGGCAGGCGCATATCGGTCACCGAAATCTGCGCCAGGATGGAGCCATCGACGAACTCCACCAGCGAGTGAACCGTCGACTGCGGATGAACAGTCACCCGCACCTTCCGCGGGGGGAGATCGAAGAGCCGGCACGCCTCGATCACCTCAAAACCCTTGTTCATCATCGTGGCAGAGTCGATCGTGATGCGCTGCCCCATCACCCAGGTGGGGTGCCGAAGCGCCTGCGCCGGCGTGATGTGCTGAAACTGCGCGGCCGGCAGGTTGCGAAATGGTCCACCCGACGCCGTCAGCCAGATCTGCGCCACCTCCGCCGCCGTCCCCCCGCGGATACATTGGTGCACCGCATTATGTTCGGAGTCGATGGGCAGAAGCGCGACCTGGTGCGCGCGGGCGGCGGCCATAATCAGGTCGCCAGCCGCAACCAGGCATTCCTTATTCGCGAGACCGATGGTCTTTCCTGCCAGAATCGCCGCGTACGTCGCCTCCAGTCCAGCCACCCCAACGATCGCCGAGACCACGAAATCGACCGCCGGGTCCGAGGCAACCGCAATTGTGCCGGAGGTCCCGTGCAGCACCTCGACGCCGTTTATGCCGGCGGCCCGCAGCCGCTGCCGCAGATCGTCCGCGTGCTGCTCGGTCGCGAGCGAGACCAGCTTCGGTCGCCAGCGCACTACCTGGTTAAATGCCGCTTCGACGTTAGCGCCGGCGGCCAGCGCGACGGGCGTATAGCGCCCGGGAAACTGCTCGCAGATGGATAAAGTGGAGGCGCCGATGGAGCCGGTCGAGCCGAGGATCGCAATCTGTTTCACTGCTTCTATTTTCTCAGATTCCGCCCGGACCTGCGCTCTGTTCGGGCGGGACAAGGCTTCCGGAAGAGAGTTAGGGGAACGAAGCTAGCGGAACAAGCCCTGCAGGTCGCGAAGCAGCAGGACATACCACAAGACCGGCGCCGCAAGCAGCAGCGCGTCGATGCGGTCGAGGATGCCGCCGTGGCCCGGGAGCATGGTCCCCGAATCCTTGACGCCGGCGCCACGCTTGATCGCGGATTCGAGCAGGTCGCCGAGTTGCGCGGCCAGGTTCAGCAGAATCGCCAGCAGCACCATCTGCCAGGCCGGTGCCGTGATCCGAAGGACGGAGAATCCACGCGCCTCAAGTGCGATTCCGCCGTAGTAGACCCCCATGCCTACGGCGACGGACCCGCAGATCGACGCGATAGAACCCTCAATCGTCTTATTGGGTGAGAGCCGGGGAGCCAGTTTGCGCTTGCCGAGGGCGCGGCCGATATAGAGCGCGGCGATATCTCCGCACCATACGCAGGCGAAGAGGAACGTCAGCAGGCCGGTGCCGTCTTCAAGGCCGCGAAGGAGCGGAATCAGGCTCAGCGGGTAGACGATGTAGAGCAAAGCGAATCCGCCGACAGCCGTGTCGGGCAAGACGCGGTCCAGCGGCGAGCGCAGGCCATGCCAGGCGAAAAGCAGCAGTACCAGGAAGGTGAGCGCCGGCAGCTGCCAGTCGCGGCTGGTATCCGGCAGAGTGAGCGCCAGGCTGAGCGCTACGGCGGCGATGAGCCACCAAAGCGGCATGGCGACACTTTTCTCACCGGTCAGCCCGCGGAACTCGTAGACCGCAAGACCTGCCACCAGCGCGGAGGAGAGCGTCAGGAGCCAGGGTGGCCCGACGAAGACGATGGCGATGACGACAGCGATCAGGACGATGGCAGTGAGGATTCTTTTCATAGTCGGGCAGGGAACCGCCAAGAACGAAGCAGCAGGTACGAGCATGGCTCGGCGAGACTGCGGAAGAGTTAGGTTCAGCGCCCGGCCAGTTCGGCGGCAATCGACTCCGGCGATTCAAGGGAAGGGTCGTTGCCTTCGAGCAGCTCGTCCGTACCTTCGCCCAGACCACCAAACCGGCGTTCCCGCTGCTGGAAGTTGTGGATTGCCTCCAGCAGGTGAATGCCGCGGAAGTCGGGCCAAAGCCTGTCCGTGACGAAGATCTCCGCGTAGGCGATCTGCCACAACAGGAAGTTTGAGATGCGCTGCTCGCCCGAAGTGCGGATGACCAGGTCCGGGTCGGGCATGTGCGCGGTGTAGAGGTGCTGCTCAATCTGCGCTTCGTCCACGCGCGCCTCCACTCCATCGACCTGCAGCAGGTCTTCAAGCGAAATGCCGCGCTGGTGAGCCTCGGCCATCAGCGAGCGCAGCAGGCCGCGGGTAGCGTCCACAATCTCCGACCGGCTGCCGTAGTTCAGTGCCAGCGTCAGCGTGGTGCCGGTGTTCCTGGCGGTCTCGGCCGACGCCCACTGCATGGTCTCCTGGATCTCCGCAGGCAGACCCTCGGTGCGGCCGATGTACGCCACTCGCACATTGTTGTCGTTCATGCGCTTTACATTTCCGGTCAGGTAATTGCTGAGCAGCCGCATCAGAAAACTCACCTCGGATTTGGGCCGCTTGAGGTTGTTCTCGATCGAAAAGGCGTAAAGCGTAATCCAGGGCAGGTCAATCCGCGAGGCGACCTCCACCACATACTGGACGGATTCGGCGCCCTGCTGGTGGCCCAGAAAACGCTTGAGCGCGCGCTTGCCGGCCCATCGGCCATTGCCGTCCATGATGATGGCCACGTGCTGCGGAATGCGTGCCGGGTCCAGTTGAGCGTAGATGGCCGATTCCTCGGGCGAAAGTTCGCCGAGGCGGCTGGGGCGCTGAGGGTAAGGCTGAGGGCCGGAGTTTCGGGAACGCAAGAGTCTGCCTCGCTGGTGCTCCGCATAGCATACTAGCTTCCGTGCAGCGCGGCTGGAGCGGGCGATGCGGCAAGGGAGAGGGCCGCATCCGGCTGGATGCGGCTCGGAGGCGAAGCGGGCCAGCCTACGCGGTGCGGCGCCTGCCCGCAGCGAGCTCGCGTACGTGGTTGAGAAAGATAGACCGCTGCAGGGTGTCAAGCTTCGCCGCGTAGGCGGCGATCTCCGCCAGAAATGGGTCGGTCATCAGCATTGACGCTTCGTTGGTGTGGCGCGCGTTGGCGTCCCGCAGCAACGCGGAGATATCCACTTCAAGCGCCTGAGCGAGGCGGTTCAGCGACGACAGGGTTGGCATCGCCTTGCCGTTCTCGATCTTGGAGATATAGGTGCGTGGCACGTTCATACGCCCTGCCAGCTGACGTTGCGAGAGGTTGCGGACGTGGCGCAGATCGCGCACCGCGACAGCGACCTGGATGCCCTGCGAGGCCCCAGCGGCGGGTGGAACCAGCGCCAGTGTGACTGGCGGAGGAGCAGGCTTCTCAATCTCCATCGGCTGTTTGCAGCGTCTGCAGGCTGCGGACGCGGTGCGGAACTGCACCAGCCTGCAGTGGTTGCAGCGCAAAACCTCACGCTGCGTGTCGACCTTGGCGGCCTCGGCGAGACCCGCGGGAGCCATCATGGTTGCCATAGATTTGTCGTGCGGGCGGAGGCCAGAGCAGGGAATCCGCGGCGCAAGCGTCCGATAACGGAGACCTGCGATGTGCCAAGATTTTCATGAGGTATCTGCTGAGTCAAGGTTGATTCAAGATGTCAGCGGAGGAAAACCGGTAAAAACCGAAGTTGAACCTACTTGGTAAACACCTTTTCCGGTCCCCCTTACCATACCGTGACGGCCACGATCTTTGGATCACCGGCTATCCCGTTCACTACATCGGAGCTAAGAACGGCTTCAAAGTCGCGGTCTTTGAAGCCCCGGCCAATGCGTCGCTCCAGCGCCTCTGCGCCCTGCTCGCTGCCGATAAACTCGCCCGCGGCGGCCGTCCCGCTCATGCCGATGCCGGCGACGATCATCTCCGGCTCTCCCGTCTGCTCGTTGTGCAGCCTGGCGACGATTGCGTAGTCCCGCGTCACCGCCGCGTACTGGAGTTTCAGGTCCAGCGACCAGCTCCGGTCCTCCGGGTTCTTCGCGTCGTAGATCCAGTAACGGTCCGCGTCGCTGCCGGCGAAGCGGAAACGCAGCGGCGCCAGGGCGCGCATGGTCCACTGATTGTCCAGGCCGCCGATCAGCACGGCTGGCCCCTGGCGAAGATCCTCGAGGGTGGTAGAGATGTTGAGCCTTGCCCGATAATCCTGGCGCTGGGCTGTGAGGACGTTCGCAATCCTGAGCGCGGCCAGCATGTCCGAGAAGACGACATTTTCCCCCAGCGCTTCGTGATTCCGGAAGGTGGTCTCGGTGCGGTCGGTGTTCTTGCCGCGGCGCGAAGCTGTCGCAAGCGGATCGGGATCTCCCGCCGCATCGATGGTTGTGCCGACGTCGGTTGGAACGCAGAAGAGGATGGTGTGCTGAGTCGCGAGCAAAGGTGCCCATAGCTGCTTCAGCGCAGACTGGCGCAGCAGTAGCACCAGCATCAGGGAACCGAGGAGAAGGAGTACGACTGTGCCGACTGAAGCAGCCAGCCACAGACCGCGGCGTGGGCGGCCCGCGACGGGGTGGACCAGCGCAGGCTCTTCCGCGTTCGCGACCGAAGGGGCGACCGGTTCGAGCGGGTGGGGCAGTGTCGCGGCCTCAGCGGTCGACTCCTTGCGAACCGATCGTGTCCGAAACTCGGGCGCATAGCGGCCGGGCATCAGTTCAATACGGATCTCGGCATCATGCTCTTCGTCGTGGTAGTACTGCGCGATGCGCTTGCGGATCTCGGCGATGGTGACGCGCACCACCGGATCGGTGGCGGTGTCATAGTCGGCCGGCCGGTCGAAGACACGAACTCCGAGCAGCCGCTCCTTGAGGAATTCGCCGCGTCCCTCCAGCGCCTCCTCCACGATAAAGCGCAGCAGAGCCGGATATCTGCGGCTGTTGCGGAAATGGTGGGTCTCGAGCATCCGGTTTAGCTGCTCGCGGATTTCATCCCGTTCTTCTTTGCTCATGTGCACAGGGACGGCGGTGGCTTCCTGCATGGCGTTCATGGTCGTGCTCTTTCTAAGGCGCCCCCCAGCATAGGCCCGGCTCCATCAACCTGACAACTCCAGGGTCTTTACTGTTTTTACCTCATCGATGACACCCCTCGAATCCCTGGGTTTCTCCCCTTTTACCTCCCGTTCCATACCAGATAGAACCTGTACGTTTTCGATTTTCGCGGCATAGGATGCGTCGCGAACTAAGAACCACGCACTGCATGCGCCCAGCGATGCTCGGGGCCCATGTTCCTGCTTCTCACGCAACCTCAGCACATTCAGAGAAGGTGAAGAAATCATGATGAAACGCAAAGCTGAACCACTTCTTGGAGGCGTCAGCCAGTCCAGCTCCAAAGGCAAACGGATTGCGCAGGGGCTAGTCTTTTCGCTCGCGCTGCTGTGTGCGGTTCCGGCAGCCCTGGGGCAACTGACCACGGCCGACATTGTTGGAACCGTCACCGACGCTACCGGCGCAGTCATTCCCAACGCTAACGTCACGGTTCTGAACCTGGATACGCATGAGCAGCGAACGGTCACGTCCAACTCCAGCGGGGAGTACCAGGTGACCCTGCTTCCGGTAGGCCGCTACTCGGTTACCGTAAAGGCCGGCGGCTTCAAGACCTCGACGACGGCGAACCTCGCCGTGGAGGCGGGCGACCGCGCTCGCGCCGACGCTCACATGCAGCTCGGTGGCGAAACCCAGACGGTGGAGGTGGAAGCGACCACGCCGCTGCTGCAGGCGGATAATGCGACCGTCAGCTCGACGGTGACCGCCAAAGCGGTGCAGGACCTGCCGCTGAACGGTCGCAACTTCGTGCAACTGGTGCAGCTTGTGCCCGGCGCGAACGAAGGCCCCGGCAACGGCCTCACCAGCGGCGGACGGCCTGACGATCGCCGGATCAGCGCCAGCTTCTCGGTCAATGGGCAGGACGATACGCTGAACAACTACATTATCGATGGGACGGACGATAACGAGCGCGTGATCGGCACCATCGGAGTTCGACCGAATGTCGAAGGCATCCAGGAGATCACGGTCGAAACCAACAGCTACTCGGCGGAGGCTGGTCGCACCGCGGGCGGCGTGGTCAACATTATCACGCACTCCGGCACCAACCAGTTCCATGGTTCGGCGTACGAGTTTTTCCGCAACGATGTCTTCGACGCCCGCAACGTGCTGCAGACGACCGGCCGCAAGCCCGAACTCCGCCAGAACCAGTTCGGCGGCTCCATCGGCGGCCCCATCTTCAAGGATCGCACTTTCTTCTTCGGCGACTACGAAGGCTTCCGGCTCGTCTCGGGTCTCACCTATACGAGCACGGTTCCGACCATCGCCGAGTATAACGACATCAACAGCATCGGGGCAGGGAACTCTCCGGAGGCATTGGTGGCCGCGGGCAATGGCACGGCGGCTTACCCGATCGATCCTATCGCGCTGGCGTATCTGAAGCTCTTCCCGGCGCCGACCAACGCGAACATCAACAACAATTACGTGGTCAGTCCGAGTAAGACCCAAACCAGCAACACGGCGGACGGACGCGTTGACCACAAGTTCAACAACAACAATCTGCTGTTCGGCCGCGTGACCTACAACAAGGTCGATACCTTCACTCCGCAGGCGCTGGGAACGCAAGATGGTCTCCAGATCAGCGGCGGCCGGTACATCTTTGCCGGACCTGCCACTGACAAGGCGCTGCAGTTCGGCTTCGGCTTCACGCATATCTTCAGCCAGAACCTGCTGGTGGACCTGCGCGCCGCCTATACCCGCATCAATAACTTGTCGCTGCCGCTCAACAACGGCACCGCGCCCGACACCAAGCTTGGTTTCGGCCCGAACATGAACTTCAATTCGCTGTCGTCGTTCCTCACGCCGATCGCCTTCGGGCCGTTCTCGGACATCGGCGACGGCGCGTATGTGCCGCTGCAGGACATCGACAATACGTTCCAGTACTCTGGTTCGGTCAGCTATACCCTGGGCAATCACAACCTGAAGGCGGGCGCCGGGCTGATCCGCCGCCAGGCGCGCAACGTCCAGAGCGCCTTTGCCGCCGGTCAGTACGGCTTCGGCCTCGCGACCGACAACTGCACCACGGCTTACGTGGCTGGTTCCTGCCCGGCGGGCGCCAGCGCCACCCAGCTGCAAACGCAGAACAATCAGCTTGCGTCCTCGCTGGTGGGTGCGTTCAGCTCCGAAAGCCGCAACTACGACCTGACCCCACCCGACTACCGTTCCTGGGAGCCGAGCTTCTTCGTCCTCGACAGCTGGAAGGTGAACCCCAAGCTGACCGTGCTCTACGGCGTTCGCTATGACGTCTTCACCCCATTCACCGAGGCGCATAACCGCATCTCGAACTTCAACTTCACCGGGGCGCTCGGCGATACCGCATCGAACGTAGGCTCCGCTCTTGAGGTCGCCAACGTGGGCGGCGTCGACGGGCATGCCGGCATTAAGATCGACTACTCCAACGTGGCGCCGCGCATCGGCTTCTCCTACTCGCTCAGTCCCAATACTGTGCTACGGGGAGGGTATGGTCTCAGCTATTTCCCAGGCAACTACACCTCGAACGCCGACCTGAAGAACGCTCCCTTCGTCTCGGTGTATTCCCCCAACTGCGGCCAGGCAACTGTTGCGCTCACCATTCAAACCAGCCTGGGAGATCCCCAGAGCAGCTTCAACTCGCACTGCTTCAGCGGTTACGACGGGACGGGTACGTTCGACGCCGGGCTCCCCTTGCCCGCGCCACAATCCCTCTCCAGCAACTCGCTTTCCTTCGTGGCGGAAGATCCGAAGTTTCGCTCCGCTCTCATCCAGCAGTACAACCTGCAGGTGGAACGGCAGTTTGGTCCCAACGTCCTGACCATCGGCTACGTCGGCAACGTGGGCGAGCATCTGCCAGAGACGATCAACAATATCAACAGCCCGGCCCCCTTCGATCAGTTCGCCCCCGGCTACACTTCGGCCCAGAGCAACTACCGGCTGCAGGGTATTCTGCCGAATCTAGGTGGCGTGGGCTGGCTGCAGAGCGAGGGCATCTCCAACTACAACGCCTTGCAGACTTCGTTTCAGCGCCGCTTCACGCAGGGTCTTGCGTTTGACGCGAACTATACCTGGGCCAGTGCATTGAGCGACATTACCGGCTTCTCCGAAGAGGGGCAGCAGGGATGGAGCAATGCCAATCCATACGCGATCAACAAGATCGATTATGGCAACGCGGAGAATGAGATCCGGAATCGCTTCGCACTTTCACTTAACTACGAACTGCAGTACGGCAAGAACTTTACCGGTCTGAAGAAGCTTGCGCTGCACGGCTGGCAAGCCAACACCATTGTGGTGTGGCAGAGCGGCAAGCCCTTCTCCATCCTCAACGGCGGCAGCGGAGACGTGACCGCCACCGGTGATGGCGCGGGGAACTCCTATGGAAATCGCTCGACACCCTTCAACAATGGCGGCAGCGATCGTCCGAACCAGGTCTCCAAAGCCAAGGGCCCGAAGACACTGCATGAGTACTTCAACACGGCCGACTATGCCCCGCAACCCCTGGGAACCGTCGGAACTGCCGAGCGCAACTCGGAGTTCGGACCTCACTTCCGCCACATCGACCTGTCGATCTTCAAGGACCTCCCAGTGACGGAACGCGTCAATGTTCAGTTCCGCGCCGAGGCCTTCGACATCACCAACACGCCCAACTACTACATCCCCAACAACGGCTCGGGCAGCGCACAGCTGGGCAACGCCTCCTTTGGCCAGGTACAGAACTACGATCCGAACTACACCCCACGCGAATTGCAGTTTGCTCTGAAACTGCAGTTCTAACCGTTTTGCTTTCTTCCACTCCGGCGGCGAGGCGCGGGGTCCCAACCAGGATCCCCGCGGCTCGCCTTCTTTTTTCCTCTCGCACTGTGAGGCTTGGCAACAGGTAAGCTCACAGCAGGAGGTTGTTTGCCTTGAGACGAGAGCAGGCCCTGCAACTGCTGGAGGAATGGACCGCCGGCGAGAGCCTGCGCAAGCACTGCCTGAGCGTATCCATCTGCTGCGAGGCCTACGCCCGGCTGGAGGCGGCACGTCTGCAGTTGCCCCAGCACGCTGCCGACGAACTCGCCGACACTTACGCCTGCGCAGGCCTGCTCCACGACTTCGACTACGAGAAGCATCCCACGCCGGATCAGCATCCTTTCGTCGGCGTCGCCTACCTGCGCGAGCATGGCTGGCCCGATGAGATTCTGCACGCGATTCTCGCTCATGCCGACTATTCAGGCGTGGAGCCAGCGACTCACCTTGATCGCACCCTCTTCGCCTGCGATGAACTGGCCGGTTTCCTGACGGCCGCTGCGCTCGTCAAGCCCACCAAAGCGATCGCCGAGGTGGAGGTGAAGGGCGTGATCAAGAAGATGAAGGAGAAAGGGTTCGCCCGCGCGGTCAAACGGGAGGACATCGCGCGCGGCGCTGAATTGCTGGGCGTCCCGCTGGACCAGCACGTTGGCGTCTGCCTGACCGCTATGCAGGAGCGTGCCGGCGAACTCCGACTGTGATCGTTCCTGACTGCGTGTGGCGTAGGGTGTTGTACCGCCCTGCCTCGGCGAATCGAGCGCATTACCTTCAGCCCTGCAGCGCGGCACTAACGGGCGCCGGATCCCAGAACGCGCGCACCAGCACAATCTCTCCCTGCTCGTTGCAGTCGATCACGTCGATGCCGTAGAAGGTTACATCTTTGCCGCTGTGCGTCGTCCCCTGGCCGGTCCATTGCACGGCGGCCGAGTTGCCGCACACGTAGACGTTGTTCTCGGTCAGGCCCACCTGCTTGAAGCCGCTGACTACGTGCGTCAGCATAGCCCGCAGGGCATCGCGTCCTTCATGCGGCGGTGTTCCCACGGGGTCGTACGAGACGCCGTCCGGCGCAAAGACGTTGGCAAACCGTTCAGGATCCATGGCCCGGATGGCGGCGAAGTACTCCGCCACAGCTTGTTCGCAGGTCTTCGGCATGGCGGCAGTATAGCTCGCCTAACTGCAGCTGCGCAGCATAGCCAGCCAGATCAGCGACAGGACCACGGAACCTGCGATGCCGATCAGAAACAAGGGAGGCCCGCCACCTCGCGATGGCACGGAATGCCACGTCCTGCTGTTCTGCTGCGGGTTCAACGGGTTATACGTAATCGCAAAGGTTTCGTTCTGCGGAATCGCCACAGGCGATTGAAACTCATCCGAGTAAAGACGGCCATGCGCATAATAATCGAACGTGATGCGGAATTTTTCGTTGGTGTTGAAGCCGATGATCAGCGTCGTGAGCGCAGGGGATTGGAAGCGGCAGGTGGTCACCGTTGCCTGCGTGCTTATCCACAACGGCTCTGTCACCGCACTGCCGCGGAATTCAGGTGCGGAACGCCGGCGGCCGCGAATGCCGCACTGGTCGCGTCCACTGAGCCCGGCAGGCCGACTGCCCGGCACGCGTCTTCGATCACGATGGTCTCGAAGCCGAGCGCTTTGCCGTCGATGGCCGAAAAGCGGACGCAGAAATCGTAAGCAAGTCCAGCAAGAAACAGTCGCGTCAGTCCTCGTTCGCGCAGATAGCCGGCCAACCCAGTCGCCGTCGTGCGATCGTTCTCCACGAACGCCGAGTAGGAATCGATCTCGCTCCTAAACCCCTTTCGCAGGATCAACTCGGCATGCGGAATATCGAGCGCAGGGTGCAGCGCGGCGCCTGCGGTGTGTTGCACGCAGTGGTCCGGCCACAGGGTCTGCGGCCCGTACGGTGCCTGGATCTGCGCATATGGCTGTTGACCCTCATGCGTGCTGGCGAACGAAATATGCCCGAACGGATGCCAGTCCTGCGTCAGCAGGACGTGGTCGAAGCGCTCAGAGAGCGAGTTGACCAGGGGCAGGATCTCGTCGCCGCCCGGCACCGCCAGCGCGCCGCCTGGCATGAAGTCTGGCTGCAGATCGATCAGGAGCAGTGCATCCGTGGCATGGAGGGTCATATTCGCAATTCAGCTTAGCCGTTCGCTCAAGATGGCAGTCACATTTTCTGCCAGATGGAGCACGGCGACGACTGTTACCTGCACGCAGTTGTAGGATGGCACTTCGCGGGTGCGGATTCAAGCGCAACGCTCCCGGTCTGCAAAGCGTGGGTTCGAAGGGTTATCGTGTTCGGATGGCAACCGGGAACGTGATTAAAGCAAAGTGGGATCCGACAGCCACCAGGGCGCGAAGCACGGCGCAGGCTGTCGGGGCGTTATTGCAGCAGATGCGTCAGCAGGAAGAGGAGATACGCCAGGGTGGCGGCCCGAAGGCCACGGATGCGCAGCACAGCAAAGGACGCCTCACCGCCCGCGAGCGGATCCGCCTCCTGATCGATCCTGAAACCGAGCTGCTGGAGGTTGGCCTGTGGGCGGCCCACTGTATGTACGAGGAATGGGGTGGCGCGCCCTCAGCGGGGGTCGTCGCGGGCATCGGCCGGGTGCAAGGACGCCTCTGCATGATCGTTGCCAACGACGCCACCGTGAAGGCCGGCGCGTTCTTCCCCATGACCGCGAAGAAGGTTCTGCGGGCGCAGGCCATCGCCCTCGAAAACCACATCCCCACCCTGTACCTGGTCGATTCAAGCGGCGTCTTCCTGCCCCTGCAGGAGGAGGTCTTTCCCGACCAGGATGACTTTGGCCGCGTCTTTCGCAATAACGCCGTGATGAGCAGCCTCGGCATCCCGCAGATGACCGCCATCATGGGCATGTGCGTCGCCGGCGGAGCCTATCTGCCGGTCATGACCGACACCGTCCTGATGACCGAAGGCTCCGGCCTCTTTCTCGCCGGGCCGGCCCTGGTGCAGGCGGCGATCGGGCAGAAGACGCCGGCGGAGGAACTCGGCGGCGCAGCCATGCACGCGGAAATCTCGGGTACGGTCGATTTCCAGGAGCCGAACGACGAAGCATGCCTGGAACGGTTACGTTCTCTTGTGAGCAGGCTCGGTGCGCGTCCTGCGAAGTCATTCTCGGTCACAGATTACGATCCAGAGCGAGACCAGCCCATGTATCCGGCCGAAGATCTCTACGGGATGATCGACCCGGCGCCCGGCGCCAGCAATGTGTATGACATGCGCGAGGTGATCGCGCGCCTTGTCGACCGCAGCGAATTCGACGAGTACAAGCAGGAGTTCGGCCGGACTGTTCTCTGTGGCTACGCACGCATCGGCGGACGCGCGGTCGGCATCGTCGCCAACCAGAAGCTGAACCAGATGCAGACGGTCGCGATGGGACCGCTCGCCGGCACCAAGCGGATCGAGGTGGGCGGCGTCATCTACACCGAGGGAGCGCAGAAGGCCGCCCGCTTCATCCTGGATTGCAACCAGAACCTGGTCCCGCTGCTCTTCCTGCACGACGTCAATGGCTTCATGGTCGGCAAAGATGCGGAGTGGAGCGGCATCATCCGCGCGGGCGCCAAGATGGTCTCCGCGGTCAGCAACAGCGTCGTCCCCAAGATCGCCGTCATCCTGGGCGGCAGCTTCGGAGCAGGTCATTACGCCATGTGCGGCAAAGCCTACGACCCGCGCTTCCTCTTCGCCTGGCCCACTGCCCGGTATGCCGTCATGGGCGGGGCGGCGGCCGCGAACACCCTCGCCGAGGTCAAGGCACGGCAGATGGAGCGCTCGGGGGAGGTCGTCTCCGAAGCGAGGAAGCGCGAAATCTGGGAAGACATCAAGCGCGGCTACGACGCGGCTGCGGACCCCCGCTACGGTGCCGCGCGCCTCTGGATCGACGCCATCATCGACCCCGCGAGAACGCGCGAAATCCTGTTGCTCGCGCTTGAAGCCTGTGCGCTCAACCCGGACGTGCCAAAGTTCAACCCGGGGGTGATCCAGACGTGATCTCCGCCCGTTACAACAATTCTGATCGCCGTGGTGGTGTGTGGTCTCGCCATCCGACTGCGTTCGTCAGCGGACGTGTGCACGACTGCACTTAATTATTTGTGTAGAGTCGTCAGAGCATGTTCAAAATCATTGAATGTCCACGCGACGCCTGGCAGGGTCTGCCCGGCTCCATCCCCACCGAGATCAAGGCCGACTACCTCCGCGTCCTGGTCGCGGCGGGCTTTCAGCACATCGATGCGGTGAGCTTCGTCTCCAAAGCCGCCATCCCGCAGATGGCCGACTCCGAACTGGTCCTCAAGTATCTCGATCCACCTGACGACGTCGAGATCATTGGCATTGTGGTCAACCAGCAAGGTGCGGAGCGCGCCGTCAGGACCGGCTCCGTCGCCACCCTGGGCTTCCCCTATTCCATCTCGTCCATGTTTCTTGAGCGTAACCAGCACCAGACGCCCGAGCAGGCGCTCGAGGCGCTCGAAGCCATCGGAACCATCGGCTACAAGGCAGCCTGCGACGTGGTCGCCTATGTCTCGATGGCCTTCGGCAATCCCTACGGCGAACCCTGGAACATCGATGAAGTCGTCGCCGCCTGCGACCTGCTCTCCGACTGCGGGGTCACCCAGATCTCGCTCGCCGATACCGTCGGCTGCGCGACGTCCACCCTGGTCTCGGAGGTCGTCCGCGAGGTGCTGGCCGTCCACGATCGGATCGAGGTCGGTGTCCACCTCCATGCTTCAGCCGAGAACGCCGAAGGCTTAATCCGCGCCGCCTATGCGGCCGGCTGCCGCCGCTTCGATTCTGCCATCGGCGGACTCGGCGGATGTCCCCTTGCTCAGGACGCGCTGGTCGGCAACCTGCCCACCGAGGTGCTGGTCCGCGTACTCGCGGAGCTCGGCGCCGACCTGCCGAAACTCAACTCGCTGGACGGCTTGGTCGCGGCCAGCGCGGAGATCGCCCGGCGCTACGGCACGCGCGTGCAGTGAGCCAAGCTCTACGGCATTCCGTGCCGATTGCAGTTTCTCCGCCGAGTCACAATGCATCCTGCTTCGAACGGCGGAAAGCCTCCGCGTACCGCGCCGGCATGGCTGCCCGCTGCATGTTCCGGTCGACCACGACATGCGTCGTTGAGCCTTCGCACAGCACAGTTCCGTCGGCCGCCCGCAGAATCGTGTAGTCGAACGCGATGATGGAGCCTCGCGTGTGCGCAATCCGGGTGCGGACGAGCAACTCATCGTCATAGCGCGCGGGAGCCTTGTAGCGCGCAACCGCTTCCACCACCGCGATCCCGCAGCCCTCTTCCTGCTCCATCAACTTGTAGTCCAGCCCAAGCTGCCGAATATGCTCCACCCGGCCCACTTCAAACCAGACCAGGTAGTTCGCGTGGTAGACGACGCCCATCTGGTCGGTTTCAGCGTAGCGGACGCGTACGCGTGTCTCTGAGGTCATCCCCTCATTCTAGAAGGACGAGAGCTATCGTCGTCTTCACGTTCTCCGGCCGCTGGTTCGTCATCTTCATCCTCCGATTCAAGCGTTCTGCCGGCGTCGTTCTTCTCCAAGATGCTTCCCGCGCCTTCGTCATCGGTCGGCGGGTCAAGGATGCCCTTGTGCACATCTTCCAGCTCGTCTTCCTGTCCATCCAGACCATCGGCCCAGACGATGAAGTCCGCGCCCTCGAAACCGCACCTGTGCGAACTGCCGCCTGCCGGACTGCCACCTATAGGACTGCCACCTGCCATGTTCATCGAAAACCTCCATCGCTTTCATCATCGCGCAGAAGCCTAGCGCATTGGGTGCTCAAGCCGCTAGCCCAGCGGCGTCGGTCGAGGGGAACTCTCAGGTCCAAACCGGCTTCCGCTTCTCCAGAAATGCGGCAATGCCCTCGCGAAAGTCGTCCGTCTCACGCGCCGCGGCGTTCGCCTTGAGCGCAAGTTCAAGCGCCTTATCCAGCCAGTGGCGGTTCTGCTCGGCCAGCAGCCGCTTGGTTGCTCGCAGCGATGTGGGCGAGTTTGCCGCCAGGGTATGGGCCAGTGCATGCACCCGCGCCGGAAGCTCCTCGGGCGCCACCACCTCGCTCACCAGCCCAAGCGCATGCGCTTCCCCGGCAGATAACAACCTGCCGGTCAGCAGCAGGTCGCGGGCGCGCTTATCGCCAATCTGCAGCATCAGGTACGCGGAGACAATTGCCGGCACGAATCCTATCTTCGTCTCGGTATAGCCAAACTTTGCCGACGGAACGGCAAGCGTGAAATCGCACATCGTCGCCAGCCCCGTGCCCCCGGCGATCGCGTGTCCGTTCACCTGCGCGATGGTGGGCAGCGGCAGCTCGTACAACGTCCGAAAGATTCGCGCAATGCGGTGCGCATCGTCCGCCAGCTCCATTGGCTGCTTGCTCTGCATCGCCTGCAGCGCGTGCAGATCCAGGCCTGCGCAGAAGCAATCCCCGGCCCCGGTCAGCACCAGCACCCGCGTGGACGCGGACTCGCCCGCACTCTCCAATGCGGCAATCAACTCGGTCTGCATCGCAGGCGTCATCGCATTGCGATGCTCCGGCCGGTTCAGCGTCAGCGTGCGAACACCGTCCACTTCACTCTTCAACACGGTCGACATAGCATCCTCCTTCGCAGTCCGTTCCGAGCTTGAGAACTGCAAGCCTGCAGCTACCAGGCGCCATTCGTCAGCAAGGCGCGCGGCTTCACATGCTCGCGGATAAACTGTACCGTCGTCTCCAGCGGTGTTCCCGGCCCGAAGATCGCCGCCACGCCTGAAGCCTTCATCCGGGCTTCATCCTCCGCCGGAATCGTCCCACCCAGCACCAGTAGAATGTCGTCGGCGTGCTGCGCCTGCAGCAGCTCGTAGATGCGCGGCACAAGCACCGTATGCGCTCCCGAGAGAATCGACAGTCCTATGCAGTCCACATCTTCCTGGATGGCCGCGGACACGATCATCTCCGGCGTCTGCCGCAGCCCGGTGTAGATCACCTCCATGCCGGCATCGCGCAGCGCCCGTGCTATGATCTTGGCGCCGCGATCGTGGCCGTCCAGCCCGGGCTTCGCCACCAGCACGCGTATCGGTGTGGAACGTGTGTTCATCGCCACCGAAGTATACGGCGAAAGCCGTCCAACAAGGCACACGCAACGCCAATCTCCATAGCGCGACTCGCAACCACACTTCCTATGCGCCTACGTTTCTTGAACGCTTCGCAACATGAGATGCCACGGCATCGCCTTGATGCACCGTTGCCCCCTCCGGCTTCAACGCCGTTCCTGCCCTGTGAAAGGGCACTCGCATCCGCATACCTGGCCGCAGCGACAGCGATCATCCTCGAGCCTCACCAGACTGTTCTGGTTGACTGGACCCCTTCACTGCCTTATGGTAGGGCAATTCCTCTACTTATCCTTTGCTGGAGACTTCGTCATGCGGCCCACACGTTCTCTTGGCCTCCTACCATCCCTACTCGCCTCGTTGGCTTTCGCCCAGGGCAAGACAACACCTCCTACGCTCATCTCGGCATGCGTCGGAAAGTTCGGCGGCCTCACTCGAATCGTCGCCTCCACCAGCCTCTGTGACACCAGGCTCGAGACTCCAATCCAGTGGAACCAGCAAGGCATCCAGGGCCCTGCCGGAACTCCGGGAGCGAATGGCGCACCGGGCCCCCAGGGCCCTGCCGGCATCGCTCTTCCACACATCATCCCTGTGCTCAGCACAGCCAGCAGCACGCAATACGGCTCTGCCCTGCTTACCGCTGTGAACTCGATCACCGACGCCTCCGCGACCAATCCTTATCTTCTGTTGCTCGACGCAGGCAGCTACACCCTGAAGGATCAGAACGGCTTTGACGCTGACCTCAAGCTCCCTCCCTTTGTATCCGTCAAGGGCGCTGGTCCCGGCGTCACGACCATTGTGGCCCTGAATGGAAGCGCCATCCGCTTTACATCGGGTCCCAACACCCTCTCAGGATTCACCATTTCGGGGGACTTTACAGGCCAGGTCCACGCCACCTCGCTGGTTGGCGCAAGCTACATCAGCGACGTGCAAGCAGCCGGTGTGTTTCTTTACCTGGGAGCCTCCACATCCAACACCTCCCTCAATCTGCGTGACTCGTCTTTCTTTTACGCCACTTCAAGTTCCTCGCCCAGCGTCAACCTCTTCATAACCGGAAGCCAATTTACCGTTCTCCAAGTGCCAGGCGACGGTTCAGCAATCTGCCTCGCAGACTATGCCCAGCCCGTCGGCCCGGTCCCCACCAACTGTGCACCAACCATTCAGGCCTCCGCCGTCCAGGGCAAGTCCTAGACATCTGTTTCTGGAGATCCTGTCAGTGCTCCGCTTCGGCCGCGAGGACGTTTCGCCCCGGCAACTGGTCTGCGTGATGAAGAAGAGCCGCCCACGGGCAATCTGTAGTTGCTATATTGGTGCCTTCAAGAGCGGTGGCAAAATGCTCGCTCTGCCCTGGTGGAAGTGGTGAATTCCAGAAGTTGCAGTGCTGCGCAGGACCGATCGCACTCTTCCGCCCCACCCTCGGTACAGTAACTCCTGGAGTTTGCCTCTATGCCTTGCCTGCTGACCGAAATTCGGAGAGCCGCCGCCATTCTGGCCGCTCTGGCTGCGTCGCTCGCCGCACCCGCGCTCGCCCAGGCAAACCCCTCGGGACCCACCAGAGGGGACGACTCCAAGCTTGAAATCTATGGCGGTTATGGCTTCTGGGACCCCATCGACAGCGATATCTACGGTCGCCAGTACCCGAAAATCTACAGCCCGAACGTGACCGCCAGCGTGACGTACTACTTTTCACGCCACTTTGGCATACAGGCGGAAGGGCAGTACTTCGCGCTTGCTCCTACGCTCAACTCTGCCGGGGCCTGCAATGCGGTGCCCTGCTCGCCGGCCGGGCAAAAGGTCTACTCGGGTGAGGCAGGCCCGGTCTTCCGCTATCCCATCGGGCGCTTCATCCCCTACGCGCACGCGCTCGGCGGCGGCGAACGCATGAATGGACCCTACCTCAACCCGCTGACCTGGGGCTGGGGAGTCACCGGCGGTATCGGAGTCGACTACGTGTTCCCCTACTTTAATAATCTTGTCGCGGTCCGTCCCATCCAGGCCGATTACGAATATTCGCAGGCTAGCTATGGCCCGCTGCAATTGCCATTTGTCACCAACGGCGGGCTGGGTGTCGTCAATACGGTCAAGCTCTCTGGCGGCCTCGTCCTCCGCTTCGGCAGCCAGGACACCATTCCGATCGGTCATGGCTCGCTCGACGTCAGCTGCTCGGCCGAGCCTGCGTCCGTCTATCCTGGCGACCCCGTCCAGGTCACCGCCAATCCCATGAACTTCCGTGGCAAGAAGTCTCCACCCATCACCTGGACCTCAACCGGCGGAGGCATTACTCCGTCCGACACCAGCGCAAGCATTTCAACCACCAACCTGGCCCCCGGCGAATACACCGTAACCGGCGTACTCAAGCAGGGCAAGAAGATCGCCGACTGCGACGCCAGCTTCACCGTCAAGGCGTTCGAGCCGCCCATCCTTACCTGCACCGCGGATCCCTCCACCGTTCCATCCGGCGGTGTCTCGACCATCACCGCCTCCGCGCTCAGCCCGTCCAATCGTCCGCTCGTCTACTCCTACTTCTCCGATTTCGGCCAGATTACCGGCAACGGAAGCAAGGTAGAACTCGCCACCGCAGGCATCACCGCACCCACCATCAACGTCAAGTGCACGGTCACCGACGACCTCGGCAAATCCACCACGGTAAACACTCAGGTTGCCGTTACCGTCCCCAAATCGTCGCTGCCGCCGCTGTCCGATACCTCCGCGCTCTGCGGCGTGGACTTCAACCGCGACATCCGCCGGCCGGTGCGCGTCGACAACGAGGCCAAAGCATGCCTCGACGACATCGCCATGACTCTGCAGCGGCAGCCCGACGCAAAGCTTGTCATCATTGGTAATTACGGCCCCGGCGAGCGTCCCCACCAGGGCGCGGAGCGCAGCCTGAACGTCCGCCAGTACCTGACCGATGAGAAGGGAATCGACCCCACCCGCATCGAAGTCCGCTTCGGCGAGGCCTCCGGCCGCACCGTGGACGATGTCCTCGTCCCCGCCGGCGCCACCTACAGCAACGACAAGACCACCGCATTCGATCCCGCTAAGGTCAAGCGCGCAGGCCAGCCGTACGGCAAACCCGGCCAGCATCCCATGACAAGGCGCAGACGCCACCGCCGCCCGCCCACATCCCAGGTTCAGGTTCCGCAGCCGTAGAGTGATCCTTCCAGGACCCAAAGAACCTGGGCGCGCCCCATCTTTACTCGCGCTTCTCGCGAGGAGAGGTGGGGCGGAGTTCGCTCTCTGAACTTACGCGCGACGCACGCTAGAAATCCTCTTCATCCCCAATCGGCATACCCGGCGGAGCCTCCACCGGCTTAGCCGGAATAAACTTCTCTGGATCGCGTTCAAACGCATCCACCCGCGCCGCCACATAAGCCCCAAGCGGATCGCTCGGATCGGCCTTTTGCCTCAGCGCGTGCAGTTGCGCCGCTGTCACCGCCCGCGCAACCGTCGACGCCTGTGGATCTGCGGCCAGCGACAACAGCGCCTCCACCACCCGTTCGTACACCGACTGCTCCACGATCCCCGGAAGCGGCAGCGGTTCTCCCGCATGATGTGGCGCGGGAGAGGCCGCCGCCAGTGCCTGATCGATCACCTCGGCAAGCGACGGGTTCTGCGCATCTCGCGCATGATATTCAGCCAGCCGGCTCGCCCGCTCCGGGTTGAACAGCACCGTCAGCGTCAGGTCCGCCGACGCCTCCGCCGCGGCCACAGGATCGAACGTAAGCCCGGTATGCGCGGGCAGCGACTCCCGCGTCCGCTCGAGCCCCGGCGGACGCGGCGGCAGCAGCTTCAGCAGCGGCTCCGGCAGCGTCAGAAACTCCGGCGACAGCGTCTTCAGCACGGCGGTCAGCGCACGCCGCTGCTCGTCCGCCGCGACAATCGCAGGCAGAGGCTGTTTATCGCCGCGCAGCGAATAGCGATAGTCCAGTCCGCCGATCTCCTTGATCGCCGCCTCCGCCTGGTATCGCGTAAACAGATACAGCGGCACCAGCGTGTCCTCCATCTGCGCCAGCGGAGCCCCAGGCTTGATCGCGTCCTCGCCGAACCGCGCCAGCGCCGCCGCCCGAATCAGAATCAGCCGGTTCAACTCCTCCGCCGCATCCGTCCCGTTGTCCCACAGATGCGCGTGCGGCTGCGCCGATCCGAACGGTCGCGCATCCTCATCCGTAATGTAGATCAGGCCCGTCTTCTCCGAGTCCGCAAGGATCTTGTTCAGCTCGTCGTGCTCGTTGGCTCGCGCAGGAAATTGACGATAGCCGTAGTCGATCGCCACCTTGTCCCACTCGCCGATGTTCAGCGCGTACGCATGCGAAACATCAGGCACTCCATCCTCGCCCAGCGTCACGTAAGGATGCGGATAATCCATCACTGAAACCGACTGCTCCGGCGAGTGCGGAAAGCTGCTCGCGGCGAAGTTATGCGCCAGACCCAGCGTGTGCCCCGTCTCATGCGCCGCGAGCTGCCGGATGCGGGCCAGCACCATCTGCAGCATCGGATCCTCTTCCGGCGTCAGTTTCCGGCCTGCGACGTACGGACTCAGCAGCGCCTCCGCAATCAGGTAATCCTGTCGTCCCCGCAGCGATCCCAGAGTTACGTTCCCCTTGAGGATCTCTCCCGTCCTGGGATCGGTGATTGCCGCGCCATAGCTCCATCCGCGCGTATACCGGTGCACCCACTGGATGATGTTGTAGCGCAGGTCCATCGGGTCCGCGTCCGCCGGCAGCAGATCCACGCGAAACGTTCCCGGCGCCCAACCCGCAGCCTGGAACGCCTGGTCCCACCACCGCGCGCCCTCGAGCAACGCCGAACGGATCGGCTCCGGCGCCCCGCGATCGACGTAATACTGGATCGGCTGCTCCGCCTCGCACGCCCTGTGGCAGGCCGGATCTTTCTTGATCAGCCGGTGCCGCTCAATAAACTGCTGCTCCAACTTATCCCCCAGCCGCGCCGAGTAGTCCCGATACTGCGCCGGAAAATATCCCGCCCGCGGGTCGAACCGCCGCCGCACAAACCCAGGCCCGGGCAGCTCCATGAACGACTGGTGCTCGCGAATCGTCAGAGCATGCGGGTCCGGCGTGACATCATCGACGAAGTTCCCGTGTCGCGTCGGAGTGTCCGTCGCAAACGTGAGCAGCGCCTCCACCTCCGTGTTCTTCGGAAACGCCTTTGTATGATCCAGAGCGATCGCCGACCGGCTCGCGTCCAGCTTGTACGATCCCTGCTGCATCTGCGTCAGAATCTCGCCAACGCCATGCGCGTCGCGCAGAAAGAACTCGGTCGCATCCATCAGCATTGCCCCGCCCGGATCGCTGGCCTCCACCTTGAAGCCTGCCAGCACGCTCTCCGGAAACGACTGCCGAACCGACAGCTGCTCCGCCGGATCGCCGGCCGAGGACCGGAAGCGCTGGTTCGGCTCGACCAGTAAGACTTTTGGCCCAAACCGCTCGAAACGCACAATCTGCCCCGCCGACACCTGCCCGCGATCGAGCCCGAGATCGTTCGATCCGGTGCCATACGGCAGCCCATGCGTGTACAGCAGATCCTCATCCGGCTTCGGAACTTCGAGGTAAAGCCTGCCCGCATTCGCATCCCAGAACAGCGGCAGCAAACCCGGCATGGACGTCATCGACGCGGTCCGCGCGGCAATCGTCGGCATCTCCTTCGCAGCGTCTTTCTGGGCGGAGACCGCTATCTGCGCGTAGAGCGGTGTCCCGGCGAAGAGCGAAGTGCTGAGCACTGCAAGGCTGAGCAGGAATGGCTTGGACATGCTTTGTTTTAGCATGCGATTGATCCGCACGGTCCACTCGCCGCAACCCTAACAGTCCCTGCGCGACCGCTCCATCGCCTCATCGGAACCGGCTTTTGCGCCGCGGCTGGCTCGCCACGCCTTGGCATACTTCCAGCTCACATAGTTGGTGTGGTACAGATGCAGCAACAGCCCTTCGCGTCCGTCCAGAAATCCCAGCCTGAAGCCGAAGTTCCACACGAACGTCAAGAACGGAACCAGCATCACGTTCCAGTAAAAAGCCGCCACATTCCGGCTCACGCGCTGTTGCGCCACCAGCAACTGCGCCCCCAGGGTGGAGTAACGATCCATGTGCTCGAGATAGTCTTCCAGCGTGGGATACGCATGATGGATCAGATCGAAGTCCAGCGTTGCCGATTCGCCATCGAACGCCATCGTCTCGTGCACCGGCCGGTCCTCAAACCGCGGGGCTGCCGTGTACCGCGCGGCCGAACGCCGAAACAGCCGCAGCTTCGGGTCCGGATAGTAGCCGCCGTATCGTATCCACCGGCCCAGGAACATGTTTCGGCGCTTCAGGAAGTACGCATCCGCCGGCGGCGAACTGGGCAGCAGGATCTGCAACTGCTGCTGCAGCTTCGGCGAAAGCTCCTCGTCCGCATCCAGCGAAAGCACCCAGTCCCCGGTGCATTGCTCAAGGGCAAAGTTTTTCTGCGCCGCGAACCCCGGCCACTTGCGCACCCAGACCTTTGCCCCGAACGATTCGGCGATCTCAACGGTGCGATCACTCGAGCCCGAATCCACCACGATCAATTCGTCGGCGAAGCTCACGCTCGCCAGCGTGCGCGCCAGGTTCCTCTCTTCATCACAGGTGATTATGGCAACCGAAAGCAGAGGCATGGGCAAAGAATCCGTGCTGACCGCCCTCCGGCTCTGAGGGTCGGCCGCTCTCCAGAGAATGGACACTTGCAAGAATCGAGATGAACCAGGTACAGCAAGTCTAAGTCGCCGGTCGCTGCTTTCGGAAAATTTGTTGCTACGCAGCTCAGGCCAGCCGGATCGTCTCGTCCCCCAGCTGTTCCTGGAGCAGGCGCTCGGTCAGCCGCTTCAACGCCTCGCCTGTCTTCGCCAGGACAAAGTCATTTGCCTCTTCCGACCACTCCAGCTTGAAGCTCGTCGTCAGCGCCGAAATCCAGATCTGCCGCACCGGCGTCTGCGGCGTAAATACGAACTTGTTCGACCCATCCTCGAACAGCACGTTCAGGACGCCGTTCTTCTCTTCGGTTTCGAAGCCGCCGTCTTCCTCGGCTTCAATCAGCGACTGCTTCAGCGATTCCAGCGCCGCATCGCACACGCGGCGAAAAGTAGCTTCATCGATCATAGGGATAAGACTACAAGCAATTTCTCTTACTTCAATGCCGCGCGTCAGACGTCCTCAGCGGCCCTCACGCCCCGCGTGTTCCACCTCTACTCCCGCCCGCGCGAACAGAGGTGGGACGTACGCCGCTCCATAGACTGTCTCCTGTACCAGCGCTCCAATCAGAACGGAATATCGTCGTCCGTAATCCCGTGGTCCCCATAATCCGGAACCGCTGCCGGGGTCCGCTGATCGTACGTGCTCGACGCCGACGACGTCTTCGCATACGACCCGCCGCCGCTGGCCCCTTCGCCCCGTCCGCCCAGAAGCGTCAGCTCATTGCACAGGATCTCCGTCTTGTACTTCTTCTCGCCGCTGGTCTTGTCGTCCCACGAACGCGTCTGGATCTTTCCTTCAACCAGCAGCTGCGTGCCCTTCTTCACGTAGTCGCGCACCACCTCGGCGGTCCGCTGGAAGCAGACGATATTGTGCCACTCCGTCTTATCCGCCCAGTTCCCCTGCGCATCCTTGGCGCGATCGGCGGTCGCCAGCGAAAAGCTCGCGACGGTCATCCCGCCGGCGGTCGAACGAATCTCGGGATCTTTGCCGACATTTCCCAGGAGAAATACTTTATTGATGCCTTTTGCCATGTGCCTGCTCCGGATCGATGCGATTCAAGGTTGCAGTTTGCATTCTAGGGCAAATCGCTCGCCGCCGCCTGTCGCCCATCCTCAGAGCACAGCAGGAGAACGCTTGAACCAGAAGCATTCTCTGAACGCATCTGGGTTACCCAGATCTTGGTCTCCCGATAAATGAAATCGATTCCCAACTGTGAATCACTCACTTTCCCCGCTGTTGTTTTCCTCAATCTCGGAGTAGAATTCGGCGTCGCTCGATTGTCGAACCCGTTGGCATCCAGCTTTCGACGATCGGCTCTCACTTCCTGTCACGGAGACCTTCAATGAGAAAACGCCTTTCGCAGTTCGTCCTCGGAAGCTTCGCCTTCAGCTGCCTGGTGCTCACCGGATGCCAGTACCGCTCCCGGTCCGACACCTTTATCCTCGTTGCGTCCAACCTCAAGCTTCCCTACTGGAAGTCCGTGCAGGATGGCTTCAAGGACGCTGCCGAACAGTATAAGGTCACGGCCAATGTGGTCGGTCCCGATGGCTACGACCCCGCCGCCGAAGCCGATGCCTTCGACGATGCCGTCCGCAGCCGGCCTCGCGGCATCCTGGTCTCCGTCGGCGACGCCAGCAAAATGGGTCCCGCCATCAAGTCGGCCATCACCGCCGGCATCCCCGTCATTACCGTGGACTCCGACGCGCCGCTCAGCTCACGCCTCTTCTTCATCGGTACCAACAACCTCGAAGCCGGTCGCCTCGGCGGTCAGCGCTTGGTCGAACGCCTCAGCGGCAAGGGCAACGTCGTCGTCTTCTCCATTCCCGGCCAGCCCAATATCGAGGAGCGTCTCAAGGGCTACAAGGACGCCATCGCCAACAGCCCCAACATCAAGATCGTCAATGTCGTCGCAACCGGCGGAGACTCCAACAGCGCCTTCGACGCGACCAACGAGGCCATCGGGCGCACCGGCGCCAACAAGGTTGATGCCTTCGTCTGCCTGGAGTCCGCCTCCGGAGCCGCCGTCGGCGAGGTCCTCAAGCGCAACAAGATCACCGACCGGGTCGTCATCGCCATGGACGTCAATCCTGAGACGTTGAGCTTCATCGGCGACGGCACCATCGACTCCACCATCTCGCAGAAGCCTTACACCATGGGATTCTATGGACTCAAAGCCCTCGACGAGGTCAGCCGCTTCAAGCCTGCCGTTTTCCGCTCCAGCTATGCTGTCGACTTCAAATCGCCCTATCCCGTCTTCGTCGACACCGGAAGCACGCTGATCTCCAAGTACAACCTGGACCTCTTCCAGGCCGATGCGAAATAGGGCAGCTGCAAGCTGATGAAGCTCGTAGCTGCCCTACGTCGGCCACCTGGGTGAGGTGGGTTACTTGCTGACCCGGTACTTCTGGATGAGAGCGTTGGTCGAGGAGTCGTGGCCGGCGGCGGGTTCCTTTTCGGCTTCGAGCTCGCCAAGGATGCGGGTGGCGAGCACCTTGCCGAGTTCAACGCCCCACTGGTCGAAGGAGTCGATGTTCCAGATCGCGCCCTGGGTGAAGACGGCGTGCTCGTAGAGGGCGACCAGCTTGCCGAGCAAGGCCGGCGTAAGCTTGTCGGCGAGGATGACGTTCGACGGCCGGTTGCCCTCGAAGACTTTGTGCGGGACGAGATTTTCGGGCACGCCTTCGGCCTTCACCTGGTCGGCGGTCTTGCCGAAGGCGAGGGCTTCAGCCTGGGCGAAGACATTGGCCATCAGCATGTCGTGGTGGCGTCCCAGCGGGTTCAGGGTCTTGAAGAAGCCGATGAAGTCGCAGGGGATGAGTCGGGTTCCCTGGTGAATGAGCTGGTAGAAGGAGTGCTGGCCGTTGGTTCCGGGCTCGCCCCAGTAGATGGGGCCGGTCTCGTAGTTGACGGTTGCTCCTTCGAGCGTGACGTGCTTCCCGTTGGACTCCATGGTGAGCTGCTGGAGGTACGCGGGGAAGCGCTTGAGGTATTGCTCGTAGGGCAGGATGGCGACGGTCTGGGCATTGAAGAAGTCGGCATACCAGACGGTGAGCAGGCCCAGGAGGACGGGGAGGTTCTTCTCGAAGGGGGTGGACTTGAAGTGCACGTCCATCTCGTGGAAGCCGCTCAGCAGGTCGTAGAAGTTGTCTGGACCAATGGCGAGCATGGTGGAGAGGCCGATGGCCGAGTCCATCGAGTACCGTCCCCCGACCCAGTCCCAGAAGCCGAACATATTTGCGGTGTCGATGCCGAACTTGGCGACTTCTTTGGCGTTCGTGGAGATCGCCACAAAATGTTTGGCGATGGCCGCGTCCTCCTTCAGCGACGCGAGCGCCCAGGTGCGGGCGGAGTGGGCGTTGGTCATGGTCTCGAGCGTGGTGAAGGTCTTCGAGGCCACCAGGAAGAGAGTTTCGTCGGCGCTCAGGTCGATGACGGCCTCGGCGAAGTCGGTGCCGTCGACGTTGGAGACGAAGCGGAAGGTGAGGTCGCGCTGGGTGTAATGCTTGAGCGCTTCGTAGGCCATCACGGGGCCGAGGTCGGAGCCGCCGATACCGATGTTGACGATGTTCTTGATGGGCTTGCCGGTGTAGCCTTTCCACTCGCCGGAGCGGATTTTTTCTGAGAAGCCGGCCATCTTCTCGAGCACTTCATGGACGAGGGCAACCTGGTCTTCGCCGTCGACAAGGATCTTTTCGCCCTTGGGCGCGCGCAGGGCGACGTGCAGGACGGCGCGGTTCTCGGTGATGTTGATCTTTTCGCCGGAGAACATGGCATCGCGCCGCTCGGCGACGCCCGACTCTTCGGCAAGCTGGAGGAGCAGCTTAAGAGTTTCGTCGTCGATGCGGTTCTTGGAGTAGTCGAGGAAGATGCCGGCCGCCTCGGCGGTGTAGCGCTCGCCGCGGGCAGGGTCTGCGGCGAAGAGATCGCGCAGGTGCTTCCCGGCGATCTGCTGATGATGTTTCTGGAGGGCCTGCCACGCCGCGCGTTCTGCCAGGGGTTTCCGTTCCGTTGCCATAACGTTTCACATCTCCTTAGTGAGTCTGCTGATGGATGTAGGTGAGTGTAGAGGGCCGCGGCCCGCAGCGGAGCCAATTCTCTCATGAAAATCCGCGCCTGTGGATTGAATTTGGAGTGGTTGCCTGTGGCTGTTCCGTGCGTTTATCGTTAGATGAGTCCGTCTATCGCACGAGGTCGCCTGCGACCGGTAGATGGGGCGGAAAGGATGAAGCGATGCCGTTGTCTCCACGTCCCGCGACCCCAGTTGATCCGGCCAATCCTGCCGAAGGCGCCGAGGCGCCGGTGCGTACAACGCCGGCGGCGAGCCTGGAGATCTACCAGGGCGACCCGAACTTCATGACATCGCTGGCGCGTGGGCTGATGGTGATCCAGGCGTTCACGCAACAAAGTCCACAGATGACGATCTCGCAGCTTTCCATCAAGACCGGACTATCGCGGGCGGCGGTGCGGCGCTGCCTGTACACGCTGACCAAGCTGGGTTTCGCGGGCGCGGAGGATGGGCAGCGGTACGCGTTGCGGCCGCGGATGCTGACGCTGTCTCAGACGTATACGACGTCGTCATCGCTGTCGCAGTCGGCGCAGCCGATTCTGGAGCGGATGTCGCAGATGTATCGCGAGAGCTTTTCAGTGGCGACGCTGGATGGCGACGAGATTGTGTACATCGCGCGGACGACGGTGCCGTCGCGGGTGATGGCGGTGGATCTGCATATCGGGTCACGGCTGCCGGCGTACTGCACGTCCATGGGGAGGGTGCTGCTGGCGTACCTGCCGCCGGAGCAGCTGGAGGCGTACCTGGGCCGGGCGGAGCTGACGCCGCACACGACGCGGACGATTACGTCGGTGGAGAAGCTTCGGCTGGCGCTCAGGAATGTGCGCCGGCTGGGATATGCGCTGGTCGACCAGGAGCTGGAGGTGGGGCTGCGTTCGCTCGCGGTGCCGGTGTATGCGCCGAACGGGAAGGTGGTGGCGACGGTGAATCTGTCGGGGAACGCGCCGAGGATGCCGGTATTCGACATGCAGACCCGGTTTCTTGGACCATTACGGAATGCTGCAGTGGAACTGGGTGCACATTTACGCTAGAGAGAACGGGCGGCGGAAGAAATCTGAGGCACGATATAACCTGTTGCGCCACTTTTGGGTCTAAGCAAACGTAGACCGGCAGGCACGTGGACTGGAGCAAGGCTTTCGCTACGGCAGACCACGATTCGTAAAACTCAACAGCACACAGGAAAGCGGTCCCCATCTCGATTCTTTCAGCAAGTACAGAGCAGGTTCAGAGCTCCGCCGACTGGAGATCCCCGCGCGCAGGCAATTCCGCGCTGGAGGCAGCTTACGGTTTCTTCAGTCGATCGCCGGTGCGGTGGCTGACGGCGATCTTTCTGCTGGGGTTGTCAATCCGCATGGTGGTGGTGGCGTACGGGTTCCGTGAGGTGGCCCTCGGTGCGGCCGATCACAACCTGTTTGGCTGGGAGATGGGGTGGACGGCGCGGAGCCTGGCTCTGGGCCTTGGCTTCAGCTCGCCGTTCCTGCCGCTGACCGGGCCCACTGCGCTGGTGCCGCCACTCTATCCATACCTGCTGGCGGGGATTTTCCGGGTGTTCGGGTTGTACACGCCGGACGCCGCGTTTGTGACTCTGGCGTTGAACAGCGTGTTCTCGTCCTTGACGTGTGTGCCGCTTTATCTTCTGGCACGCAATGCGCTGGATTCGCGGTCGGCGCGGATCGCGTCGGTGGCGTGGGCGGTCTATCCGTTTGCAATTTATTTTTCGGCCGGGCGGGTGTGGGACTATGCACTGACCTCGCTGTTGTTTACCTGCTGCCTGCTGGCCGCGCAGAAGCTGCATCTGCGCGGCTGGTGGGCGTGGGCGGGCTTTGGCGCACTGTACGGGGTAGCGGCGCTCTCGAACCCGAGCATCTGCTCGCTGCTGCCGGTTCTGCTGCTGCTGGCGGTTTACAAGGTCTGGCGGGTGGATGGACGGTGGGCGGCGAAGGGTCTGCTGGCATGCGTGATGTTTGCCGCGGTGTGCGCGCCGTGGGCGCTCCAGTCGGAGCGGGCGATGCATGCGAAGTTCTTCCTGCGCGACGGATACTGGCTTGAGTTTTATGCAGGCAACAACGGTGACACGTTCAACTCGAACGCGGAATGGGCGCATCCGGCCAGCAATCCCAATGAGATGCGCCGCTACCAGGCGCTGGGAGAGATCGCCTACATGGCGGAGAAACGTGTGCTGGCGGCGGACTGGGTGGCGCAGCACAAGCTGTTTTTCGCCGGGCTCTGCATACGCCGGGCGGTACGTTTCTGGACGGGGTTCTGGTCGTTCTCGCATCGCTATCTGGCGGCCGAACCGCTCGACCTGCCGAATGTGCCGTTCTGCATCTTCCTGACGTGGTTCATGGTGCAGGGGCTGCGGTGCTGGTGGCGCGAGGACGCGGGCGGCGTGCTGCCGTACCTGTTGGCGGTGCTGGTGTTTCCGCTGCCGTACTACCTGACCCACAGCTCGTCAGATTACCGGCAGCCGATTGAGCCCGTGATTGTGCTGCTGGTAACGGTGGGGCTGTTCGGGACAGGTCGAGCGTTTGCGGATGAGGAAGAGGAAGAGTCGAACTTGTCGGAGGTGGCGGCGGTTTAGGTCGTAACCGCCTGCCGGGATGAGCGATACTGGGGGCGCGGTCAACTCTTTCCTCAGGAGATTTCATGCCTTACCCTTTCCCGCGCCCGGTCTCGCCAGGCGCACTTTGTACGCTGGCCCTTGGCCTGTCCACGCTGGTGCTCGGCGCCGGCCCCGCGCTTGCGCAACAGCCGTACCAGGTGCTGGATCACTGGAAGATTGGCGGCACGGGCGGATGGGACTATCTGCTGGCCGACCCGGGTGCGCACCTCCTTTACCTCACGCATGGTCCGCGGGTGGAGGTAATCGATACCCAGACCGGCAAGCCGGTGGGCGCGATTACCGGCATGAAGGGGACGCACGGGGTTGCGCTCGATTCAGAGGGTAAGGTCGGCTATATCAGCGATGGCGGCGGCAACGCCGTGGTCGTCTTCGACCGCAAGACGTTTGCGACGCTGGCAACGATTCCGGCGGGAACCAACCCGGACGGCATCGCGTTTGAGCCGGTGACAAAGACGGTGTGGGCGTTCAATGGCCGCAGCAAGAACGCGACGGTGATCGATGCGGGAACGCGCCAGGTGGTGGCGACCATCGACCTGCCGGGCAGGCCGGAGTTCCCGCAGGCGGACGGCAAGGGCAACGTCTTCGACAACATAGAGGATAAGAACACGATTGTGAAGTTGGACGCCCACAGCAAGACGCTGGTCGCGACCTGGCCGCTGACCGGGTGCGAATCGCCCTCGGGCCTGGCGATCGATACGGCGCACCACCGGCTGTTTCCGGTATGCGACGGGAAGACCATGGGCGTTGTGGACGCGGAGAGCGGCAAGCAGATTGCAACGGCGGCGATTGGCGATGGCCCCGATGCGGCGGGGTTCGACCCGAAGCAGCAGCTGGCGTTCAGCTCCAATGGCGAGGGCAGCCTGAGCGTGGTGGACGCAGCGCACGGCTACAAGACGATCGAGACGCTGCCGACCGAGCGGGGTGCGCGGACCATGGCGTACGACGATGCCACCGACCGGGTGTACCTGGTGACGGCGCAATATGGTCCGCGTCCGGAAGCCACGACGGCCAATCCGCATCCGCGGCCAACGGTGGTGCCGGATACGTTCGAGGTGCTCGTGATAGGGAGGAAGTAGGGTCGCTTGGTGATGCCTTTACCGCTTCGCGTGGCGCTCCCGATGGCGCCCCTCCAGGTCTGGTGCTGATCCACTGAGAGGCGCGCCACGAGCATCGATTCGTGGCGCTCCCTCGGTCGCGAGGTGCAATTCGCTGCTTTACAGCACGAGGACGGCTGAGCCGTCTTCCGTCTCGTGCTTGACGGCTTCAAGCGCTTCGTTTGCCTGTTCGAGCGCGAACCGGACGATGCGCGGCCTGATGTTCAGCCGGGCGGCGAGGTCGAGGAAGTCGCGGGCGTCCTGTCGGGTCACGTTGGCGACGCTGCGAATCTGGCGTTCGCCCCAGAGCAGGGTGTCGTAGTCGAAGGCAGGCATCTGATCGAGGTGGACGGCATTGATGGCGACGACTCCGCCCTTGCGCAGCGCGGAGAGAGCGCTGACCACCACCTTGCCGGCGGGCGCGAAAGTGAGGGCGCGGTCGAGCGCGACCGGCGGCCGCGCGTCTTCGTCGCCGACCCAGCGGGCTCCGGCGGCGCGGGCAGCCTGGCGGTGCGCTTCGCCGCGGGTGACGACGTAAACCTCGCACTGCCAGGAATGGAGCACCTGGATGGCCAGGGCGGCGGAGCTGCCGAAGCCATAGAGACCGATACGCTCGCCGGGTTCGACGCCGGCCACGCGCAGGCTGCGGAAGCCGATGATGCCCGCGCAGAGCAGCGGTGCGGCGCTGGGAGTGTCGACGCGGGGCGGCAGCGGAATCGCGAAGCCGGCGCGGACGGCGACGAACTCCGCGTAACCGCCGTGGATGGTGTAGCCGGTGAAGACCGGATGGTCGCAGAGGTTCTCCATCTGGTGGCGGCAGAACCAGCAGCCGCCGTCGGTGCCGCCGAGCCAGATGGCCCCCGCGTGGGTGCCGAGCGGAAGCTCCGGCGTGGCGCCGTCGACCACCTCGCCGACGACCTGGTGGCCGGGAATGACGCTGGGTCGGAGCGGCGGCAGATCGCCCTCGACGATGTGGAGATCGGTGCGGCAGACGCCGCAGGCGATCACCCGGAGCAATACTTCGCCGGGGGCGAGCTGCGGCTTCGGCACGTCTTCGAGCGTGAGGAGGTGCTCCGGGGTACTGATGGCCGGGTTGAAGACCGCTGCGCGCATGTTCCCTTCGCTCTTACTTCATACTGGCCGGCGGTACGATGCCGTTCATGCGCAGGTACTCGACCATCTGGCCGTAGTGGTCGAAGCCGTGAGCGACCAGGCCGCCGGCGAGCGAGGCGCGGGTGTCGTTCTCGTGAACGCTCTCAAAGGCATTCTTATCGGTGAGGTTGGCGACTGCTTTGTGGGCGAAGACGAAGGAGGCGGCGAGCGCGGCCAGCACCTGGTCCTTGTCGGTCAGCTTCCCCAGGGCCTGGACGTCGACATCGGGCGGCATGCTGCCAAAGCTGCTGGCATAGAAGTAATTGGCCTGGGCGACGTGGGTGACCTGCTGGGCGAAGGTGCGGACACCTTTAAAGTCGTCGTGCTGCGCGGGTGCGAAGGTGGTGGCGCTCGGAGCGAAGCTGTATTTCTCCGCCGGCATGGCCTTCGCAGCCCCGGTAAACTCCACCTCGAAGCTGGTGAGCATGGCGTCGAAAGACTTCTGCGGGTCGACGAGCGTGCCTGGAGCGATCCGGGGGGTAGGACCATCTTTCATCTGGGCTTGGGCGAAGAAGGCCGGCGACACGGCAAGGACGGCAACCGCGGCCAGGCCGCGTACGGATTTCATGTTCATGGACAAATCTCCTCGAGGTTCAGAGGTATAGATGCCGGCATTTTGCGCGAATAGCCGGCGGAGTTTTGCGCGATCGAAAATGTGGAGCCAATCATAGACTGGTGCCCGGAGGGTTGGCCGGGTGCCTGCCCGGCGAGGTGTTCGTCCGGCGATTTTATGCATCCTACGGGTGTTCCGCCATGTCGACTCCCCTTGAACTCGCTCTGTTCTCCTGCGCGCTGCTCGGTCTGCGGCATGGGTTCGACTACGACCACCTGGCGGCGATCTCGGATATCACGAGCGTGCAGAGCGGACGGCGGGAGGGTATGGCGCTGGGATTGCTCTATGCGCTTGGCCATGCGCTCACAGTCGCGTTGCTGGGTTCGGCGGTCATCTTCCTTCATCTTTCCCTGCCTGCACACCTGGATGCGATCGGTGAGCGGCTGGTGGGTGCGACGCTGGTGGTACTGGCGCTGTATGTGCTTTGGACGTTCGCGCGGCGGCGGGCAGGCGACGGGCAGGGGCATGCACACGTTCCGCGCAGCCGCATCGCGCTGCTGGTCTCGGGCGCGCGCTATGCGGGATGGAGGGTGCGGCAGATCGCCAATCCGCACCTGCCGCGGCCGGAGGCGTTTTCGTTCCGCTACGACCGCGGGTCGGTGTTCGTGGTCGGGATCATCCACGGGCTGGGCGCGGAGACGCCGACGCAGCTGCTGCTGTTCCTGCTGGCGGCAAACCTGGGCGGAACGGCGCGCGGCTTTCTGGGTTTAGTGTGCTTTATCGCCGGACTGCTGCTGATGAACACCGTGATGACGGCCAGCGCTTCAGGGATCTTCGCGGGAAGCGCCCGGCGACCGCGGCTGCAGGCGTTTGTGACCGGGCTGGCGGCGGTCTACAGCCTTGGCGTGGGGCTGATCTTTCTTTCCGGCACCAGTGACCGGCTGCCGGCGTTGATGCATGGTTGGGCCTAGGATGAAGACGGAACCAGATGGATCGAGACGGATGAAGACGATGGAGTTGGCGGAAAAGTCGGCAAGGCTGGAGGCGCGGCTGGCGGGCCTGGGGTCGCTGCTGGTGGCCTACTCGGGCGGCACAGATTCGGCGTACCTGGCGTACGCGGCGTATCGCGCGCTGGGCGATCGGATGCTGGCGGTGATTGCGGATTCGGCATCGCTGCCGCGCAAGGAACTGGTCGCGGCGCTCGAGTTTACCGCCTGGCACGGCATTCCAACGCACATCCTGCATACAGCGGAGCTGGATAACTCCGAGTACGCGCGCAATGATGCGCAGCGCTGCTTCCACTGCAAGAACGAGCTGTTTACGCAGATGGAGAAGACGCGTGCGGAGCTCGGCTTCTCCCACCTGGCGTATGGCATGAACCTGGACGATCGCGGCGAGTTCCGGCCGGGGCAGCGCGCGGCAACCATGCATGGTGCGCTGGCTCCGCTGGCCGAGGCGGAGCTGACCAAGGCAGAGATTCGCGCGCTGGCTCGGCAGGCTGGACTGGAACTGGCGAACAAGCCGGCGAGCGCGTGTCTCTCGTCGCGGATCGAATATGGGCGTCCGGTGACGGCGGAAAACCTGCTGCAGGTGGAGCAGGCTGAGGATGCCTTGCAGGCGATGGGCTTCCGCCGGGTGCGGGTGCGGCATCATGGGGACTTGGCACGCGTCGAGATCGCCCGGGAAGATCTGCGGCGGGCGCTGAACCTGGAGACGCTGGATCGGATCACGGAGGCGCTGCGCGGGGCAGGCTTCCGCTACACGACGCTCGACACACAGGGCTATCGCACGGGTTCGATGAACGAGGTGTTGCCTGTTTCAGCGATCGCGCCGGCCGGCAACCAATAGAAACCAAGCGAGACGGAAAGAAGAGAAGACGCATGCGGATTGCTTATCTGGATTGTTTTGCCGGGATCTCCGGCGATATGCTGCTGGGGGCGCTGGTCGATGCCGGCGTGCCGCTCGGGGTGCTGCAGGATGCGACGGCGAAGTTGAAGCTGGGGGCGTCGCTCCAGGTGGAGAAGGTGGACCGAAGCGGGATTGCCTCGACCAAAGTGCACGTCATGGAAGGCGAGGAAGTGGCCGATGGCGGCAGCTTCGAGCACCAGGCGAGGCATACCCATTCGCACCAGCCGCAGACGCAGCATCTGCACAGGACCGGACATGCGCATGAGCATCCGCACACGCCTGAACAAGCGCACGCGCACGGGCGCTCGCTGACCGTCATCCGCGGGCTGATCGAGAGCGCTGCACTGGATGCGACGGTGAAGCGGACGGCGGTCCGCGCCTTCGAACTGTTAGGCGGCTCTGAGGCGAAGATCCACAATGTGCCGGTCGATCAGATTCACTTCCACGAGGTGGGTGCGGTCGACGCGATCGTCGATATCGTCGCGGCCAGCGCGGGCATTCACCACTTGAAGATTGGCGCGTGGTACAGCTCTCCGGTCAATGTGGGCGGAGGCATGGTGCAATGTGCACATGGGCTTTTTCCGGTGCCTGCGCCTGCCACGGCGGACCTGCTGCGCGGGTTTCCGACATACTCGGCGCACATTGAAAAGGAACTGGTGACACCAACCGGCGCGGCGCTGCTGCGGGCGCTCGCTCCGCAGTTCGGTCCCCAGCCGGCCATGCGGGTGGAGCAGATTGGCTATGGCGCGGGCACGCGAAACCCCAGGGACTTCCCGAACGTGCTGCGCCTGACCGTGGGAGAGACAGCGGATACGGACTCTGTGAAGCAGCGCGGCGCGGGCACCGTGACGGTGATTGAAACCGCGCTCGACGACCTGTCGCCGCAGGTGATCGCCTATGTGGCCGAGCAGGCCCTGGCGGCGGGCGCGCTGGACGTGATGCTGACACCGGTGGTGATGAAGAAGGGGCGTCCTGGCACGCTGCTGACCGTGCTCTCGGAGCCGGAGGCCGCCGACGCCATGACCAGGCTGATCCTGCGCGAGACCAGCACGCTCGGCGTGCGGGTGCGGCAGGACCAGCGTATCTGTCTCGACCGCAGGCAGGTCGCGGTGGCGACGGAATTTGGAGAGGTTCGCATGAAGATTGGCTCTCGCGATGGAGAAGAATGGAACGCCGCTCCGGAGTTCGAAGACTGCAAAGCCGCGGCGGCGCGGTCCGGGGTAGCGTTGAAGCAGGTGCAGCAGGCGGCGATTGCGGCGTACCGGAAGGGGGCTGCCGCACGATGACTCAGGAGGCTTTGTTGCAGATTCTCTCCGCTGTCGAGCAGGGCCGCGTCTCCGCGGAAGAGGCAGCCGGCAGGCTGGCCACGCTCCCGTTCGAGGACCTTGGGCACACCCGCGTCGACCATCATCGCAGCCTGCGGTCCGGCCTCCCGGAGGTGATCTACGGCGCGGGCAAGACCACCGGGCAGACGGTGGCGATCTTCGGCAGCCTGCAGCGAGATGGAGTGGACGTCCTGGCGACGCGCGTGTCCGCGGAGACCGCCGCGGCCGTGGTCCAGGCGTATCCGGAGGCGGTCTACAACCCGACCGCCCGGACGGTTGCGCTGCGCCAGGGTGCGGCGTATTCAGAAACATCAGCCGCACGCGGACATGTGGCGGTAGTGTGCGCCGGGACCAGCGATCTGCCGGTGGCGGAAGAGGCGGCGGTCACCGCCGAGACTTTTGGCGCGAAGGTCTCGCGCTTTTACGACGTGGGCGTGGCCGGCCTGCACCGTCTGCTGGCGGTGCGGGAGACACTGCTCGAGGCGGACGCGGTCATCGTGTGCGCGGGCATGGAAGGCGCGCTGCCGTCGGTGGTGGGAGGCCTGGTCGGCGTGCCGGTGATCGCGGTGCCGACTTCGGTCGGGTACGGCGCGTCGTTTGGCGGCGCGAGCGCGCTGCTGGGAATGCTGAATTCCTGCAGCCCCAATGTGTGCGTGGTGAACATCGACAATGGATTTGGGGCCGCTTACTCCGCGGTGCTGATCGCGCGGACGGCGGCGCGGGCCGTCGAGGCAATTCCATCTCCTTCATAACAGGTGATTTGGCTCGTGATTGCAGCCGGCACGCGCCCTGCAGGAAGCGCCTCGGCTGCACGTCGATCGAGGACAAGGTACGAACATCAACGCCGGTTTGCGCATCACAAAGACGAAAAAGGGAGAGTTTTATGGAGCGCAGAGAATTCTTGAAGTCGGCTGCCGTCGCCGGTGTCGCGGCCGCGGCTGGAAGCGTTGCAACATCGGAAGCGCAAACGACGAGCCCGGTGACGCGTCCGCAGTCGCCCGACATGCCGTACCGCCAGCTGGGAACGACTGGCGAGGTGGTCTCCGCGATCGGCATGGGCGGGTATCACATCGGTAAGCAGAAGGATCCGCAGGAGAGCATCGACCTGATCCACGCCGCAATCGACCGCGGCATCACCTTCATGGATAACTGTTGGGACTATAACGATGGCACCTCCGAAGTGCGGATGGGCCAGGCGCTCGGCCAGGGCGGGTACCGGCAGAAGGTCTTTCTCATGACCAAGATCGACGGCCGCACCAAGGATGCCTACAACAAGCAATTGGAGCAGTCCCTGGGCCGCCTGCGCACCGATGTGATCGACCTGGTGCAGTTTCACGAGTGCATCCGCCTGGAGGATCCGGATCGCATCTTCGCTGCAAACGGTGCGCTGGAGGCTGCGATGGCGGCGCGGCAGGCAGGCAAGATCCGCTACATCGGCTTCACCGGCCACAAGGATCCGGCGGTTCATCTGCGCATGTTCGAGATGGCGGACAAACACGGTTTCCACTTCGACACGGTGCAGATGCCGGTGAACGTCATGGATGCGCACTTCCGCTCCTTCGAGAAGCAGGTGCTTCCGGTGGCGCAGAAACATGGGACCGGCGTGCTCGCGATGAAGACCTTCGGCGATAACTTCATCCTGAGCAGCGGCACGGTGAAGCCGATCGAGGCGCTGCACTACGGGCTCACCCAACCGGTCTCGGTGGTGATTACGGGCATCGATTCGAGGCCGATTCTCGATCAGGCGTTGGAGGCGGCGAAGACCTTCAAGCCCCTCACCCAGGCACAGGTGAAAGACATCTTGGCGCGGACGCAGGTAGCCGCCAGCGAAGGCAAGTTCGAGCTGTTCAAGACGACGGCGCACTTCGACGGCACCGCCGCCAATCCGAAGTGGCTGGGAGAGTCGAGCGGGACCTGATCGAGCTGCTAAGAGCTCATCAGCGTTCTCAGAACGTCCGCCAGCAGGCTGAGGTTGTTGCCGAGGAACATGGTGCTTCGGTCGCCGGGCACGAAGTGGCTGCGGATCTCTCCGGAGGTGAGTGGACGCCAGCCGCAGCAGGGATCGGCGTCGGGCGGGACGGCGATATCACCCGGGCGGATCAGGTTGATCTCGCCGCCAAACGGCTTGACCTGGTAGGTGCGCAGCCAGTCGTAGGTGACGACCGTCGAGTCGCGAAGCAGGTCGGGCATAGGCAGGTTGAAGCGCAGGATCAGCCGGTAGAGGCGCGATTTCGCCGAGCGTTCGAGCGGTAGCGTGTACTTGGACCAGAGATCGCGCAGCATGCGCCCCATGGCTCCGCGGCGTTCGACCGCGCCCAGCCGGACGAACTGGCGGCCGCGGAAGTTCACCTTGAAGGCGAGCGACCGCAGACGCGTGCGCAGTCCGCGGCGGATGGGTTCTCCGCTCACCCCGGCTTCGAGCGGGGCGGAGCCCTTGTAAGGGCACCAGGAGTCGAGCAGCGCCAGCAGGCTCACGCGGTCGCCGCCAGCTTCCAGCCGGCGCGCCACCTCGTAGGCCAGCCATCCGGCAAAGCACCAGCCGGCGATCTGGTAGGGGCCGTGCGGCTGCACCCGCTTGATCTGGCGGATGTGGTCGGCCAGCATGAACTCGACATAATCCTGGCCGTGGTGATCCTCGAACGGAAGCGGCTGCAGCCCGTAGAATGGCTGATCGTCGCCCAGCGCGTGGGGTAGGCGGCCGTACAGCATCAGCGAGTGGACCAGGAACAACGGCCGCTTCGATCCGCGGGGATTCAGCGGGACCAGCGAGTTCCAGGTGTCGCTCTCGCTGGTGGCGAGCTGGCGAATCACCTGCGCCAGCCCGGCGATGGTGGGCGTCTGGAAGAGCTGGGATAGCGGCAGTTCGAGCGCAAACTCCTTCTGGATCAGGCGGCTGAGTCGGAGCAGCATCAGCGAGTGGCCGCCGAGATCGAAAAAATTATCGGTGGCGGCGATGTTGTCGACGCGCAACAGTTCCGCCCAGATGCGGGCGAGGCGAAGCTCTTCGCCCTGCAGGTCCGAGGTTGCGAGACCCTGGGGCGTTGAGGGCTCCGGCCGCGCCAGCAGTTTGCGGTCCACTTTGCCGTTGGCGGTGAGCGGCAGCTCAGCGAGCGGCACGATCTCTGTCGGGATCATGTACTCGGCAACCCGCCCGCGCAGAAACTGGCGCATCCCTGCGGCATCTGGCGGCGCTCCGCCGGCGCCGACCAGGTAAGCGCACAGCCGCCATCCGCCGTCAGGGTCAGGCCAGGCTTTGGCTGCTGCGGCGGCGACCGCGGGATGCGCGGCGAGGTTGACCTCGACGTCCTCGAGCTCGATGCGGTAGCCGCGAACTTTGACCTGATGATCCGACCGCCCCTGGCATTCGATACTGCCGTCCTCGCGGAAGATGGCGTAGTCTCCGGTGCGGTAGAGGCGTTCGCCGCCCGAGATCGCCGGCGACACAAATTTCTCGTTCGTCAGATCCGGAGAGTTCCGGTATCCGCGGGCGAGACCGGCGCCGCCCAGGTAGAGCTCACCGGGAATCCCGATAGGCACGGGCTGTTGCCGCGCATCGAGGATGTACGCGGTGGTGTTGGCGATCGGCCGTCCGACCGGGATAGGCCCGGCACCGGCTTCCACGCGGCGGACGGTGGACCAGATGGTCGTCTCCGTGGGGCCATAGACGTTCCACAGCTCCAGCCCGAGGGCGAGCAGGCGATCGGCCAGTGAGCGCTTCAGCGCCTCCCCTCCGCACAAGGCCTTCAGGCCCGGTTTGCCGCTCCACTGTGAGCCCACCAGGCCGGTCCAGGTAGCGGGCGTGGCCTGCAGCACGGTGCAGCGCGAGCGGGCGAGCAGCGCTGCGAGAAGGGTGGGATCGAGCGCGGTCTCGCGTGGTGCGACCACCACCTGGCCGCCCGTGATGAGCGGCAGGAAGAGTTCGAGGACGGCGATGTCGAACGAGATGGTGGTGACCGCGACCAGGATGTCACGGGCAGTGAAACCGGGCTCGAGCTTCATCGAAAGCAGGAAGTTGACCACGCCGCGGTGGCGCAGTTCGACGCCCTTGGGGCGGCCGGTTGAGCCCGAAGTGTGGATGATGTAGGCGAGGTCGTCGGGCGTGGTGGCGACTTCGGGCCTGAACGGTTCAGCAGGAAGCGGCGCCGCGAGGATGTCTTCGAGCACGACGACGCGCGCGGAGGTCGGTGGCAGGTCGGCTACGCGGGAGCGCTGGGTCAGAATCACCGTCGGCACGGCGTCCTCCAGGCAGAGCGCGATGCGCGCCGCGGGCGTTCCGGGATCAAGCGGCAGGTAGGCTGCGCCGGTCTTCAGGATGCCCAGCAGTCCGGGCACCAGGAACTGCGAGCGGTCGAGGAAGATGGCAGCCAGCGCTCCAGCCCGGGCACCCGCATGCTGCAGTGCGGTTGCCAGGCGGCCGGCTTCGCGGTCCAGTTCCGCGTAGGTCAGCCTCGCGCCTTCGAAGTGAACTGCCGGAGCGTCTGGCGTACGCGTTGCCTGGACCTCGAACAGACCATGCATGGTCTGATTGGGAATGGGTGTAGCCTGGTCGTTCCAGTCGACCAGCATCTGGTGCAGTTCGGCCGGTGTCAGCAGCGGCAGCTCCGCAAGCGGCGTCTCCGGAGCGCGGACGGCGCCCTCGATCAGGGTGAGCCAGTGCCCGGCCATGCGCGCAATGGTGGCCTGCTCAAACAGGTCGGTGGAGTAGAAGATGCGGACTGCGGTGTGGGCCGGCTTCTCGTCGGCTTCGACATACAGGTCGAACTTGGCGGTACCGGTGGAAATCTCGGTCGTTCCAATCTCCCACAGGCTGTGCGCGGCATCCGCCGTGGGCTGGAAGGCGAAGACGGTCTGAAAAATAGGATTGTGGCTGAGGTCGCGCTTGAGTTCGAGTGCCTGGACGACGCGTTCGAACGGAACCTCGGATGCCCCCAGCGCCTCGATCACCGCTTGCCGGACCTGGCGCAGGTAGGCGGAGAAGGATTGATCGAGCTCGGGGCGCGTGCGCACCGCGAAGATGTCCAGGATGTAGCCCATCATGCCTTCGAGCTCAGGCCGGCGGCGACCATCGGCCACCGAGCCCACGATGACGTCGGCGGGGCTGCTCTCCTGCCCGCTGTAGCGCAGCAGCACAGCCTTGAAAGTGGTCAGCAACGCCATGTACAGCGTGGCGCCGGAGGCCTGCCCGAGCGCCCGAAGACCGGCGGTGAGATCGCGCGGAATGTTGAAGCGGAAGACGTTTCCGCGATGGCTGATAGCCGCTGGCCGCGCCCGGTCTGCGGGCAGGCGAAGCACTGGCAGTTCGCCACCCAACTGGCGCCGCCAATAGGCCAGGTGCGGCTGCATGGCCGGCGAATCAGCCTGCCGGCGCCGCCAGTTGGCAAAGTCGCCGTATTGCAGCGTGGAATCCGGCAACGAAGGTTGACCGCCTTCACTGAAGGCGCGGTAGAGTTCGGCCAGTTCCGGCAGAAACGTTCGCCGCAGCGAAAACCCGTCGAAGATCAGGTGGTGCAGCAGCAGGTGCAGACGGAAGTCGTCTTCGGCCATGCGGACCAGGGTGGCGCGGAAGAGCGGCGCCTGTTCCAGAGGGAGCGGCTGGATGGCCTGGTTATGCGCCAGCCGCAGCGATTCAGCCTCACGCCCGGCTTCCGGAAGCCCGGTCAGGTCGACCGGACGCAGGCTGGTGCGAATCTCAGCGTGAATCTGCTGCACCACCTCACCCTGCTCGAGGATGAAGCTGGTGCGCCACGCCTCGTGACGGGCGACAAAGGCGTTGAACGCCTGTTCCAGAGCGGAAGGGTTCAGTTGGCCCCGGTAGCGAAGCGTCACCGGCTCGTTATAGGTGGGCAGATCGGGCTGCAGCGTGGCGTCGATCCAAACGCTGTACTGCTCGGGGCCGATGAGGGTCGCCGCGCCGGGTTCGCGCGGAGGAATGTGTTCGCTTTCGCCGGGGAGCTTGGCGGCACCGCGCAGGCGCTGGGCCAGCAGGCGGCGTTTTGCGTCAGAGAGTCCGGGTTCTACCGTGGGTTCGACCATGCGTTCCTGGACCGGGGACTGGATCGGAGACTGAATCGGCGTCATGCTCGTTCACTCGCAGCCGGCGGCCTGCCTGTTCCTGCCGCGCTCACTGCTGCAAAGCGGACGGGCAGGGCCCGGATCGCCCGCATCGCCGCCATGGCGCGCCAGGTGAGCCGATCAGTCTCTAGACTGAGGCCCGGAAGCCGCCGGAGCAAGCTTGAAAAAGCAATCTTCGCTGCCATCCGAACCAGCGGAGCCCCCAGACAGTAATGCGCCGCCCAGCTGAATGCCACGTGACGGTTGTCCGCGCGGGTCAGGTCCAGGCGTTCAGGATCGGCAAAGCGGGCGGGATCGCGGTTGGCCGCCGCCAGCACCACGATGATTGCATCGCCTTTCTGAATCAGCCGGCCGCCCATCGACATCTCCTCAGCGGCGATGCGCCCGGTGTACTGGGTAGTCGATTCGAAGCGGAGCAGCTCCTCGATCGCGCTCGGCAGGATCTCGGGTTCGGCGATCAGACGGCCCAGTTGCTCCGGGTGCAGCAGCAGCGAGGCCATGCCATTGGCGATCAGGTTGGCGGTCTCCTCGATTCCTCCGCCCACCATCAGCAGCGTGTTGGCGACAATCTCGTCGAAGCTCAGGCGCACGCCATGCACATCGGCCGCCAGCAGCCTTGAAATCAAGCCCTCGCGAGGATGTGCCGTCTGCTCGATCACCTGTTCCGCAATGTAGGCCTTGAACTGCCGCAGGCTTTCGGCGCGCTCGTCCATCGTCTCCGGATCATGCTCGAAGTTGCCGACGAGCTCCCCGAATTCTGCCGCCCAACGGCGCAGCTGGTTATGGTTGCCGGGCGGCAGACCCAGCATCTGGCAGAGCACCAGCCCCGTATAGCGGCTGGCGAAGTCGGCCAGCAGGTCCATGCGGCCGCGCGGAGCCGCCTCGTCGATCAGCGCGTCGGCATGCTGCCGGATGTCTTGTTCCAACCCGGCGATGCGCCCAGGGGTGAAGGCCGCCGCACACACCGAGCGGATGCGCGTGTGGTCGGGCGGATCCATGAACAGAATCTGCTGCATCATCATGGCCGCATAGGGTGCCAGCTCCTGCAGGCCGAGCTCCCGCATCCGCTCAGGCGACGGAGTGCGGGCAGCCCTTGACCGGGTCAGCACGGTCACGGCGTCCGCATAGCGGGTCACCACCCAGCTATGCAGGAACGGATCCCAGTGCACCGGATCGGCTTCGCGCAGCTTGCGATAGAACGGGTACGGATCCGCGAGCACCGCCGGCTTCAGCAACTGCAGCAGGCTGAGTTCGCTCTCACTCGCGCGCGCGCGCGAGGCGGCGACGCTCCCTGGCCCGCTCAAGGAGCCAAACCTCCGCGCGCCGCAGGCTCCCCGCTCAGGCGAAGCGCCTCCTCTTCAGGCATCGCGTCGATCTCTGCCAGGATCAGCTCTTCGATCACGCCGGCGATTCCGGAAACTGAGTCGGTCTCGAAGATGTCGCGCAGCGTCAGCTTCACGCCGAAGGCACGCCGCGCCCGCATCACGAACTGGGTTCCCAGCAGGGAATGACCACCCACCGTAAAGAAGTTGTCCTCCAGCCCGACCGATTGTGAGCCGACGACCTCGCGGACCAGCTTGAGCACAGCCTGCTCGATCTCCGACCCAGCCTCGGCCTCCTGGCTGCCGGTCGAAAGCTGCTCCTGCCGGGGTGCAGGCAGCGCCTTGAAGTCGACCTTTCCATTGGGGGTAAGCGGCAGCGCTGGAAGCGTGGTGTAGAACGCGGGCAGCATCTGCGGCGGCAGCTCCTTAGCGAGTGACGCGGCAAGCACCGTCATCCGGACCTGCTCGCCAGCCGCGGGTACGACATAGGCGGCGAGTTGAGTGGCACCCGGCCCCGTCTGATGCGGGCGCACGCACGCCTGCAGCACGCCGGGAGACGAACACAATGCCGCCTCCACTTCGCCCAGCTCAATGCGGAATCCGTTGATCTTGACCTGCTGGTCTCTCCGTCCCAGGTAAACCAGCTCTCCATCCCGGCGCCGCCGCGCCAGGTCCCCGGAGCGATACATTCGTCCCCCATCGGAGTTCAATCCCGAGCTGGAGACAAGCTCGGGCACAAAGCGCTCGGCGGTCAGCTCCGGCCGGTGCAGGTAGCCCCGCGCTACGCCCGCGCCGGCCACGAAGATCTCCCCGATCTCACCCTCGGCGACAAGCTGCCCGTCCGGCCGGCAGAGATGGATCCGCAGGTCGGCGATCGGTTCGCCCAGCAGGCTGTCGCGCTCGAACAGAGCGTCCGCCTGGGTGACGTTGCGCGTGGTCACATGTACCGTGGTCTCCGTAATGCCGAAACAGTTCACCAGCTGCGGCCGGGTGTCGTCGTGGCGGCTGAACCAGCTCTTCAACCCGGCAAACTGCAGCGCCTCGCCGCCGAAGATCACCAGGCGCAGCCCCAGCGGCAGCAGCGTTCCGCGATCTTCCACCTGGCTGAGCAGCGAGAACGCGGACGGCGTCTGGTTCAGCACCGTCACCCGCTCCTCCGAGAGCAGGCGGTAGAAGTCTTCGGGCGAGCGCGTCACCTCGTAGGGCACCGGCACCAGCGTGGCTCCGTGCAGCAGCGCACCCCACATCTCCCACACCGAAAAATCGAAGGCGAGCGAGTGAAACAGCGTCCAGATATCGCGTTCGTTGAACTCGAAGCGCGCCGAGGTCTGATCGAGCAGCCGCAGCACGTTGGTGTGGGTCACGCAGACGCCCTTCGGCTGGCCAGTGGAGCCTGAAGTGTAGATGACGTAGGCCAGCGCATCGGCCTTAGTCGCTACATCAGGATTCCCTTCTTCAGCCCCAGTGTCCGACAGCGCATCGGAGACCAGCAGGATGTTCGCGGCCCCCGTGGCAATATCATCTCCCACAAGTTTCGCCGCCAGCTCCGGCTCGGCGATCACGAGGGCTGGTTGCGCGTCTTCGAGCGTCTGCACGATGCGCGCGACAGGATAGGTCGCGTCCAGCGGAAGATAAGTGTGGCCCGCCTTCGGAATGCCCAGAATGACGCTGATCGCCTCGAAGTTGCGACCAAGCCAGAGCGCGACAATCGAGTTGGCGGGAAGCTCACGGCCCAGCAGGCGGTGCGCCACACGATTGGCGCTTGCGTTCAGCTCAGCGTAGCTCCAGGCTTTCCCACCGAGCGTGAGCGCCACCGTCCCCGGCTGGCGCCGGACAACTTCTTCGAAGCGCGAAACCAGCGATGTGGCTGGAAGCGGGAAAGCGCCTGTAGCGGGAGACGCTTCGCTGCCGTCGGCAGAACGCCCACCCGCGTGCTCTCCGGTCGCCGTTTCCTCGGTCGCTTTCATCCCCATCCGCTCCCACTCCGCACCGCAGCATCGATCAGACCAGAAGACCCGTTGAGCCGGAACCCGATCCGGCAGATAGTTCGCAAACCTAAAGTTCCCTCCAGTATAGGGATAGCCGTCCAACTTGCTCTGGCACTTAAGTCGCAATCCAGGAACAAGGAAGTCTCGGAGCCAGCACGCACGCCTGCTTCTCGATCCATTCCGGGAAAGATACGATGGGTCGGCCAGGAGCGCCGATGCAAAGTCTCACTCGGAGCATAGCGGCCGCCATCCCGTTGTACCTGGGATTCGCGGCCACCGGCGTCGGCGTCGCGCTGCCCGGCGCGCTGCTGCCTGCGCTGATCGCTCGCTGGCGGCTGGGCGACGAGCAGGGCGGCCGCCTGTTCTTGATGGCGTGGGCAGGGTCCAGTCTGGGCGCGCTGCTGGTGCGCGGCTCGCTGCCGCGCGTGCTCGCCTGCGGAAGCCTGGCAGTCGCCGTGGCGGCTGCGGCGCTCGCGCGCTCCGGCGGCAGCGGGGTCCATGCCTGGATGGCGCTCTACGGCCTCGGCCTTGGCATGTCCATGACCTCCATCAGCCTCATTCGCCAGCAGCAGGCGAGCGCGGAGCCGGACGTCCAGTCCGGCTTCCAAACCCGCATCCGCCCCGGCCCCGCATCCGGCACTCAGACAGGCGCCGAAATGGTCCGGCTCAATCTGTTGTGGGCGATCGGCGCCTGTGCCGCGCCCTCGCTGACCGTAGGCGCCTTGACGGCCGGAGCGATCCAGCCGTTGCTCCTGGCACTGGCGGCACTGTTCTGCTTGCTGGCGGCGTGGGCCGCGGCCCAGCCCCGCCTGCGCTTGCGCGCTGCTCGCCCAGACCACACGGCGAAGACGGAGCAGCAGACCCATTACCTTGCCCAGCCGCAGCACCACGCCCGCACCAGCGTCTTCCAGGCTGTTCCCCCCGGCTTGATTCTGATGATCTTCCTGATCACCGGTATTGAAGCCTCCGCCGGAGGCTGGCTCGCCACCTACGCCCGGCGCGGCGGCCACGGTGTCGCCGAAACCATCGCCGCGCCCACCTGCCTGTGGGCCGGCCTGCTGCTCAGCCGGCTGTTCTGGTCGCTCAACCCTCGCCTTCTGGCCTCCGCCACGGTGGTGCGCGCCAGCCTGTCGCTGATGGGAGTCGCCTCCGCGCTCCTGCTGACCAGCGCACCCGCCGCAGTCATGCTCGCCGCGGCTTTCGCCCTGGGGTTCGGCATCGGCCCCACCTACCCGCTGCTGCTGGCATGGGCGCTCGATCTTCACCGCGGCGGCACCATCTTCTTTCTCGCCGGCGTGGGTTCGGCGTGCCTGCCATGGCTCACCGGCCTGGTCTCCGCCGAACGCGCATCGCTGCGCACCGGCCTGGTCGTGCCGCTGCTGGGAACACTCGTGATGCTCGGCGTCGCTGTCAGCCGCCCGCTCAGGCGATGGAGCGGCGAGCCCGGCTGGCGCATCAGCGGCGAGTGATGCAACCGCTTTGCGCACGACGACCAGGGTAGTCGGCGGCGATGCATGGACACTTTCACGAAGAGTGGTGGGCAACGGAACCAGCATCACCTTCCAGCCCTTGTCGCGGCGCGTCGTCGCCGCCCCGCTCCCGTGCAAGGTAAACGGGAAAGCTTGCCGGCGCCGCCTGCGCCCTGGCTCCGGAACAGCATCAAGCCGCTGATTCCTTCTCGCAAATCTAAGGCCGCGCGTCCACCGGCCTGAACCCCGCCTTCTGGAACGCCACGCCCACCTCCGGATTCTTCGCGAAGGTCTTCCACACAAAGCCGGTGCGCAGGTTCTCCGCCATCAGCACGCTGATGCCCAGATCGATGCCCAGCACGTCCGGGTCGTACCACTGCGCGTCGGGGTGGAAGGCGTCGCAGAAGCCATAGCGTCCCCACGCATGCTTGCCGTACTTCTGCTTGAGTGCGCGCTGTACCCGCAGGCACGGCGCCGGCAGAAAGGGCAGGGAACCGGCAGTCGCGTTCGGCACCACCGAGCCGTCGATCCCGCCGAATCCCTGCCCGGCGGCGTTCGGCCCGCCCCACGCCGTGTAGCCGTGTTCGGAGTCCGACGCGCTGATGCCCCAGTAGTCCTCCAAATACGGCTTGCCCAGCGCCAGGCAGAACGCCTCGTGCGCCCGCGTGGCGAGGATCGAATTGGCAAAATAGTCCGCAAACTGGTCGCGCTTGAAGCGAAAGTCAAACCAAGCATGGCTGTACTGGTGGACGAACAGCGGATCGGACGCGCTAATGTAGTCGAAACCCGCGTACTTGATCCGCGGACGGGAAAACGCCGTCCAGACGTCAGCCGAAACCGGGTGCGTCGGCGAAGCCATCGCCAGCAGCGGAATCATCATCAGTTCGCAATAGTGATTCCAGCGGGCCTCGAGGAACTTGCCCTTGCGCAGGCCCATCGAGAAGGTCGGACCGCCATTCAGCATCCACGGCCAGTCCACCCGCTCATAGAGGCTGGTGGCCAGCTTGACGATCTCGGCATCCTGCGGAAAGTAGGCCCGGGCGGTCAGCGCTCCGCAGAAAAAGATCGCGCTGTCGATCGACGAAACCTCGCTGTTGCCGAAAAGCTTGCCGGTCTCGCGATCGTTGAAGTGCGAAAAGAATCCGTGGTCGTGGGGCAGCACGTCGGCGTGAAAGCGCAGCGTGCGCCGCACCTGCTCGACCACCTGCGCATGCGGCTGGAAGCCGCGCTGGTAGGCGATGCACAGCGCCGTCAGCCCGAAACCGGTAGCCGAGACGCTGGCCATGCGCCGCGGATCGATCGCTCCGGTGGTGTTCTGGTTCACCGCCCGGTCGAGCACCTGCCCGGTCGCCGCGCTGGCCTGCTCGACGAAGAACAGGCACGCGCGACGCTGCATGTCGTCGAGAAACGCCTCGTCATCGGCTGAAAACGGAGCCGGGCCGGGCGCCGGCCTCGGCGAAGCCTGGCCCAGGGTCACCCGGGCCGCCGGCTCCAGCAGCGCGGAGCCGGCGAGCAGCTTCAGCAGGGTACGGCGTCGCATGACGTCTACCTTTCCACCACCACCACCGCCAGCCCGTGGGCCGGCACGGTCAGGGTCAGCGTGCCGTGGGTCAGGTGCAGGCGCTCGGGCGGCGCCATCTGGCCGGCTGCGCGCAGCTTTGCCACCTGCTCCTGGGTCAGGTCGGCCGGCGGCCGTCCCATCGCGTCGAACGCCTTCAGCACGTTGCCGTGATCGTCGTCCACACGGTACACCGCCACCTCCGCCTCCGCGGGGACATTCTTGAACTCGATCGCAAACGTCTTCGCCGGTCCCTGCGGTCCGCTGGGCATCGTATACGCCGGCCCAGTGCCGGTGGGCGCCGCGTAGTCCCACAGAGCCAGGGCAACCCCGCCGCCGGACGTCACCGTCGCCAGCGCCGACTCCGACTCCAGCCGGATGCGCCGCGTCCCCAGCCGGTGCAGCGCGGCAAACACGTTCAGCGCAGGCTTCGGAATGTGATCCGCCGCGACCACGCCAAAGCCCCCGTAGAACGGCGTCCGCACCACCCCTTGCTCTTCGAACACATCCGAAAACGCCCAGTAGTCCATGCTCTCGGTCAGCCCGTCGCACAGCCGGATGTTGTTCGCCAGCCACGGTCCCATGTAGTCCGAATCGGTCACATTCGGCTCGTTCGCATAGCTCGCGTTGTACTCCGAAAAGATCAGCGGCATCTTCGGATACGGTGAGGCCAGAATCTCCGCGTGAACTTTTTCTACCGAGCGCCACACCATCTTGTCACGCGGTATATTCTCCGTCGTGCCGAAGACATCCTGCGCCCGATCGTTGGCGTACACGTGCGTCGAAACGAAGTCTGCCGGCACGTTTTCAGCTTTCAAGTGCGCCAGGAACGGCGCCACCCACGCCGCCTGCGCCGTCGCCGGACCACCCACCTGGATGCGTGGAGAGACCGCCTTCAGCGCCCGGGCGGTATGGTCGTACAGCTCAAAGTAGGTGGGCTGCTTCGGATTTCCTCCCCAGAAATCCAGGTTCGGCTCGTTCCACACCTCGAACTTCCAGGTCGCAACCTCGTCGATACCGTAACGCTCGACCAGATGCTGCCCGAACGCGCGAATCATCTTGTCCCAGGTTGCATAATCCTTCGGCGGCGAGACATCGGGGTGGTACCAGAACGGATGCACCAGGTTCGGGTCGGCCGCCAGCTTCTTTGGCATGAAGCTCATCTCGACGAACGGCCGGACGCCCTCGGCAAGAAGACCGTCGTAGATCTGATCCACATAAGAAAAGTTATAGCTGGAGTTGTCGACCGACGCTCCGACCTGCCCTGCCGTCTGCGCGAAGTTGATGATGCGGCGATCCGGATCGTACAGCCCCACCTCATCGTTGAAGATGCCGTGAAAGCGCACCGACCGGAAGTCAGTCGCCTGTTTCACCGTGCGGATGTCCTGCCGGTAGCTGTCGCGCAGCGCCAGGATCGCCCGCCCCGACCCAAAGGTCTGCTCCCAGAAATGCGGAAACGGCGTCGTCGCAGCCCTTGCATCCACGTCGATGCGCTCAGCCTGCTGGCACACCGCGCCCCCGGGGCTGAGCAACAAGGCTACCGCGAACAGTCCAAGCCACGGTCGGCAAACTCTCATGGATGCACCACTGCCTTTCCACCTGCGACCAGCCGTTTCAGAAAAGGGGATGCATAGCCGCAGGCGCCTGGTTCCATGGCGCCCGCGGCTCCGGGTACTTCGGGGCTCGTCCGCATCAGAACTGGACGCGTGCGTTGAACTCGACCACCCGCCCCGCGCTCGCTGAGGTCGGTCGCCCGAACGTCTGGTTCACGTTTGATCCGGCCCCGTTCACCGTCAGCAAACCGTTCATAGGGGTCCCGCCCAGTTGCGTCGCTCCGGTATTGAACGTGAACGGCGAGAAGTTCAGCTTGTTGTTGATGTTGAACGCCTGCGCCTGGAAGCGGAACAAACCCCGGTCGCCGATGATCTTCAGCGGAATCTCCTTGGCGACGCCCAGATCGAGATCCTGGTAGCACGGCCCACGGAAAGAGTTGCGCCCGATCCCCGGAGCGTACGTCTGACCCAGCGGCAGCGGCCCGACTCCGAAGACACCGCTGATCGCCGTTCCGTTGCGGAACGCATCGTTCGAGCAGGTCGCGTGGTTGCTCCCCATATACGAGTAAGGCCGCACCGGGCTGATCGTGCCCGACGTCGGCGTCAGCGGAATCCCGTTCACGCCGTACGTCGTCGGGGTGAACGGAAAACCGGTGTGCGCGGTAAAGATACCGTTCACCTGCCAGCCGTTCAACGCCGTCTTCATCAGGAACGAACTGCCGTGATACGCGTTCAGGTTGTACGTGCCCAGCACCACCACGCGGTGCCGCACATCGAAGTCCGACGGCCCCAGTTCGGTTGCGTTGTTCTGCGGATTGGTCTGGTTCGCGTTGCCGTCCGCCCCATCGCCGCTCGACACCTGGTCCATCGCCTTGGACCAGGTATACGTCCCCTCGATCGACAACCCGGCGTGATAGTGCTTGGTCACATGCACGTTCAGCCCGTTGTAGTACGTGTTGGAATCGTTCTGCGCCAGGTAGAGCCCGTTGCCGAACGGGTTGAAGCCGAGCGATCCATTGCCGCCCTGCTGCACGAAATTCTGGTTCACCAGCCGCGAGTAGTGCCGTCCCGTCGATCCCTGGTAGCCCACGCTCGCCACAAACTGGTGGCCCAGTTCGCCCTGCGTCTCCAGCGAGTACAGGTAGCTGTACGGTTGCGGCAGCCGCGGCAGCGCACCGTACGCCTCAATCGAAATGTTATTCGCGGGCAGTCCGTTCCCCATGATCGTAGTCTTCAACGCCGGGTTGCTCGGATAGCTGTTGTACGCCGTGCTGCTGCCCAGGCCGTATTGAATCTCCCCGCCGACGAACGGCGATCCAAAGTCCTGCGGCGCGGTGCCGCAGCAGATGCCGTAGCTGAAGACCCCCGGGCCATCTTCCAGCGCCGGATCGAACAGCGCATCATCCAGCCGGTTGTACGCCATCGCAAAGCCGCCGCGAACCACCGTCTTCCCGTTGAACGCGGAAGGAACGTACGCGAACCCGACCTTCGGCGAATAGTTCCTGAACTGCGAATCCCAGAGATGATTGTGCGGAGTCAGCGTCGCTCCCAGCAGGGCCGTCGCAGGCGTCGACCCAAGCGACGGGTAATTGATCATCAGCCCCTTGTTATAGAGAGGCTCAAAATACTCCCACCGGATTCCGGTGTTCAGCGTGAACCGCTGGTTCACCTTCCAGTCATGCTGGATGAACAGTGCATAGTAGTGATCGTCCAGGTAGCGGTTGACGATCGGAGCGCCGCCCGTCGCCGGATTCGCCTGGATGCCTTCATAGATCGGTGAATCGTTGAAGAAGTTCCACACCCCGGCAAACGTATAGGTCGGACGCGTGTCGCCCACCAGGTTGTTGTTATCCTCTTCCCGCCGCGCTTCGAAGCCCATCTTCAGAGTATGCGCGCCGTAAATCTTGGTCACCGTATCGCGAATCTCGTACTGGTTCTCCGCAAAGATGCCCGGCGAGGTGGGAGCTGCCGTGGCGCCAAAGTGAATCCGGTTGTTCTGGGTGTAGTTCGAGTTCTGCAGCTCAATGTACGGAATGCCGAGATTCAGGCCGGAGTCCTGCGCGTCCTTCACCCCATTTTCGGAAAACAGCGTGTAGTTCGCACGGAACTCGTTCAGCAGTGTTGGCGAGAAGGTATGGATATAGATGAAGGTCACGAGCAGGTTGGTCGGATCAAAGGGAAAATTCTGGTTCGGCCGCGCCGTGTCTGACGGCGTAATCCGGTATAGCTTGGTCACATAGGCTGAGGCCGCAAACTGATCCTTCGGCGTCAGGAAGTAATCGATGCGCCCGTTCACCTGCCGCGCCGTCGAACGCTGCGAAGCATCCAGCTGCACATACTCGATATCCGGGATACCATCGAGCCCCGAGCCGTTCTGAATCTCATTCGGATTCATACCGTTGCAGATGGTCTGATTGAACGAGGCGTATCCGGCGTTGCACGGCGTCTTCGGTACTGGTGAGCCGATGTCGAGTCCGCCTGTTACCACCTGGCAAAGCACCGAAGGCGTCGTCCCTCCAGTCTGATTGACCGGATTGGTGCAGCTCTGCGTCAGCACCGTGCGGATCACCGGAACACCACCCGGCGCATTCGCAATCTGGTCGGCGATGCTGCCAGGGTGCTGCGCATGAATCGCCGCGCGGAACTGCGGAGTCTCCACAAAATCGTCGGTGAACGACTCCAGCTTCTGGTTGATGCCTTCGAACGATCCAAACGCGAACAGCTTGTCCTTGAAGATCGGTCCGCCCAGCGAAGCCGCATAATCCCGGCTCTTGGTCGTCACCCGCACCGGCAACTCGCCCGTGCCCGCCGGACCGCCGTACTTGTTGTACGCATTCAGCCCCGGCTCGTCGTACTGGAAGAACGCCGAACCATGAATCTGGTTGGTGCCGCTCTTGGTCGTGATCTTGACCTGCGCCCCGGAGTTGCGGCCATCCTCGGCGGAAAACGAGGTCGAGGTGATCTGCATCGCGCCGATCGCCTCGATGTTTGGGCTGATGACGGTCGCGCCGCCGTATCCCAGGGAGTTCACGCTCACGCCGTCCACCAGGTAATTGTTGTCCGTAATGCGCTGCCCGTCGGCCGAAATCTGCACCGTGTTCTCGGTCGCCGCAATCCCGAAATTTGAACCACCCGGCCCGACCGAGTTCGGCAGAAACACCGCCGTCCCATTGCCCGCCCGGGCGCCGTCCCCGGTGATGCCCGGCGCCGTGCGCACCAGGTTGTACGGATCGCGACCGTATTCGGGAACCTTCTCAAACTGGTCGCCGGTAATCGTCGCGTCCACGCTCGCATCGGAGGTCTGGAGCACCGGAAAATCCGCCGCACTCACCGTCACCGTCTCGTTCGATCCGCCCGCGGCCAGGCTCACATCGAGCGAACGCGGCTCCTGCGTGACCGCGACCGCCGTATACACCCCCGGCTTGAAGCCCGGCGCGTTCACCGTCAGGTCGTAGTTCCCGCTGCCGAGCGACGGAAACTCGTAAACTCCCGTGCCGCTGGTCTGCTTGGTCACGCTCTGCTTGGTATCTTCGTTTACCAGGGTGACGGTCGCCTTGGGAATCGCGCCGCCTGTCGTGTCCGTCACCGTTCCATTCAAGCTGCCGCCGAACTGCGCGTTCGCAGCCGCCGCACCGGCGGTCAGAAGCGTCGTCAACAGCGCGCCGCGCACCATCATCGGGAATTTACTGCTGGTCATACTAGCCTCCGAAGAAAACAAGGTCCGTGAATCGTGGGTGTCCTGAGCGTGGTCCGCCGGTCCTGAACGCAAGCATTCAAGGCTCTTAGGCAACCGATTGCCCGAGCCTGAGGAGTTGTAGTGGACGCCCCATTCCGGTGTCAAGTGCAAATTGCTCACCCGGCTCAAATGCAGTCACCCCACGCTCGCCCCCATCTGTGCCAGACTCGTTGACGTGAGCGAAAGCAGCAAATCCGGAGAAAACAGCAGGTCCGCCGAAAGCCATGGAACTCAGGAGAACAGCCGGCACGATCCAGCGCGGAAAACCGCCAGCCTGAAGATGGTGGCCGAACACGTCGGCCTCTCGCCGGCCGCGGTCTCGCGCGTGCTCAACAACGCACCCGCCGCCAAGTCCATTCCGCGCGCTACGCAGGAACGCATCTTCGCCGCCGCTGACACCCTCAACTACCGCCCCAACCTGCTCGCGCGCTCGCTCCGCCGCGGCCGCTCGCATACCGTCGGCGTGCTCGTTCCGGAACTCTCCGAGGGCTATACCACTCTGGTGCTCGCCGGGCTCGAACAGGGCCTGCTGCAGGCCGGATACTTCTACAACATCATTAGCCATCACCACCGCGTCGAACTCATCGAGCAGGCCCGGACCATGATGATCGAGCGCGCGGTGGACGGCTTCGTTGCTATCGATACGGTCCTCCGCACCCACATGCAGCTGCCCACCGTCACCATCTCCTGTCCGGATAAAGACGCTTGGGTGACCAGCATCGTGCTCAACCATCGCCGCGCCGCCGAGCTCGCCATCGACCACCTCGCCGGTCTCGGCCACCGCCACATCGCCATCATCAAGGGGCAAAGCTTCAGCTCCGATACCGAGCCCCGCTTTCAGGCCATCCAGCACGCCGCCGCCCGCGCCCACCTCAAGCTGAACCCCGCCCTCATCGCCCAGCTCGAAAGCGACTCCCCCTCGCACGAGCCCGGCTACTTCGCCGCCCAGCGCCTGCTCGCCTCGAAAGCCCCGTTTACCGCCATCTTCGCCTTCAACGACGTCTCCGCCATCGGCGCCGTACGCGCGCTGCACGAGGCCGGCCTGCGCGTACCCCGCGATGTCTCCATCGTCGGCTTCGACGACGTGCAGTCCGCGGCCTTCCAGAATCCCGCCCTCACCACCGTCCGCCAACCCCTGCGCACCATGGGGATGCTCGCCGCCGAGGCCATCGTCCGCCAGATTGCCGCCCCCGCCGACCGTCCCGCCGACCGCGCCGCCGGAGCTCAGGGCGGCCGCCAGGTGATGGTGGACCCCGAACTCATCGTCCGTGAATCCACCTCGCCGCCACCCGCCTCAAAGAAGCCGGCGAAGGCCTGATCGCGGCAAACTCGCACCCCCCGGGCGGAGACTCCCCCTGACGCATACCCTGGCCTCTTCGCGTCCGTCTCCGCCGTCCTCAGCGTTCGTCTTGGCCTTGTGCACAGGCCCCGAACCGGTCCGGAGGCTGTGCATCACATCTGGTGCTGGCTGGTATCGAGAACCACCCCTAAGTCAAGTGCTCTGAAGAATATAAGCAACAATCGGGGGGATGGTGGTCAACTCTACAATGGCCCCGGCTTCGGCCGGTCCTGGCCTTCGGCGTTGCGCGCCGTCCGCACCCACGCGGCATCCTTGCGCGCAGCCCTCCGCGTCCGCGGCAGCAGCATCAGCTTCCACAGCATGTAGCCCGGAGCGGCCGCCAGCGCCCGCAGCATCCGCGCCGGATCGGGCCCCAGCGATGCCGCAACCCCCACATACAGCACCATCCCCAGCAGCCCGAAGCCCGCGTACATGCGGAGCCAGACCAGCGGAACGCAAAGCCCGCACGCCAGCAGGATCGCCTGCAGCGCCAGTGGCAGCGCCAGCACATCCAGCAGAGGCTCCAGCTTTCGGACCTGTCCCCGCAGCACGTCACCCGCCAGCCGCCCGCTCCACTCCCGCCGCATCAGCGCCCGGCCGCCCTCCCAGCGTGCCCGCTGCGTCGTCGCCGCCGCGCTGCGTTCGGGCATCTCGCCAAAGACCGTTGCCGTATCCAGAAACTCGACGCGGATGCCCGCCTGCACCAGCCGCAGATGATATTCCAGGTCCTCCACCAGCGAGTTGGCCGTGTAGGGCACGCGGCGGAGCGTCTCCGCCGACAGCGCAAAACCATTGCCGAAGATGCCGCACGACAAACCCAGCCGGCTGCGTCCGCGTGGCCGCACCACGTTCATTCCCAGCAGTGCCAGCGCCGCCAGCCGCGCGCGCAGGTTGGCACCGGCACCGGCCGCCACGTAGCGCGTCTGCACCGCCGGCGCGCCGCCGCGCAGCGCGCCGGCTACCTCTGCCAGCAGGTTCGCGGACACGACAGAATCCGCATCGATCACCAGCACCGCCTCTGCGCCCTCGGCCAGCGCCTGCCGGAAGCCGTGAGCGAGCGCCAGCCCTTTGCCGCCTGCCCCCTCCAGCTCCAGCACCCGCGCGCCTGCGGCAGCCGCCAGAGATGCCGTGTCATCGGTGCAGTTGTGCGCTGTTACCAGGACGTTGACAGCGCCTCCGCTCGCCAGCAGGCTCCGGACGCAGGTTGCAATGGAGCTCGCCTCGTTGTGCGCCGGAACGATCACGGCCAGGCGAAAGCCGCCAGTGGAGGCCGAACGGCGCGAGCGCGAGCTGCCCAGCGCCGCCAGCGAAAGCGCCCAAAGCTCGAGTGTCAGCGGCAGCGTCACCAGCAGCAGCGCCAGGCCTGCCGCTTCGAGCGCCAGCCGAAAGGCCGCGTTCATCGCGCCGCATCCCAGGCCAGCACCGTCAGCGAAAATGGCGGCAGCGCATACGCTTGGTTCGGATTGAAGCCCGCAATCTGGCGCGCGGCGATGGCGACCTTGGCCTCTCGCTCGTTCGAATCGGTGATGTTCGCCGAGGTAAGCCGGCTCTCTGCGACCGTGCCGGTGGGCGCATCCTTGCCCACAAAGTCCACCGGCAGGCTCTCCGTTCGGCTTAGGTTCAGCAGGATCAGGCTGCGCTTCGCGCCGTCGCCGAACGCGAAGACCTGCAGCAGGTGTGGCTGGCTTGCCGGAATCTCATCGTTGCGGCTGGCGGGCTGGCTCCAGGTCGGATTCGCTCCGCTCAGATGCGTGGCCAGCTCTACCGGAAGCATCGCCCGGTTCATCAACTCGAGCGCAAGGTACACTGGCCGCCGCAGGTTGGTCGGTCCACCCATATCGACCACGGTGCCCCATAGCGGCGTGGTCAGGTTTCGCGCACCCGGCCCGCGCAACTGGTTCGCGTACTCCGGCAGCGCGAAGACGCATTGCTGGGTGATGCCGAGCTCGCGCAGCATCAGCAGCATGTGGTCCGCCACAGCGATCGCCGCGCCCACCGAGGGCACGGTCCGGTCAACATCGGCCTGGGTCAGCGCGGGATTGGTGGTGGAGCTGGTGCCGAGGTTGACCTCGTAGATGGCCGGCGCGGCCGGATAGGGAGCGCTTCGAGCCAGCCTCGTCTGCTGCGCCATCTGGCCGCTGCCGGTATCCACCTGTTCGGGCTGGCTGAACATGGACCCGAAGATCGCCTCGGTGGACGAGGCGTCGTTGAAGGTGCCGAACAAGTAAGGTGCGAAGTCGATGGACGTGGCCTGCACCGGCGTCTTGAGCACCTGCCGAGTCAGCCACGTGTTCGCCGCCTGGCCATCGGCGATCAGGTCGAAGTGCTCCCCGTTGAACCAGGGCGAGCGCCGCGCCGCTCCGAAGATTGCCTGCGCCCGGGCGGCGTAGACAGCCGGATCGGGCAGGGAAGCGCCGCCAAAATCCCCCGCATTCCACATCTCGTTTCCGAACTCCAGATGGATGACTGGAAACACCGAGGTCCATGGCTCCCGCTGGCCCAGGGCGATGCGTTTCGCGCCATACCTCGTGTTGCCTGTCCCCGCAAGGTACTCCATCAGGTTGCCCATCTCTGCAGGTGAAAGAGTGGCCGGAAGCGTATACCACGGCTCGGCGTGGACAGTCTGGGCCAGCACCAGCGCTTCGTGCAGGCCGATGGGGATGTCTTCTGCCCGCGCCGAGGTCTGGTGCCAGCCGCCGCGGCGGCGTGCGAACGGAGGCGCCAGCAGATCGTCGAGCGTGCTGCCGAAGCTGGTGCCGTTATCCATAAACCGCACAATGCCGGGACGCAGTTCCTCCAGCGCTTCGACGACCGGATCGCGGAAGGCGGTCACGTTGGCGGAGGTGGAGACTGGCGTCAGCTCCACGTCGTCCAGCAGCGCGCCACTGCCGGAGACGGCGAACGTAAGAGCCAGGGTGCCCACCGCCGAGCCATCTTCGTTGGCGGAGAACTCGAATTTGTAGTCGCTCCAGACTGAGCCGAGAGAAGCGTCCTTACTCAAAAACGTATGTGAGCCGTGGATCTTATCGAATCGCGCGACGGCAACCGAGAGATGCGCGTTTTCGGTAACTCCGCGCGCGCGAAAGCGCAGCCGGAAGGGACCACGCAGTTGCAGGAACGAGCGGCCCTCGCTGCTGTCGAAGTAGGAGCTGACGCTGGCATATTGGCCCGCGCCAGCCGCACTCAACCTCAGCGACTGCTTCCCCGGGCTGCCGGGCGCCAGGTCGTGGAATTCGGTCGCGATGGTCGCGCCGCCGCTGGTGGAAGTCCACCAGCCGGCTGCCGCGTCGCCCGGCTTCTCCATCTCGACCAGCAGGAAATCGCCATCCGCAAGTCCGCCGGTGGGACTCGCGAAGGTGAGCGTAATGCCCTTGCCGCCGCCGGCAGCGGAGGAGGTGCGCACCAGCCCGGACGCGCCCTGAGCGGCGCCCGAGATTACCTCGAAGCGTGCGCCATCGAGAAAGTCCGCGGGCCAGGCGGAGTACACGTTCTCGTCGGTGCAGGTGCCGTCAGTCGCCTGCACGCAGTGCAGAAACGATTGCCAGGTCTCGCCCTCGAAGCCGGGATTGCGGAAGATGAGGTTTCTCATCATCTGTCCGGAGTCGTAGAAGGTCTGGCCGCTCAGGTTGATGCCCATGCGCTTCACGCCGGTGCGCTGGATCTCCGGACCGATGGTGATCGTGGTGACCCGGCCGCCCGCTGTCTTTGCCGCCGGCTGCGAAGGGTCGCTTGGAAAGCGTCCCAGCACGCCGGGCCACGCAAGCACGAGCACGTTCACGGCGAGCGCCAACCCGGCGAGCAGAAGCACGGTTCCTGCCGGTTTGCCAGTGGCGGATGAGCGAGGTCGGCTAAGTGCAAGGCTCATGGCAGGGAGTTGCGTGCCGGGGAACGGCCGAGTCTCTTCACGTGTACACCTGCGCGAATATCAGCTGCGGCTGCGATGCCCTGTGCTCACGCAGCGCCTGAGCCCACCCGATCAGCAGGGAGAAGAACATCAGCGGTTGAATGCCGAGGTAAACGGTCGAGACGGTCACCAGCAGGCCGATGAAGATGCCCAGCAGGGTGAAGGCGAACGCGCGGTCGCTGGGCTGGCTGTTATACACGGCCGCCCAGCCCAGATTGTAGAGGGTGCCCGCGACGAGCAGCACCAGCGACGCGAAGCCGATGTATCCCTGAGTCAGCGCCACCCAGAGATATTCGTTATCCACCGAGCCGTACTTGCCGATGCGCGGGAAGCTCAGCCCGCGCCCCCAGAATCCTCCATGCTCCGCCATCGGGAGATAATCCTGCACCAGCGTCAGCCGATACGCGGCGGTCTCCTGTTCCTCGGTGGTCGGGGTGCGGGTGCCTGCGTAGTGGACGAGGCCTTCGTAGGTGATCGCACCGCCAACGGTTAACAGCAGCGCCACCAGGACCGCGTTGCGCAGCGGGTTGCGGCTGCGGCCAATCAGCGCAATCGGTGCTGCCACCAGGAAGCCGATCGCCGGACCGCGCGAGCCGGTGCAGAACAGCGCCAGCAGCAGCACAAGAAAGACCAGGGTGGACTTTCGTGCGGGAAACCAGGCGGCGGAACGAAATCTGCCGCCCCAGTTGTACGCCTGAGCCAGGTGGAGCGTCAGCACGAGTCCGAAGACCAGCATCATGCCGGCAAACTCAGCCTGCGCGTACGGGCCGCAGATGCGTCCGTGTCCGCCGCGCAGGTGGGTGTACCAGGGCAGGATTTCATGGGGAAAGAAGCGGCCGAAGACCATCTGAAACGGATTTTGCAGGAACTTCCATTCATACAGCGACGGAACGGCGGCTCCTGCCATGAGCAGCACGATGCGCTTCAAGGTGGCAGCCCGCGCTCCTTCCTGCTCGATCAGCAGCTTGCCCGCCATGTACGGGATCAGGACTGAGTTGACGTTGTCGAACAGCTCGAATACGGAAGGCGTGTTCTGACCCAGCAGGCGGTCGGCCATGCCGGTCGAAAGCACAAACAGGCCAAGCCAAAGATCCAGAATGGAGAACCGCCAAAGCGACAGGCTGCGCAGGCACATGACGACTCCCAGCGGGAGCAGCGCCGCAACGCCGAAGTCGAGCGGAGGCAGCAGCGGCAGCTTCCATGAGTAGTAGACCGGCAGCAGCAGAAGCACTGGCAGCGTGAGATTCCGGAAAACCCATCCCGGCGGCCAGACGCAGAGCGCCACGGCGGAGAGGATCATCGGGATGAGAATCATGAAGGGCATGCAATGGGTGAAGGCAGGAGGATCTGCGGCGTCGGTGCTTCGGCTGGCGTCAGTGCTTCGGCTGGAGTAGTGGCTTCGGCTGTAGTATAGGCGACATCAGCCTGCGGTCCGCGGTCAATGCCCCGTGCGTGGAAGGATCGGGGCGATCCGGATTCATGCCCTATGAGCGACGCATTCTTAAAGACTCATCTGGAAACGCTGTGGCAGCATCCGGCGGAGATTCCGCCGCTTGAATCTGGCCACGCACATCTGTGGCGACTGGACCTTGCCGCCGCCAGCGTGCGTGCGGCGCTGGAGGAGGCCCATGGCTGGCTCACGGATGAGGAGCAGGCGCGGGCCGGCAGCTTCCGTTCGAGCGCCGCCCGGCTCGAGTTTGTGGCCGGTCGCAGCCTGCTGAGGATGCTGGTGGCCCGCGCGTTGGATAAGGCGCCGAACGAAGTGATCTTTGCTTATTCAGCTTCAGGCAAGCCGATGCTTCGAACGCCATGCGGCCTGGACTTCAACGTGGCGCACACCCGTGGAGTGATTCTGGTTGGCGTGTCGCGCATGGGACCGATTGGAGTGGACGCGGAGTGGATCGATCCGCAGCTTGGTGGCGGAACCGAGCTCGACGATCTTGCCCGCGGAGCCTTACAGCCTGAAGAATTTTCGATACTGGCGGGAATTTCTTCCGAGCGGCAACGTGTGCTGGAGTTCTATCGATTCTGGACCCGTCGCGAGGCTGTCGCGAAGGCAGACGGAAGGGGGATTGCGTCGGCCTTCACTTATTCCGTGCACGGCGCCGATGAACATGGAGAGACCAGGCTCTTGCTCGCGGATGAGACGAACGGTGCGAAACCTGAATACTTTGTTCGATTTCCGAGCATTGGCGAAGGCTACATGGCGTGCTGTGCACTCCTGCACCGCGGCGCGGCGATCTCTTTCTTCAACGCTGGACAAGCCTTTTCGCTGGAGATTTTTCGCGGCGGGCACCCGAAGAAACCTGATGAATTCCCCCTTGCGCCCGTTAGTATGGTTGAGTAACCTAGCAAAAATTACTGACTGGGGATGTACTTCTGCCAAAAGTGGTATGGAGGGCATCCACACTCATCTCTACGCTCCATGTAGGCGGGAGATCATGAGTGAGGCGACGGATATCCCGGATTCCTGCCTTGCCCTTGTCGCAGAGGAGCGCATGAGGACGAACACAAGCGACACTGTAGCCCTGTTTGGTCTGCCGATTACGAATGTGAATATGGCCCAGGCAGTGGGCCGGGTGGAAGAGTACATCCTCTCCGGTCGAACGCACCAGATCGCTACCGCGAATCTCGACTTTGCCCGCAACTCCATGCGCGATCCGTACCTGCACCGCATCATCTGCGAATGCAGCATGGTGCTGCCCGATGGAGCGCCCATGCTGTGGGCCGCCAACCTGTTTGGAGCGCCGCTGCAGGAACGGGTGACGGGCGTCGACATGATTCCAGAGCTGGCCCGGTTGAGTGAGCAGAAAGGCTATGGGATCTACCTGCTGGGTTCGAGCGAGCAGAGTTCAGAGTCCGCGGCCCGGGTGCTGACGACGCTCTTTCCCGGTGCGCGGATCGTCGGGCGCAGCTGCCCGGCCAACGCTCCGCTGCACGAGATGAACCACGAGCAGATGATCCGCGATATCGAGACAGCGTGCCCGCAGATCATCCTGGTGGGATTCGGTAATCCGAAGCAGGAGATATGGATCCATCGGCATAAGGATCGCCTGCCCCCAGGCGTCTTCATCGGGATCGGCGGCTCGCTCGATATGATTGCGGGCAAGCTGCGCCGGGCTCCGTACTGGGTGCGAAGCCTGCAGCTGGAGTGGTTCTTCCGCATGGCCCAGGAGCCGATCCGCCTGTTTCCCCGGTACCTGCGGGATGCCGCCGCTCTGTTTACGCATCTGCCGGCAGGCCTGGTGGCCAGCCGGATTCAGCCGTTTGAACGGCGTCAGCGTGGCTCCGCCGTGGACGTGCGTTTCGGGGTTCGGGTCTTCGCCACACCAGGCAAGGTGGGCGGCCGCGCCAGCGCGATCCTGGTGCAGGAAGCCAGAGCTGCCGCACAGGCCGGAGAGACACTGGTCATCGACATGTCGGCCACGCTGCGCATCGAGGCCGAGGGCGTCGGCGGTCTGCTGGAGGCGCGACGCCTGCTGCTGAACGAGGGCCAATGGATCTGGCTGACGGGCATGTCCAATCCGGTGCGGCGCGTGCTGCAATTCGCCGCGGTCTCGGATCTGTTCCGGATCGCTTTGACTCCATCTGCGGCCATCCAGGCCACCCACGCTGCCCAGGCTGGACTGCGATGCGCGGAGGAAGGCATTCTGCCGGCGCCCATGCGGGCGATGAGCAACCTGCCCGAAGCCGGCGCGGCTGCGGCCGAAGCCAGCTGAAAGGCGATGCCATCGCATGTTCACTGGCTTAGGGACCACCTGCGGACGGCGGTCCTATGACGCGAAAGTTTGGCGCACTTCGCGCTCCGCGGCACGGGAACGGAAAACTTTCCATTAAGATTGGACCAACAGGAGTTCGACCAGCAGGAACTGCACGAAGGCGGAACTCGATGGAGTCGACGAGAAGAAGCGCAAAGATCATCGTGCTGGTGCTGCTATGGACGCTGCGCGCCACGTTCCTCAACGGTGCGCTCTGCCACGGGCAGGCCTCCGTATCGAATTCTGATTCGGGCACGACCACCGATCTCAAGATGAACCCGCTGGCTGCCCTGCGCGCGTTCGAGCCGCCCGCCGGCGAGCAGTACCAGATCGGCCGCGGCGACGAGATCACGCTCGACTTTGGCGGCCGCACCGAACTGAACGGCAAGCGCATCGTCGGACCCGACGGACGTATTACCCTGCCGCTCGCCGGCTCTGTGATGGTCGCGGACAAGACCCGGGACGAGGCTGGCGCCGCGATCCTGGCCGCTCTCCAGCCGTTCTACTCCAACCTTTCGGTCACCGTGGGCGTCGACAAGTACACCTCCAACCGGGTGTTGCTGCTGGGTGCGGTGGAACATCCCGGCATCCTCACGTTCGACACTCCACCCACCCTGCTTGAAGTGGTGACCCGCGGCGGCGTACTCGGCGGGGTCGCGAGCGGGGTTGATGCGCAGCACAAGATGCCGAGTATCCCCGAGCGCTGCGCCATCTATCGTGGCTCGGATAAGGTGATGTGGGTCGATCTCAAGGGTCTGCTCGACTCCGGAAGTCCGCTGGCGGATATTCGGCTGCGGCGCGACGACGTCATCTACGTTCCGTCCACGCAGGATCGCTACATCTCCGTCCTTGGCCAGGTGCAGCATCCGGGAGCGTTTCAACTGGAGAGCACGACCACCTTGCGCAAGCTGCTGGCCGAGGCTGGCGGTTTGACCGACGCCGCCGGCGCCAATCCCTCTATCCGCGTCATCTCTCCATCGACCGGCGCCACCCGCACGATCCCGCTCAAGACGCTCATGCAGCCGGTTCCGCTCGATCTCACGTTGAAGTCGGGCGACGTAGTCTTTGTGCCCAAGAGCACCTTCAACAATGTTTCCTACGTCTTTGAAAAGATATCTCCGCTGATCTCGCTCTTCACCGCCTTTGCCTTCCTGAACCAATAGGCAGGGGCTGGAAGTGGGCAGGAAGTTCTAAAAGGATTGGATGAGCTCTCTCAGTCGCAACCTGGACCAGAACCCGATCGAAGGCACCGCGGCCCGCCCTGAGCCGTTCGGTCAACCTTTTATTCCGCCCGCGATCAAGCCCGGAGGACCGGCCGATCCGCCGCGCTTCGACTTCCAGGTGGTGCGCAGTGTCCGCATGCGCCCCAGGCTGGCGGCGGGAGTGGCGCTGGCCATCTGCCTGCTGCTGGTGGTGCTGGCGCTGCGTTCGCCGGTGGTCTACAGCGCGCAGAGCGAGGTGTTTGTCGAGCCCAACCTGCCCAAGAGCCTCAACGATCTCTATCCGCCCAGCTACGACCAGTATCGGTACGCTTCTTACGTCGATCAGCAACTGCGCACCGTGGTTCGGCCCGACATCCTGACCACAGCGCTGCGCAGTTTGCCGGCGGGTACGTGGCGCCTGCCCAAGGAGTCCGAGCAGCAGGCGGTCAAGCGGCTGGCGAAATCGCTCGTCGTAGAGCGCATCGTCGACAGCTATTCCATCTCCATCAAGCTCAATGCTGCGAAGGCCGACGAGGCTGCGGCGGTCGTAAACGCCGTCACTCAGGCCTACCTGCAGGGCGGACGCAGAGACGAGACCACCCAGGCGGACAGCCGTGCGCAGCTGCTGGCCGAAGAACGCCAGCGCATTCACGATGAGCTGGAGCAGGACCGCAAGGAACAGGCGCAACTGGGAACCACGGTCGGCATGGCGAATCCGGCCAGCGCGGCTGCAAATCCGTTCGATGCCGATCTCGCCAATCTGCGCCTGCAAGTGGCGACGGCGCGCCAGGCACACGATGTCGCCGCGGCCCAGCTCAACTCGGTCTCCGGAGCGAGCCCCGACCAGCGCTCCGGTCTGCTCGCGCAGGCGGACGAAGCGCTGAACGCGGACCCCGGCCTCGGCGCCACGCGGTCCAGCGTGAACGCCCGGCGCGCGGTACTGAAGGGACTTATGGCCGGGCTGACCCCGAACAATCCCCAGTACAAGCAGGATCAGGACGAGATCGCGGACCTCGACCGCCTGCTGGAGACGGAGACGGCTCAGGCAAGGCAGCGCGCGGAGATCCGCATCCAGGACAAGCTTCGCACCGAGCTGCAGCGAACCGATGAGGTGCAGTCGCAGTTGAATGCGCAGCTTGCCCAGGCGACGGCGCGTGCGACCGGCGCTGGTCCGCGGTTGCAGCGCGCAGCCGATCTCGAGAACGATATCCAGCGTCTCACCGCTCGCTACGCCAAAGTGGACGAGGCGCTGCAGTCGTTGCAGATCGACACCAACGGCCCGGGCATGGCCCACCTGGTGCTTGCGGCTACACCAGCTGCCGCGCCCGAGGGCAATCGGCGCGGCCTGCTGTTGATGGCGGCACTTCCGCTCGGCCTCTGCTTTGGCGTCTTCGCCGCCGTCGTGGCGCGGGCTCGCGATCACCGTGTCTATATTGGCGCCGACCTGCAGCGTGCGATGGGGTTTCCTCCCATTGCTGTCCTGCCCGCCCGCGCGGACGTGTCGTCACCTGTCTTTGACGAGTACGTGCTGCGCCTGGCTGCCGGAGTTGAAAGCGCTTATCGCCGGGCCGAAGCGAAGACGTTCATCCTGACTGCCGTCAGCCCGGCAGCGGAGATCGGTCCTCTCATCCAGGCGCTGGCCAGGCGCCTCGAGGAGATGCGCCTGGATGTTCGCGTGCTGCCCGCATCGGAGCTGCTGAGTGCGTCGCGGCAGACGGCGGAACACAGCACCGCCTTGCAGCATGTCTCCGGCGAACGTGCCCGCGCCCCGCATCCCAGAGAGGGAATCGCCTCCGTCCGGCTCGATCGCATGAAGTCCGAGCACGATGTCGTCCTGATCGATGCCGCTCCGCTGCTACACTCCGCCGAAAGCGAATACGCTGCGCGTTGCGCCGACGCCACCATCCTGGTTGCGCGTTCAGGCGTCACGCTTTCCACCGAGCTGATCGATGCGGCCACGCTGCTGTTTCGTCTTCGCGTAACCGGCGTTGCGGCGGTGCTCGAAGAGGTTCATCTGCAGCAGGCCAACGAGGCCTTCAGAACGTCGATCCAGGTCGTCGAGCAGCGATACCTAGGCGAGCGAGCCGACCCTCCCGGGGTCGAAACCGCGGAGTCGCCCGCGCTCCCGGATGAACTTGAGAAGCCTCATGCAGTGACCTCCGCGCATGAGATTCACAGACCGCGGCGCGACTCCTCCATCGAGGAGACCTCACAGTCCACTGCGTCCGATGCCATCGACGGGGAAGCTTACGCCGATCTGCCGCCGCGAACGCGCGACTTCTACGCCGAGGCAGGACCGGAGATCCCGATGGCAACGGATCCGCACGTCGTATCCCCAGCAAGCATGGCCGCTGACGAGCAGTCGAATCTCGCAACACCCTCGCAGGAAGCGCCCAAAGCGGCCGCTGCGGCGGAACCGGAGCCGAGCCAGCTCCAAGAGGCCGGGATTGAGCCAGCGGGGTGGTCGCAGTCTGAAACCGTTGCGTTTCAGGAAGCCATTGAGGATCTGAGCCTGACTCAAGCCGCGCCCATCCCTCCCGCGCTGCCGGTCGCTGAAATCTCTCAGACAGACGAGGCGGCGGAGGCGGAGCCATCCTATACTCGCCCCACGGCTACTCGCCCCACGACGCGTTCCAGGGCGAGAGGAAAGGAGACTGAAGTGAACGCCAAGACCGACTGGTTCAGCAAGCTGTTCCGCGGAGACTCGCAGGCCGCCTACCGGGTCGTTCCCGAAGACGATGATCGGAGCGATGCGCAGGCGCTACCCGGGACGGCCAGGGACAAGCCTCAGGCGGAGCTCCAGACGGAGTCCCACACCGTGGAATCCGCCGCGGAAGCACACGCCGCTCCTGTCGAGCAGGTCCGCGTGCAGGAGACGTCGGCTTCCATGCCGAGCACGGAAAATTCACCCGGCTTTGTGGCGGAGACGCCGGAGACGCCGGCAGCCGCGATATCCGCAGCCGAGTCCGAACTGAGGGTCGCAGATGGTGGTGAGGCGTTGGACATTGATCCTCAGGCAGCGAAGATCCAAACTGCATCTCCGCACCAGGCTTTCGAAAACACGCTGCATCCGCTCACGACCGAGCAGGTGCCTGCTCCGGCTCAGCACCTGGAACTCTCAGAACGGGCGGCAGGCGGCGTGACGGATCAGCCCGAGCCTCCGCTCGCCCTTGCGCTCGATCCTTCGATCCATGAAGCTCCGAAACACGGTGACTCTGCTTCGGAGCCGCTTGCGACGGTTTTGCCCCTGCAGGAGCAGCGTCCCGCGGCAGGGCTGGAATCCCTCCCCTCTTTCCCCGACGCACCCCCGCTGCGGCGGGTCGTCGATCCTGCGCGGCGGCGCGGTCCAGCAACGTGGCAACAACAAACCGTCGACAACCCGGCTGCGCTGGTTGCCGCGGGAGCCGATCTGCTGCCTGGAGGCCGCGGCCGCGAAGGCCTCTCCCGTTCGCGGCTCCCCAATTCGTCCGCTTCCGCTGCGAGAGGTGCGTCGGCTCAGCGCAGAGCATTCGCCGCGGGCCGTGCCATTGAAGAACCGCGTGCGCACCAGGCAGCGCCGTCGCAGCAAGAGGGCGACGGGCCCGCAGCGGCGGGTTCGTTGAGCCGCCGCTGGCGGTTGCTGAGCCACTTCGAACCCACGGTGGCAGATCCGGCCGCTCAACGCAGCGACGAAGGCTAGGGCATCTGTCCTGTTGATCTCACCCAAAGCTGGATCTCACCCGAAGCTGCCGGAATGAATGTCGCTGTTCCTCGGCGAAAACTGCACCCTTAGAATGATCTGGGACGCAGCACCAGGAGAATGTAATCAAGGATCGGCCCATGTTCAGCCATATCCGCGAGCACTGGCGAGACCATGATCGTGACTTCAGCCGCCGCGGCTTCTGGGCTTTGGCCGTCTACCGCTTCGGTCGCTGGAGATACGGCATCCGTCCACGGATCGTGCGTCTTCCGTTTTCCTTCCTGTACAAGGTTCTACGCCTGCTCGCGGAGATCCTGTGCGGCATTGAGATCCCTTGCGAGGTGACGATCGGGGATCACTTTGTGGTGGAGCACTCCGGCTCCATCGTGATCAGCGGAGACGCGGTCTTCGGAGACGACTGCATCATCCGCCAGGGAGTCACCGTCGGGCTTCGCTATACCGGTCAACGCGGCTCGCCCGTCATCGGAGACCGGGTGGACATCGGCGCCGGCGCCAAGCTGCTCGGCTCCATCCATATCGGTAACGATGTCGCCATCGGTGCCAACGCGGTCGTCCTCTGCGACGTGCCGGATGGTTCGACGGCGGTGGGTGTTCCCGCGCGCGTGCTTCCGCGCCGAAGATTCCGCCGGGTCGAGCGGACTGTGTTGCCGCTGGTCGAAAAGAGATGACCGCGCCGCTGGTCTCGGTGGTTGTAATCGGTCGCAACGAAGGGGCGCGCCTCGAGCGCTGCCTGACGTCGGTTGCGGCCATCGAGCATCCGAACTTCGCAGTAGAAGTGCTCTACGTGGACTCTGGTTCGAGCGACGGCAGCGCCGCCCTGGCGGCCTCGCATGGGGTTGAAACAATCTCCCTGCACACCGCCCGTCCCACGGCCGCCCAGGGCAGAAACACCGGATGGCGCGCTGCTGCGGGCAGCTTCATCCTCTTTCTCGACGGCGATACCATCCTGCACCCGCGATTCGTCGCAGACTCACTCCCCGACTTTGACGATCCCTCCATCGCCGTCGTCTGGGGGCATCGCCGCGAGACCTTCGAGACCCGGTCTCTCTATACCCGGGTGCTCGATCTGGATTGGCGCTATCCGCCCGGCTTCACCGCGTTCTGCGGCGGCGATGCCTTGTTCCGCCGCGCTGCGCTCGAAGCCACGGGCGGCTTCGACGATACCTTGATCGCCGGCGAGGAGCCCGAGCTTTGCCGCCGCATCTCCGCACTGGGGCTGCGCATCTTCCATGCCAACCGGCCGATGACCGGACACGATCTCGGTATCACCACGTTCGCAGCCTACTGGCGCCGGGCGCTGCGGGCGGGTCACGCCTATGCCGAAGTCTCCGCGCGCTTCAGCCACACCGCCAATCCCTTCTGGCTGTTGGAGTCCAGGCGAAATCGCACCCGGGCCGCATTTCTGATGGGACTTCCACTCGGCGCCTGCTGTGTCAGTCTCGTCGCTCGAAGCTGTTGGCCTTTAACCCTGGCGCTCGCTCTTTTGCTCGCACTCATCCTGCGCACCGCGTGGAAGGCGCGCTGGCGTTCAAACGATATCGTGGCGCTTCTGCTCTATGGGGTTCATTCGCACTTGCAGCAGATTCCGATTTTCTTCGGGCAGTGTCGCTTTTGGCGGGATCGACGCATGGGCCGCGGGGCGATGCTGCTGGAGTACAAGAGCTCGTCTACCCCGGCGGGACCCGCTTCAGCTCTCGCGCCGGAACTCCGCCAACCACCGCCCCCGGCGCCACGTCCCGAGTGACCACGGCATTGGCGCCGACCGTCGCCCCATCGCCAATCGTCACCCCGGCCAGGATGGCCACCCCGCGTCCGATCCAGACCTCGCTGCCGATCCAGATCGGTCGCGCCCGATGCCCCGATCCACGCAGCGTCGTGCCTTCATCCCTGCGGTGATTAGCATCGCGAACGCTGCTGTATTCGCCGATCATCGTGCCCGCGCCCACCCTGATACCCGCCATCGCCACGAGGTGCACGCCGCGCGAGAGCACGGCCCCGTCTCCCACTACGATGGATGCTTCACCCTGCGTCTCCAGGTGCAGCTCCGGATAGAGCAGCACATTCTCGCCAAACCGCAGGTTGCCGGTTCCGAAGACCCACTGTCGTCCCAGCACGACCACCGAGACCGGCAGCGGCTGCTCCAGATCGCTTGCCAGCCGCGCATGCGAGCGAATCCTCCGTGACGACTCGCGCAGACCCTGCGTCGCCCGCAGCAAGGACGCCAGCGCCGCCGATACGAGGGATTTCGACAGATTCCTGCGCGGCTCGCGCCTCACCACGGATGCGGCGGTGAAATCCGTCCGCCGCGAGTCTCTCTCCACGCCTGGTCCATCAGTCCGATCATCGCCCGATGACGCTGTCCACGTTCGCGCCGCTCCGGACTCGCGCTCCAGCGATTGCGCACCACGGTCAGCCGGTAAAGCGTCTTCTCCATCCACTTGGCCAGCCACACCTTTCGCCCGTGATGCTTGCGATAGTAGAGCAACGTGCTCCGCATGCGCCACAGCACCACCTGCGCGCTCTGTTCGGAAAATTCGAGTGACGTCAGCTTCTTTGAAGACTGGCCGCCCAGGTGCAGGACGACAACGTCCGGCCAGTACCACACCTGCATGCCCGCTTCCTTGATGCGCCGGCACAGGTCCACCTCTTCGTAGTAGAGAAAGAAGATGGGATCGAACATACCCACGCGCTCCAGCGCCGAACGCCGGATGATGGCGAACGCGCCGGGCACCCAGTCCACCTGCGCAGGCTGGCTCTGGTCGGCCCAGGTGCGGTTCATGCGGCCAAAGATCCGCGAACGCGGAAACTTATCCGCAAGCCCGGTGAGCACGATCAGGTCTTCGAGAATGCTGTGAAAAACCTTCGCCGAAGGTTGCCACTCGCCGTCCCGTCCGGTCAGCAGTCCGCCCGCCAGCCCACAGGAGGGCGTCTCCTCCATATGACGAATCGCCAGTGAAAGCGCGCCCGGGGTGAAAAAGGCGTCGGAGTTCAGCAGCACCAGGTAGCGTCCGCGCGCTCGCTTCAACGCCACGTTGTTAGCGACCCCGAAGCCCAGGTTGATCGGGCTCCTCACCAGCTCCACCTGCGGAAAGCCGCGCTCCACCATCTCGATCGAGCCATCGGTCGAGCCGTTATCGACGACGATGATCTCGGCATCGAGATCCGCGCACTCCGCCAGCGTGGACGCCAGGCACTCGCGCAGCAGCTCCCGCGTGTTGTAGGAGACGACGATGATGGAGGCATCGATCGTTAGCTTCTCGTTGGACGAGACCGAACTTCCTTCGAGACTGTCCGCGCCGCTCAAGCCGAAAACGCTGCTTCCCGCATCGGGCTTCCGGTCTTAAGACGGAATTCGTGCGCCAGCAGTTCCTGGTTCAGCGGCAGGTTGTACTGGGCGATGATCCGCTGCCGTGCTGAAGCGCCCAGGCTGCGCCGCAGCCCCGCGTCGCAGGCGACAGACTCCAGCGCATTCGCCAGCTCCAGCACATTCGCCGGCGCCACCAGCAATCCATCCACGCCATGGCGAATCAGCTCCGGAATGCCGGCGACGCTGGTGCTCACACAGGGCACGCCAAAGCTCATCGCCTCCATCAAAGCCACCGGAATGCCCTCGGCGAAGCTGGCCAGCGCGAAGACATCCGCCCGTCGCACCCAGGCCAGAGTCTGTTCGTGCGAGAGCGCCCCGGTGAAGCTGACGGTTTTGGTCAGATGGTTGGCGTGCACATAGGCCTCCAGGCTTTCTCGTTCGGGCCCACCACCAATCAGCGTGACCTGCAGCGCCACACCCCGTTCACGCAGCAGCCTGATCGCTTCCAGCAGAACCCGGTGTCCCTTTTCGGTCACGAGGCGCCCGGTGCAAACCAGCTTGGCCGCCTCTTCGCGCAGGTGCCCGGCTTCGCCGCGCGAGGGCGGGGTCAAAACCAGCGGGTCCACGCCCAGCCGCACCACCATCAGCTTTTCCCACTCGCTCTGCGGAGTAAGCGCGCATAGCTGGCTGCGGCAGAAATCGCTGATGCAGAAGACGAATTTTGCCCGCGAAAGTTTCGCCCTCAGATGATGACTCTCGGCGTTCAACAATTCTTCCGGACCGTGGATTGTCAGGGACCACGGAATCTTCCATGCCATCGACGTCAGCATGCCGACACTGGCGACCGGACCGCCGAAGTGCACATGCAGATGTTTCAGCCTGCGTCGCTCCATCCACCGGCCAACCAGCAGCGCTTCGGCCAGGTAGAAGAGCCAGAAGCCACGCTCTTTCACACCCAGTCCAGCCATCGTCAGCACCGCCCACAGACCCCGCAGCACCACATCCGGCCGGGTCACCACAACCTCCAGCAGCCGCTGCAGCGCACGAACAGGCTTGCCATCCTTGATGTAATGGGTGCGCTTGGCTTCCGCCGCCTCAATAGCCGGCAGCTCCGCTCTCGCCCGGTCCGGCCGGTTTACCGATGCGGTTTCGATCTGCATGCCCCGCGCCCGCAGCCCCAGCACCTCCTGCAGAAAGAAGGTATGCGAGATGGCAGGATACTGGCTCAGGAGATAGCCCATGCGGGCAGCCTGCAACGGCGTGTCCGAAGGCTGACCGGCGCTGGCCGATCTTTCATCCATACCCCTGCGGAAAAGTGTGTTCACGGTGTCTCCAGTATACGAACCGCGCCTTCTTGCTGACTCTGCCCCATCTGCACAGCATGGCTGCCCCGAATGAACCATCGTGCTCGGGCAGACCGCCCGCTTTCAGGCGCAACGACGCGCAACCGGACCTAGCGCATGCCTGCCTTGAGGACGAACTCCAGCGCGAGCACCCCCAGAAAGCCTGCGGTCAGCAGCGCATCCTGGCGGAGCGGCCGCACCCCTTCACGGGTCGCGCCAAACAACGTGACCAGATACAGCGGGAAGTCTCCTGCGGCGACCGCGATCACCGCCCCCAGCAAGCCCCAGAAGTGGAACGCCAGCGGAATGCCAACCAGGATCGTCGTGCAGTACGCGCCATTTCCGATCGCCCCATACTTCGATTTCCCGAGCGAAAGCAGCACCGGCCCCATCGTCTGGTAGAGCAGCGTGTGCCATAGCCCAACCGCCAGCACCGGCACCATCCAGCGAGCGTCCGCATAGGCAGCCGGGTACATCCGGCTGATCAGCCATCCGCCCCACGCCACCATCAGGCTCAGCAGAAATCCGCCTGCGGCCAGCGCAAGCATGCGGTAGCGCAGGAAACGGACGCGAAATTCCGGCATCGGCAGGTGAATGATGCGCGAGACAAACGGATAGCCCACCCGCGTCGAGAAGGCATTGATCACAGCGCGCGGAACGTCCGACACCTGGAAGGCGATGCCGTAGATTCCCAGCATGCTCAAAGGAACCAGCTTGCCCAGGATCAGCTTGTCAGAGTTGGAGGCGAAGAACCAGAACGCCGTCGCCAGAAAAATCCACCGGCCGAAATGCGTAATCTCGCGCACGCACGCGCGATCCCAGCCAAACCCATTGCGAATCCCAGGCGCGACTCCGCGATGATGGCTGAGCGCCAGCTTGTACACATTGCCCGCCACATTGCCCGCGACCAGCGCCCACACCGAAGGCCAGTGCAGGGCCCAGGCCACGGTGACGATCAACGCCACCACCTGGGTGCTGAAGTCGATGGCAAAGTGCCGCCGCACGCCCATGTGACGCGACAGCGTCAGCAGGTTGGTGCTGAAGAATCCGCCCAGCACCATGCTCAGCGCAAGCACCGGCAGCACGTACTTCAGCGTCGGATCGTGATAAAACTTTGCCGCCGGCCACGCCAGCACCAGCGCGGCCACCCACAGCATGCCGCCTCGCATCGCCTGCAGCGTCCAAGCCGTGTTTAGAAACGTCGGCTCATCCCCGCGCGCGCTTTGAATCACGCTGGGCTCCAGGCCAATATCCGACAGCATGCCCATGCCCACGATCACGGTGATCACCAGCGTCATCTCACCCAGTGCCTGGGGAAGCAGCAGCCGCGTCAGAATCAAGCTGTTGCCCAGCCGCAGGCACTGCGCCGCGCCGTACGAGATCACGGTCCACAGCGTCGCGTGCAGCGCGCGGTTTTCCAGCCGCGCAAAGTCGCTCCCGGCTGCTCCGGCGCCGGCCTGCGCCGCGTGCGTCCCGACGGTCGCATCCTCCATCATGGTGGCGGCATCAGCCATTCATTCGCTCGCATCTCTCGGCAGGTCCGGCGCTTAGGAGTTTTGTGCAAGCTGCCGTGGAGACCAGATTAGCTGACTCGCCCGCTCAAAGGCTCCTGCTATCCGTGACGATCCCCACAAAGTTGTAGCTTCCGCGCCGCTGCGGCGGCTTGCGCCGGCTCGCCTATGCCCCTTCCGCGAACACCTCAACCGCCAACTCCTCCGGACGGCACAAGGCCGCGGAGACGCGCACCGGCGAGATGCGCAGCAGCTCTGCCCGCAACTCCTCCCAGCGTCTGGTTGGGATTCGCAGGAAGACCTCCACAATCTTCGGATCGAACTGCCGTCCCGAACAGCGCTCGATCTCTGCGCGTGCCTCCGCGAACGACACTCCCTTCCGGTAAGGCCGGTCCGACGTGATCGCATCCAGCGTGTCGGCGATGGCGAAGATGCGAGCTCCCAGCGGAATCTCCTCGCCCTTCAACCCGCGCGGATAGCCGGTTCCGTCGAAGCTCTCCTGGTGCGCATACACAATCTCGCTCGCACCGCGCAGAAAAGGTATCTTGCGCACCATCCGGTAGCCGCGCTCGCAATGCTCCCGCATGATCGACATCTCGCCGTCGTCCAGGCGGCCCGGCTTCAGCAGGACGCAGTCCGGCGTGGCAATCTTGCCGATATCGTGCAGGAACGCGCCCCGCGCAATCATGCGCAACTCCTCGGCGTTCAGCCCCATATCCCGCGCCAGCGCGGTCGTATAGGCCGTCACCCGCCGCGAGTGGCCTTCGGTCTCGGCGTCGCGCAGGTCCAGGGCATCGCCCATGGCCTCGAGCGTGATGTCGTAACTGCGTTCCAGGTCCTGCATCGCTGTGCGCAGACGGCGGGTACGCGCAGCCACAATCTCCTCCAGGTTCGCGCGATAAAGCAGATCCTGGCGGCGCAGCCGGCGATGCTCCGCCGCGCGCATCAACACCGAGATCAGCTGTTTCCGCTCGAATGGCTTCAGCAGATAATCCACCGCGCCGCGCCGAAATGCGCTGGTCGCCACGTGGATATCGTGCACCGCGGTGAACATGACCACCGGCGTCCCCGGAAAATCCAGCACGATCTGGTCCAGCAGGCTCAACCCGTCGCCGCCCGCCATCATCACGTCGGCCATCACGATGTCCACCGAGGAATCGGAACGCAGGTGTCGCATCGCCTCCTCGGGATTTGCCTCCGATGCCGCGGTGAACCCGCTGCGCTCCAGCAAGGTCACGACAAGGCTGCGAACCGCCTCCTCATCGTCGACCACCAACACCCGCTCCTGCATCATGCTCATGCACTCCCGCGACTCACCCGGCGCTTGAACCGCCCAGATTCGAACCTGCCACGCCTTAGCTCCTCTATCGGCATCGAGTCAGTCAGCGTGAGCGCCGCTCGATACGGCGAATTCTTTCCCGTCCGTTCCGCGTCGCCGGCAGGCTCGACCCGCTCACTGGCTGCGCCTGGCCGCGCGCCGCGTCGCCCAGTCCGGCTTGTTCACCTGGCGACTCCGCCCCAGCGCCAGTGCACCCTCAGGTACGTCCTGCGTGATGCACGAGCCCGCCGCAACATAGCTCCCGGTCCCCAGGGTGACCGGTGCCACCAGCGTTGAGTCCGAGCCCACAAACACGCCGTCCTCGATCCGGGTCAGGTGTTTGTGCACTCCGTCGTAGTTGCAGGTGATCGCCCCCGCCCCGATATTCACTCCTTCGCCAATCTCGGCGTCGCCAAGGTAGTTTAGATGGTTGGCCTTGGACCCTCTCCCTACCCGCACTTTCTTCGTCTCCACGAAGTTCCCGATATGGGCGCCCTCGCCGATCCGGCTCTCCGGACGCAGATGCGCATACGGCCCCAGCACGGCGCCATCCGCCACCTCCGCGCCATCCAGAACACAGCCGTTCCGTACCAGCACGCCCGACCCGATCATCGAATCCTGCACCACCGAGTACGACCGCACCCGGCTGTCGGAGCCGATCCTGGTCGCACCCAGCAACTGCACGTACGGCTCAATCACCGTATCCGGCCCCACCTCCACCTCGGCATCGATCACACACGTATCCGGACGGAAGATCGTCACGCCCTGGGCCATCAGTCGATGTGCCGCCGCGGCCCGCATCGCCCGGTCCAGGTGCATCATCTCGGCGATGGTATTCGCCCCCAGCACCTCGTCCACGCTCTCCGCCTGCACCGCGACCACCCGCTCGCCGTCCGCCACCAGCATCGCCGCCACATCGGTCAGGTAGAACTCGCCATGCGCGTTGTTGGTCGAGAGGGAATCGAGCCGCGCGAACAACGCCTGCGTGCGGAAGCAGTAAATCCCGGAGTTGATCTCCTTCGCATCCCGCTGTTCCTGCGTCAGCGCCTTCTGCTCGACGATCGCTGTCACCTCCACTCCATCCGCCTTCCGGCGCAGAACCCGCCCGTAGCCGGTCGGGTCCGGCGGAACCGCGGTCAGGATCGTCATCGCGGCCGCTTCCTTCAGGTGCATCGTGCAGACCGCCTCGATCGTCTCGGTCCGGATCAACGGCACATCCCCGCTTAACACGAGCAGATTCTCCGGCGTTATATCGCTGCTCAATGCGAAGTACGCCTTCACCATCTGCATGGCGTGTCCGGTTCCGCGCTGCTCCGGCTGCAAGACAAAGCGCACGCCCGCGGCCTCAACCGCTGCCCGCACGCGTTCCGCCTCATGGCCAATGATCGTGTAGATCCGCTCCGCCGGAACCAGCCGTTTCGCCGCCGCGATCACGTGCAGCAGCAGCGCCCGCCCACCAATCTCATGCAGCACCTTTGGTCGCTTCGACTTCAGCCGCGTTCCCTTGCCCGCCGCCATGATCGCAATCGAAAACCCGTCCAGCATCCCCTTCACCTCGCCTATCAAGTTAACAGCTTCCGCCCCGCGACATCGGGCGCCTACTGTCGAGGAGGGAGACGCCATGGCATCCGCCGCCCATCCGCTTCGAATGTCCGTCCAGCGATACCTGAGCCCCCCATTCCGGCCAGACGTCGATGACGTCGACGGCTCTATGGAGCAGCGCAACGTGGGCGAAGCCGATCACGGGACTTTGCAGTTCCTTCTCGCGAACGACTCCTACAGCCGCCGCAAAGAGTGGAGTGTTCGCGTGTATTTCGATACGGGGATGCAAACGCAGCCGAGTCGTTTTCGCGTTCCGGACGTCTCCATCGCCGCACTCACCAGCGCGAATGAGCAGATCATCCGAACGCCGCCCCTGCTGTGCGTCGAGGTGCTCTCGCCCGAGGACACCCTGCGCAAGATGCTCGCCCGTGTTCAGAAGTACTTCCGGATGGGCGTCTCCCACGTTTGGATCTTCGATCCGCAAAGACGCGCCGCGGCCATCTGTCATCCAGGAGGCGCCTGCACCGAACAAAGCACGGGAACTCTTTCCCTGCCGGAACTCAGGTCGCCATCGCTCTGTCAGAGAGATTCGCCGCCTGGGATGAAGACTGACTTGGTCAAGATCCTACTCAGCCTTAGCCATAGCACCCGCGGGCGGCGGAGGGATCGTGATGTCGACATCCGTGACCGGACCCAGCTCCCTCAGCGGCGTGCCAAACTCGCTTCCGTTGCCCACCACCACCACCGCCAGCTTGTTCACGTCGATGTACTTATTCGCGACCCTCGCCACATCCGCGCTCGTCACCTTTTCGATGCCGGCCTTGTACTTCTCCAGAAAATCCGGCGGATATCCGTACAGTGCCAGCACGACCTGCTCGTTCAGCGTCTTTTCGCGTGAATCGTAGTTGAAGATGAACGAGTTCAGCACCTCGTCCTTGGCGCTGCGCAGCTCTGCCGCCGTCGGCGGCACCGTCTTCAGCCGCCCGATCTCGTCCAGAATTGCCTTGATCGCAGCCACCGTACTCGCGCTCTTGGTGCCCGCTTCAGCCACGAACAGCCCGGGATGGTCGTAACTCGCTCCATAGCTGCCGCCCACGTTGTAGGCCAGGCCCAGCCGCGTCCGCACGCTCTGAATCACGCGCGACCCAAACCCGCCCGAAAACACCTCGTTCATCACGCTCAGCGCGTAGTAATCCGGATTGTTTCGCTCCGTGCCCAGACCCACAATGTAGATGTTCGACTGGTCCACATCCGTCTTGTTCACGAAGTACACGCCATGCGCCGGATCGTGAAACGTCACCGCCGGCTTTTCAATCTCCACCCCGGGCTTCATTCCGCCGAACGCTGCGCGCAGCTTCGTCTCCATCGCCGCAGAGTCGAAGTCGCCCGATACCGCCACGATCATGTTGTTCGGCGCAACGCTCTTGTCGTGCCACTCCTGCAGATCGTGCAGAGAGACCGCCGCAACCGTCGCATACTCTTCTTCGCGATCGTAAGGATTGTCCTTCCCGTACGCGATCATCGCCGCCTCGCGTCCGGCAATCTCCGCCGCATCGTCATTGCGCCGCGCGATGCCGGTATCGATCTCGCGTTTACCGAGCGCCAGCTTGTCCGCCTTGAAATCCGGGTGGAACAGCAGGTCCGTGGTCAGGCCAAAAACCTGGTCGAAATCCTGCTTGAAACTGCTCCAGTGCATCGACGTCGTCGCCGTGCCGCCGCCGGTCTCGATCGACGCCGCCTTAAGCGCCAGCATGTCGTCCAGCTGCTCGCCGCTGTTCTTCGCCGTTCCGCTGGTCCGCCACGCCTCGCCATACAGGCTCACCAGGCCGGTCTTGTTCGGAGGCTCATTCCGGCTGCCGCCGCGGATCAGGATCGCTCCGTCGATGAAAGGCAGCTCGTGATCTTCCTGCAGAAAGATAGTCAGCCCGTTCTCCAGCTTGATGCGCTTCGGCTCGACCGGCTTGAAGTCGTGCAGCGGCGGAATGGGAATCTTCGCCCACGGCTCCGCCGCCGGCTGCTTTGCCGCCGGCTGCTTTGCCGAAGCGGAAACATCCTGCGCGCCCGCGCTCACACCCATCGCTCCGGCCATCACCACCGGCAGAATCATCCAGCCAAACTTCGTCATCAGACTCCTGTCTCCTGCCCTGCTGTTTCCTTGCTTCACTGGGCACCGCCCGGCGCCGGCGTCGCGGTCGTCGCAGCCGCAGCCGCAGCCGGCTTCTCAAACTCGATCCGCGCCGTCGTGCGATTGGTCGCAACAAACGTCTTGTTCGCCACGCGCCGGATATCCGCCTTCGTTACCGCGTCGATCTTCGCAATCTCGCGGAACATCTCGCGCCAGTCGCCATACTTGGTTTGATAGTCGGCCAGTTGTTCGGCCAGCCCGGCATTATCCGCCAGCCCGCGCAGCTTATCCGCTTTCGCGCGCGTCTTGAACCGCTCCAGCTCCGCATCCGAAACGTCTTCCGTCTTCATCCGCTCCAGCTCTTTGTGGATCGCGGTCTCCATCTCTTCGTCGGTATGGCCGGGCAGGGGAACCGCGTAAAACGCAAACAGACCAGGAAACTTGTCGCCCGGAAATCCGCTGAATCCCTGCGCCACCGCCGCGATCTTCTCATCCACCACCAGGCTCTTGTACAGCCGCGCCGTCCGCCCGTTGGAAAAGATGTCCGTGATCGCGTCATACACCGAGTCATCCGGGTCCAGATAGTCGCCGCGGTGGTAGCCCTCCAGGTAGAAGGGCTGCGTCGCCTCCTTGATCACGACATTCTTCTCGGCAAACTGGGGCGGTTCGACCGTGGCCATCGGCTCCGGCTTCGGCCCTGCCGGAATCGGCCCGAAATACTTCTCCAGCATGGGCATTGCCGTCGCCGTATTCACATCACCCACAACCGCAATCACGATGTTCGACGGCACGTAGTACATGGCGTGAAATTCCTGCGCCTCGGTCGCCGAAACCTGCGAGATCTCGCTCTCGAACCCCACCCCTGGCCGGCGATACGGATGCGCCACATAAGCGGTCGCCAGGAACTGATCCACCAGCCTCCCGGTCGGCGACGAGTCCACCCGCATCCGCCGCTCCTCCTGCACCACGTCGCGCTCCTTGTAGAACTCGCGCTCCACCGGATGCCCGATTCGGCCGCTCTCCATGTACGCCCAAAGCTCCAGCCGGTTCTCCGGCATGCTCCAGAAGTACTGCGTCGTATCCTCTGCCGTGGACGCGTTGATGCCCTCAGCCCCGTTCACCTCTGCAAGCTGCGCGAAAGCGTTCGGGATCACATACTTCTGCGCCTCCGCCCGGGCATCGTCAAACACCTTCTTCAACTCGGCGAGCTTCGTTGCATCTTGCCCCACGCGTTTCCGAAACTCCGCGTCGTACGCCGCATAGGCGATCTCCACCTTGGCCAGCGCCACCTTCTCCGCCGGGTAGTCGGTCGTCCCGATCTGGTCCGTCCCCTTGAACGCCATGTGCTCGAACATGTGCGCCAGGCCGCTCTGGCCGCCGGGATCGTTGGCCGAGCCGGCGTTCACCTCGGTGTAGAAGCTGAAGACCGGCGCCTCGTGCCGCTCGCACACAATCAGCGTCAGCCCATTCGGCAGCACCTTCACCGTGGTCCGCTTCTCGAAGCTCGCCATATCCTGCGCAAACAGGGTGAGCGTACCAAGCGATAAAGCGGCATAAGCCGCCGCCAACCTGACTCCAAACCACGGCTTGATCAAACAGAACCTCCCGGCAAGCTGCAAGGCAATCATAAATGCACAAGAAACAATGTCCTTCCGGACAGGCGCCCGGCACGGGTGGCGCGCGTTCCACGCCCGCTGGAGCGATGCGCGATCCTTCTCGTTGGTCAGCGTGATGGTCTATGCCCGCAAACGAGATTCCCGCGCGAAGCCCAAAACCGCACGAAGCGCCCGGCCAACGGGAGGCCCGCGCGAGACCCAGACGGGCACGGAGTGCCTTGACCAAATGAATGACCATTCAGTAATCTCCTCGCGTCGCCCTTATTGCCCTTTCCGGGCCTCCGGAGTCCGTCTTCATGTCGAGCAATCCTCGCAGCCTGCGTCAAATCACCCGCGTCGCCGTGCTCGGCGCCGGAACCATGGGCTCGCGCATCGCAGCCCACATTGCCAATGCCGGCGTGCCCGTCGTCCTGCTCGATATCGTCCCGCCCGGCATCGCCGCCGACGCCCCCAAGCCCGCGCGCGACAAGTTCGTCCTCAGCGCCATTGACGGCCTCAAAAAATCCAAGCCGGCAGCCTTTTTCTCCCCGGACTCCGCCCGCCTCATCACCCTGGGCAACTTCGACGACGACATGGCCCTGATCGCCGGCTGCGACTGGATCATCGAGGTCGTCGCCGAAAATCTCGCCATCAAGCGAGCGTTACTCGAAAAGGTCCTGCAGCATCGGAAACCCGGCACCATCACCACCACCAACACCTCCGGGCTGCCGATCGCAGAGATCGTGGCTGGTCTGGACGAAGACCTGCAGAAGCATTGGTTCGGCACCCACTTCTTCAATCCGCCCCGCTACATGCGGCTGCTCGAGATCATCCCCACCGCCGCATCCGACCGTGACGACATCGCCGTGGTCTCGCACTTCTGCGATCAACGGCTGGGTAAGGCCATCGTCCACTCGTTCGACCAGCCGAATTTCATCGCCAACCGCATCGGCACTTTCTCCATGGGCAACGCGATTCGCCTGATGATGGAGCAAGGGCTCACCATCGAGGAGGTCGACGCGCTCACCGGCGCCCCGCTCGGCTGGCCCAAAACCGGCACCTTCCGCCTCGGCGATCTCGTCGGCGTCGACGTGCTCGCCCACGTTTCCACAAATTTCTCAGCGCAAGCCGAGAGGATCAAGGATGAACGCCCCGACGTGGTGCTCGCGCCGTTCATCCAGAAGATGCTCGAAAACAAGTGGCTCGGCGATAAGGCCGGCCAGGGCTTCTACAAGAAGGCCGGCAAGGATGCCGAAGGCCGCGACCTGCGCCACGTCCTCGACTGGCAGACGCTCGACTACAAGCCCAGCACCCGCCCCAAACTCGCCGCGCTCGAACTCGCCAAACCGGTCGAAAGCACCGCCGCACGCATCCGGCAGCTGTTCCACGCGGACCCGGCGAAAGATAAGGCGGCCGCCTTCTACTGGCCTCTGCTTACTGAACTCTTCACCTACGCGGCCAACCGCGTCGCCGCCGACGGCAGCCAGCCCGCTGCCGACATCGTCGCCGTCGATCAAGCCATGAAAACCGGCTTCAACTGGGAGCTCGGCCCCTTCGAGATGATGGACGCAGCCGGCGTCCGCACCACCACCGAAAAGATGCTCGCCCAGGGTCAGCCCATCGCCCCGAACATAGAAGCTCTGCTCAAAGCCGGCTTCGACGCCTGGTACAAAGACGACCCCACCACCCCATCCGGCCGCCAGTTCTTCGATCCCCTCACCAGCGCCTACAAACCCGTACCCGTCGCCCCCGGCGTCTCGTCGATTGCCATCATCAAAAAGAAGAACGGCGTCGTGAAGAAGAACCCCGGAGCCTCGGTCGTCGATCTCGGCAACGGCGTCGCCGCCATCGAACTCCACTCCAAGATGAACGCCCTCGGCGGCGACATCGTCAGCCTGATCACGCAGACGCTCAAACCCGCCTCAGACATCGTCCGCGACTTCCGCGCCTTCGTCATCACCGGCGACTCCGCCAACTTCTCGGTCGGCGCCAACCTCATGCAGCTCCTGCTCGGCATCCAGGAAGAGGAGTGGGACGAGGTCGAACTCGCCGTCAGGCAGTTCCAGAACATGACCCAGGCGATCAAGTTCTGTCCACGCCCGGTCGTCGTCGCGCCCTACGGCATGTGCCTCGGCGGAGGCGTCGAAATCTCGCTCCACGCCGCCGCCCGACAGCCCCACGCCGAGCTCTATATGGGACTTGTCGAAGCGGGGGTTGGGTTGATCCCCGGCGGTGGCGGCTGCAAGGAAATGGTTCTCCGCACCATCGAGGCCGGTTCGTCCATCCGGCCTGACGCGCGTGGCGAAGGCGTCGAAATCTTCGAAGCCCTCAAGAAGAACTTCGAAACCATCGCCAAAGCCACCGTCTCCACCTCCGCCGTCGAAGCCCGCAACCTCGGCTTGCTGCGCCCCTCTGACGCCATCACCATGAACCGCGAACGGCTGTTGTCTGACGCAGCCGAAAAGGCTGCGTCCCTGGCAGCCGCCGGCTACACCGCACCGACCCCGCGCGGCGACATCCCCGCACCTGGCGAAAACGCCCTCGCCACCCTCAAGCTCGCCGTCTGGACCATGCGCGAAGGCCAGTTCATCTCCGACCACGACGCCAAGGTCGCCAACTGGGTCGCTTACGCGCTCTCCGGCGGCAAAGTCACCCCCGGCACCCTCGTCAGCGAACAATATCTCCTCGACCTCGAACGCGAAGCCTTCCTCTCGCTCTGCGGCGAAAAGAAAACCCAGGAACGCATCGCCTTCACCCTCAAAACCGGCAAACCGCTACGGAACTAAACTGGATTAACTTGGAGGTTCACATGGCCTACGAAACCGAAGACCCGCTGGCAACGCGCGACTGGACGCTGGCCACGGACGAAGAACTTCGCCGCGGCTACGAAGAGATGGCTGCCGACAAGGAACGAGAAGCCGAGGCTATGGAGTGGTCGGAAGCGCTGATCGGTGATGGCTTTGACTCGCGGTGATGTCTATTGGGTCGATTTTGAACCCGCCGTCGGCGGCGAGATTCAGAAGGTGCGTCCTGCAGTCATTGTGAGCAATGATGTCGCGAACGCCGTTCTCAATCGCGTGCTGGTCGTTCCTCTCACGTCGCAGATTACCCGGCTCTATCCGAGCGAAGTTCTGGTTCAACTCCCAGGCGGCACAAGGACAGCGATGGCCGATCAACTTACAGTAGCAAGCAAGCTTCGCTTCAAAGCGCACATCGGCTCGCTCACAGCAAGAGATATGGCTTCCATCGAGAAGATCATCCTTTTGCAATTGGGCATAAAAACCAGAGGAATCCAGCCATGAATGAAGTCGTCATCGCCTCCGCAGTCCGCACCGCCGTCGGCAAGGCCCCGCGCGGCACCCTCCGCACCACCCGCCCCGACGATCTCGCCGCGACCGCCATCACCGGCGCCCTCGCCCGCATCCCGCAGCTCGACAAGTCCGAGATCGACGACGTCATCCTCGGCTGCGCCATGCCCGAAGCCGAGCAGGGAATGAACGTCGCCCGCGTCGCCAGCTTCCGGGCCGGTTTACCCATTACGGCATCCGGGATGACGATCAACCGCTACTGCGCCTCCGGCCTGCAGTCGATCGCACTCGCCGCCGACCGCATCCGCGGCGGCGGAGCCGAAGTCATCCTCGCCGGCGGCACCGAATCGATGTCCTACGTGCCCTTCGGCGGCAACAAGATCTCCGTCAACCCATGGCTGGTCAAACACTACCCCGGCAGCTACATGTCCATGGGGCTCACCGCCGAGCGCGTCGCGAAACACTACGGCATAAGCCGTGAAGATCAAGACCAGTTCTCGCTCCAATCCCATACCAAAGCCCTCCGCGCCATCGCTGCCGGCAACTTCGCCGACGAGATCGTCCCCGTCGAGGTCGTCACCTCGACCCCCAACGGAAAAGGCAAGGCCAAGCCGACGACCAACACCTTCACCCAGGACGAAGGCCCACGCGCCGACACCTCCTTCGAAGCCCTGCAGAAGCTGAAGCCGGTCTTCCACGCCAAGGGCACCGTCACCGCCGGCAACTCCAGCCAGACCTCCGACGGAGCCGCCGCCGCCGTCGTCATGTCGCGCCATCGCGCCGACGCCTTGGGCATCAAGCCGCTCGCCCGCTTCATCGCCTTCGCCTACGCGGGCTGCGACCCCGAAGAGATGGGCATCGGCCCTATCCACGCCATCCCGAAGGTCCTCAAAATGGCCGGCCTCTCGCTCGACGACATCGACGTCATCGAGCTGAACGAAGCCTTCGCCGCCCAGTCGCTCGCCGTCATCAAAGTCCTCGGCATCGACACGACCAAGCTCAACCCCAACGGCGGCGCCATCGCCCTCGGCCACCCGCTCGGATGCACCGGCGCCAAACTCACCGCAACCCTCCTTCGCGAACTCGAACGGCGCGGCGGCAAGTACGGCATGGTCACCATGTGCGTCGGCGGAGGCATGGGTGCCGCCGGCATCTTCGAGGCCATCCACTAGAGCCTCGGTACGCTAAGCCCAAACCTCAGAACCCGCCATTCTGAGCGCAGCAAAGAACCCCTGTATTGGTTGCTGTCGTTGTGGGTTTTCATGGTGCTTTTATTTTCAACGGACGCTCGATGGACATCTCAGCATTGCTGTACAAACCGGCTAGACGAGTATTTTTTCCCACGATGGTGAGAACTTTGGTTGGTCTGTCGATGGAAAGGGAACCGGTAGAGAGCGTGCCTGTGGATGACAGCGCTGCACTCGTCGCGGCGATGGAGCGTGTGAGGCAGCGCGGCGTTCAAGTTGTGCCACATCCGACGGTATTTCCCTCCATCTCACGCACCCCAACTTTGCTTGCGTCGAAGGCAAAGTCCTGGGCTGACTTGGTGAGGAACTCGGAGCTTTGGACGATTGAGGACGTCAATGGATCACTTCGAATCCAGCCTTGGTCTTCGCCACCACGTAAGTCTCACTTCGAACCCAATCCTGAACAGACCATTTCGTTCGATCCGGGAACCAGCGTGGAGTTAGTATTCATAGCTCTCGCGCGAGAGATCCAAGCCGCAGAAAAGGTTCATAACTCACAGAGTCCACGAGGTAACACCATGGCAACCATGACCGCCCCACCGCCTACCGCCACCCGCACCCCCGGCGGAGCCTTCCTGATCACCAACCCCACCCCCGCCTCCTGCTTCTTTCCCGAGGACTTCACCGAAGAGCACCGGGCCATAGCGAAGAGCACCGCGGATTTTGCGACGAACGAGATCGTCCCGCACTCCGACGCCATCGAGGCCAAGGACTTCGCCATCACCAGGTCCCTGATCAAGAAAGCCGCCGAACTCGGCCTCACCGCCGCCGATATCCCGGAAGAGTACGGCGGGCTCGAGATGGACAAGGCCACCTCGGCCATCATCGCCGAAAACATCTCCAAGCAGGGCAGCTTCTCGGTCGCCTTCTCCGCCCACACCGGCATTGGGACGCTGCCGCTCGTCTGGTACGGCACGGAAGCCCAGAAAGCGAAGTATCTCCCAAGCATCGCCGACGGCTCCATGGTCGGCGCCTACGCGCTGTCCGAATCGAGCTCCGGCTCGGACGCCGTCAACGCCTCGACCCGCGCCGTCCTCTCCGAAGACGGCTCGACCTACACCCTCAACGGCGAAAAGATGTGGATCACCAACGGCGGCTTCGCCGACCTCTACACCATCTTCGCCAAATGCCTCGTCACTGAGGGCAAAGACGCAGGCAAAGAGCGCCTCACCGCCTTCCTGGTCGAGCGCGGCACCCCCGGCTTCACCTCGGGCAAGGAAGAGCACAAACTCGGCATCCGCGGGTCTTCCACCACGCCGCTCATCCTCAGCGACTGCAAGATTCCCGCCTCGAACCTTCTCGGCGAAGTCGGCAAAGGCCACCACATCGCCTTCAACATCCTCAACGTCGGCCGCTACAAGCTCGGCAACGCCGCGGTCGGCGGAGCCAAGGGAGCGTTCCTCAACGGCCTCAAATATTCCAAGGAGCGCAAGGCCTTCGGCAAGGCCATCTGCGAGTTCGGCCTCATCCAGGAGAAGCTCGCCAACATGGCCACCGGCATCTTCGTGGGAGAGGCGATGTGCTACCGCACCGTCGGCCTCATCGATCAGGCGCTCGAAGGCGTAGACAAGAACAACACCACCGAGATCCAGAAGCGCATCGAGGAGTACGCCGTCGAGTGCTCCATGGTGAAGGTCTGGACCTCCGAGATGCTCGACATGGTCGTCGACGAATCCCTCCAGATCTTCGCCGGCTACGGCTACGTCGAGGAGTACCCGGCCGAACGCGCCTACCGCGACGCCCGCATCAATCGCATCTTCGAAGGCACCAACGAAATCAACCGCCTCATCATCACCGGCTGGCTCATGAAGTCGGCCATGTCCGGCAAGCTCGCCCTCATGCCCGCCATCAAGTCCATCATGGACGAGGTCATGTCCGGCCCCGGCGAAAAAGAAGAGCGCGAAGGCGCGCTCGCCGCCGAGTACAACCTGCTCGCCGCCGCCAAGAAACTCACCCTCTTCGTCGCCGGCTCCGCCACCCAGAAGTACATGCAGAAGATCGCCGACGAGCAGGAAGTCATGGGCGCGCTCGCCGACATGATCATCGCCGTCTACACCATGGAATCGGCCATCCTGCGTGCCGAAAAGATCGGCACCAGCGACTCCTCTATCCCCACCGCGATGGCCCGGCTTTACGCCGCCCGGGCCATCGAGACCATCGAAAAATCCGCACGCATGGTCATCGCCGCCGTCGCCGAAGGAGACATGGCGCGGACGCAGTTCGCCATCCTCCGCCGCCTCGCCAGGCACGACCCCGCCGATACCATCGCGCTTCGCCGCCAGATCGCCGCGCACGTCATCCGGGCAGGGAAGTACGCGCTCTGATGCCTGCCATGCCGGCGGCTCTGTCGTCGCACCAGGGATCTTTTCATCCAACCAAGGTCTTTGGTCATGTCGAGCAAGTTGCCGCGCACCCGCCGTCTTCCAGGGAGCCCAGCCTTCCAGGGAACCCAGCCTTATACCGAACGCTGTCTTACAGGGAACGCAGCGAATCTCCCCCATCCCGGTCGTCTCGCAACCGAGCGAAGCGGGGTCAAGAGACCTGCGTCCCAACAGGTCTCGACCCCACCACAGAACCCCTTAGCCCGCGAACGCAGCTTCCCCACACCCGCTGCAGGACTGCCCCTAACCCCGGAATGAAGTGGCTGCACCAACAATGGTGCAACACGTTCGTTCCTCTGAACCACCCTTGTTCCACCCCTAAGTCCAGCGGATTGAATAATTTAGGCAACAATGGCAGGGAGGGGTGGTGGAACCTTCGGCAAGGGTCGAATTCCCGCGGGTACCCGCCTGCATCCCGCCCTCTGCCTCCCGAACTCTGAGCCCGGCCGCAAGCTCCCGCGCCTCCTCCCACCCCAAGGTTTCCATTGCCATCTCCTCCCTGCGGTGCGACGATTGCACCACCTATGTTGCCCAGACTTTCCCTCTCCGGGACCTCGAAATTCCTCGGTTGCGCCCTGCTCATCCTTGCGGCCCTCGCCATCGGTCTCGCCTCGGCCAGCGCCCAGGGCTCTGAAGCTCGCATTCCCTTCGAGACCCGCACCTCCGCCGCATTCGCCTCCGCCATCGACGCCGGTCCGCTCCCCGCATCCCAGCGGCTCACCCTCACCCTTACCTTTGCGCCCGATCCCGCCCGCGCCGCAGCCCTCGACCAGTACCTTGTCGCCTTGACCACACCCGCCGCCCCCGGCTTCCACCAGTGGCTCACCCCGGCCGAGTTCGCCGCCCGCTTCGGCGCCCCATCCGCGCAGGTTGACGCCGCGACTCTCTGGGCCCAGTCGCAGGGCCTCACCGTCGAATCTGTCGCTCCCTCTGCCGGCCGCATCACCGTCTCCGGCTTTGCCGGGCAGATTCAGCCCGCGTTCGCCGTCGCGCTGCATGCCTACCGGGTGAACGGCGCCGCCCGCTTCGCCAATCTTAACCAGCCCTCGCTGCCGCCCGAAGCCGCCGCTCTCTTCTCCGCGATCGACGGCCTCGACGACCTCCCCGCGAACTCCGCACTGACGCTCAACGCCGCGCCCGCGACCTTCGCCTCGCTGGCGCGGACGGTCGACGCGAACGCGACGCCAATCCTCGCGCTCTCGTCCGGCCTCTGCTCCGAGTCGCTCGCCTCGTCGCAGCGCGCGGAGTACACCGCACTCTTCCGCCAGGCATCCGCTCAGGGCATCACCATCCTGGCGTCCTCGACCTGCCCCACAACCGCGTTTCCCGCAGCCCTGGCAGAGGTAACAGCCGTCGCGCTCCCGGGCGACGCCGCCGAGACCGGCACCCCGCTGGTTGCGCGCCCAACCTGGCAATCGGCGCCCGGACTGCCCGCCGACCAGCTTCGCCACGCACCTGATCTGACCGCATCCAGTGTCAACGCGCTCGCCCAGACCCTCAGCTCGATCGCCGGAGCCGAGTCTTCGCATCGCCTCGGCAACGTGAACCCGGTGCTCTATGAGCTCGGCCCGACACCCGGCCTCTACACCCAGGCAGACTCAGCTCCCGCCGGCACCTGGGAAGCTGCGTCCGGCCTCGGCCTGGTCGACCTCGCCAGGCTGGCGGAGGTGTATCCCCGCGGAACCGGCACCAGCTATACCTCTTTCGGGTCCACCAACTACGCGCCCTACCACGGCCAGAGCATCACCCTCACCTCCAGCGTCACCTCCGGGACCGGCGGCGGAACCCCCACCGGAACCGTCTCCTTCGAGACCTCCACCGGCACCACCCTGGCCACCATCGCCTTGGTCAACGGCTCGGCGAGCTACACCACCAACTCGCTGCCCGGCGGCAGCTACGTCGTCAATGCGAACTACAGCGGCGACAACACCTATGCACCGTCCTCCAGTCCGACCGGCACCATTCTCGTCAAACCCGAGTCATCGCAGCTTTCGGCGACCGTCAGTTCGCCCACCACCATCGGCAGCAACTTCACGGTGGTGGTCAACGATACGTCCGCCTCGGGCGTCGGCGTGCCCACCGGCACGGTGACGGTGAACATCTCCGGCACCAGCACCAATGTGACCGCCACCCTTGCCCAGAGCGGCGCCAACGTGTCTTCCGCAACCATCAGCGTGCCTGCTACGACCGTCGGCACGCTCACGCTGTCAATCAACTGCTCCGGTGACGCCAGCTTCAGCTGCGACAACCCGTTCACCACGACCGTCACCATCTCGAAGGCGACCCCAGTCCTGAATCTCAGCTACTCGCCCAACCCGCCTGTCTCCGGCGGCAGCATTACGCTGACCGCTTCGCTGGCTCCTGTGGGCAATGCCCCGGTCCCGACAGGCGGCGTGGTCTTCTACGACAATACGACGGTCCTCAACGCCGGAAACCTTGCGAATGGGACGGTGACGGTGACTGGCACGGTGCCATCGACCGCGACCCACAGCATTACCGCTACCTACAACGGCGATCCCAACTACAACCCCGTCAGCTCGTCGCCATCGAGCACCGGAGGGACCGCTACCGCGACGGTGCTGACCACCTCGAGCGCTACCCCGACCTACGGGCAAAGCGTCACGCTGAGCGCGACCGTATCGCCTGCATCGGGCAGCACGGTTCCTGCCGGAACCGTAACCTTCACGGACTCCGTCAGCGGCCAACTGGGGCAGGCCACGCTGGTCAATGGCGTCGCTGCCCTCGCCACCGCGGCACTGCCCGCGGGATCTTCGACCGTCGTCGCCAGCTACGCTGGAGGCGGCGCGTTCAACCCCAGCTCCAGTGCGGCCGTGAGCGAGACCGTCGCCCCCGAGCCTGTGACCCTCACCGTCTCGGTGCCGGCGAATGCGACGGCGGATTCCACGATTGGCGTCACCGTCACGGTGACCGGCTCGAATACCGGCAGCGTCGCGTACCCGACCGGCACCGTGACCGTGGTTCCCTCGGGCTCAGGCTACTCCGGCTCCTATACTGCGGGCGTGACAAGCGGCGGAGGCGACAGCGGCTCCGGCACGGCGCAGATTCAAGCGACCGCGGCGGGTTCGGTCACGTTTACCGCCACTTACAGCGGTGACCGGAACTACGCCAGTGCCGGCCCGGCGACAACGACGGCCACCATTGCCAAGGCCGCATCCGCGGTCACGCTGAGCTTCAGTCCTAATCCCGTGGTGGCCGGCCAGCCGACCACCTTTACCGCCAGGGTGGCGTTCGCCGGGCCCACCGGTCCCACCGGCACGGTAAGCTTCCTGGTGGATGGAGCCAGCATCGGCACGGCAGCGCTCGATTCCACCGGCACCGCCGTCTTCACGACCACCCTGTCTGCCGGCAATCACGTGGTCAGCGCCGCTTATTCGGGTGATGCCATCTATGCCGCCGGAACCTCCGCATCCTTGAACACCAGCACGGGAACGACGGCAACGAAGACCACCCTGACCGGTCCCACAAGCCCGGTTGCAGTCGGGCAGAGTGTCACATTTACGATTGCGGTCGCGCCGGCTACGCAGGTCAACAACATGCAGCCTTCGGGTACAGTTCAGCTGCTGGACGCCGGCACTGTCATCGGGTCGGGCGTCCTGAGCGGCGGCTCAGTGACGATCAGCAAGAGTTTCAGCAGCAATGGCGTCCAGACCCTGACCGCTTTCTACCCGGGCGATGCGAACTACGCGGCCAGCACCTCGTCGCCGCTCGCGGTAAGCGTTGGCCTGGTCTCAACCACGACCGCCGTCAGCCTGTCGTCCTATAGCGTCGCCGCCGGCCAGAACGTGACCTTCACCGCAACCGTCACACCTTCAGGTACGGTCAACAGCACCACGCCGACCGGATCTGTGACCTTCAGCGCGGCGACCCAGGGCGTGCTTGCGGCCAACGTGCCGCTGGTCAACGGAGTAGCAACGTTTACCCCGTCGACGCCGCTCGCCAACGGCGTGTACAACGTGATTGCTGCCTACAGCGGCGATTCCAACTATGCAGCGAGCACGGGCGCCGCACCCAGTGCACTTACCGTGGGCGCCATGGCAAAGATCGCGACGACGACCATCCTGACGCTGAATCCGCCGGCACCGCTGGCCGGCCAGCCGCTGGTGCTGACTGCCACCATCACCCCGGCATCGACGGGAGCGGCACCCATCTCAGGCACCGTCAACTTCTACGATGGCACCGGACTGCTCGGCTCGGGAGCGGTGGTGAACGGAGTTGCCAGCGCGACTGCGACTCTCACCAATTCCGTTCTGCAATCGCTCACCGCCGTGTACTCCGGCGACGCGAACTACGCCGGCAGCACCTCCATCGCCGTGGCGGTCACTCCTTCGCTCGCCCCGGTGACGGTTACACTGACCGCGTCCAATGCGAACGGCAGTGCCGGAAGCAGTGTGACCTTTACCGCGAAGGTCGCGGGCACCTCGGGCGCATCGCCAACCGGGACCGTGTCGTTCTATGTCAGCGGAAGCGCACCCGAGCTGCTGGGCTCCGCCACCCTTACCGTGGCCGGGAGCGGCGTTTCGATTGCGACATTCAGCACGTCGAGCATCCCAGCGGGCGCGCAGACCGTGTATGCGGTTTACTCGGGCGACGGCAACTTCGCGACAGGCACTTCGTCCACCATCAGCGTCGGCCTTTCCGACTACGCCATCACGTTTACCCCGGCGAAGATCACCCTCACCGCGGGCCAGACCGGCACAGTGACGCTGCAGGTGACCACGGCCGGCGCGTTTACCGGAACCGTTGCCGTGACCTGCACGCCGCCGGCGAATGCAGCCATCACCTGCGCGCTCGGGCAAAGCTCTCTGAGCGCCGGCGGGACAACAACCCTCACCATCGCGACCACGGCCTTGAAGACGTCCGCCCTGCAGATGCCCTCACTGAAGCCGGCCGCCGGGGTGAGCCTGGCCGCACTGCTGTGCTGGCTGCTGCCGGGCGGCCGGCGCCGGCGCATGGCGACGCTGCTGCTGGTGCTTCTGGTGGTTGGTTTGTCTGCCAACCTGGGCTGCTCGGGCAGTACGAGCGGCCAGCCCATCGGCTCCGGTACCCCGCTCGGGACGGTGAACCTGACGATCGACAGCGCCGGAATCAGCGCAAACGGTGTTCCCACGGTGAACCACGATTACAGCTATCAGGTGACTGTCCAGTAGAAGGGCTGGCCCGAAACGGATCAACGTCTCGCAAGCCGCGTAAACATGTGCGTGGGCTAGCCGTCTAAACCGGTAGAGCAACGGGAGTTCTGGCGCGGTCGGGCCGGTTATTGTCCGAACGCAGCAACGGAAGAACTGCACTTGCGGACTGCATCCGCTTGACTTTGCCCATCCCGCTCCCGCCGGCGTCACCTTTGGATTTCAAGGACTGCTTCTTCATGCGCATTCGGAGTCTTGTCTCTGCTCTCGCGGTTCTTCTGTTCGCCGGACACCTGCTGATCGCCCAGGATCGCCTTCCTCATGAGATCGCCTTGGACGCCGCGCGTACCTCCATGGCGAACTCGGTTTCACCACGTGCCAAAGCGGCAACCGACCTCGGCCCAGCGCCAGGCGAGCTTCAGCTCGAATCCCTGAGCCTGCGCTTCCGCATGACCGCTGCCCAGAGCGCGGCGCTCACCCGGTTGCTGGCCGATCAGCAGACGCCGTCTTCGCCCCGTTACCATCGATGGCTTACACCGGAGCAGTTCGCCGACCAATTCGGGCTTTCGGCTGCCGATATTGCCAGCGTCCGCGCATGGCTGCAGGCACACGGCCTGGAGGTAACCGGCGCCGCCCGCAGCCGCACCTTCGTCTCCTTTTCGGGAACGGTGGACCAGGTGAATCAGGCTTTCGGGCTTACGCTGCATACGGTCTCGTACCAGGGAGAACAGCACATCGCCAATCTGACCGATCCGGTGCTGCCCGCGGCTCTCGCTGACGTAGTGCTGAGCGTGAACGGACTTAACGACTTCCGGCTGAAGCCGCGCGTAGTGCATCGCCAGCTGCCAGTTCAGCCTGCGTTCAACGGCGGCTCCATCTACGGGAACCTGATCGCTCCGGGCGACTTTTACACCATCTACGACGTTAAGCCACTGCTTGCCTCCTCGATCGACGGTTCGGGAGTCAAGATCGCGGTGCTCGGCCAGGTGGCCATTTCGAACTCGGACGTGTCGGCTTTCCGATCCGCGGCGGGGCTTTCCACGTCGAACTTGCCGACGACGATCACCTACGGACGCGCTCCCGCAGCCCCCACCAGCAACGGCTCTCCCTCCTTCGACGATCTGGATGAATCTCAACTGGATGTGGAGTGGGCTGGGGCGGTCGCGCCTTCGGCTACCGTCCTCTTCGTGAATGGAGAGGATGTCTTTGCGAATGCCCTGACCGGCGCCATCGACAACGATATTGCTCCGATCATCACCGTCAGCTACGGAGCCTGTGAGGCGGAAAACGGCAACTCATTTCTGACGCAGTACAACATGATATTCGAGCAGGCCAACGCCCAGGGGCAGACCATCAACGGACCGGCCGGAGATTCGGGCGCTACCGACTGCGAGAGCAGCACAACCTATGCAACCCATGGTCTGGCCGTCGATTTCCCTGCCAGTTCCCCCTACGTGACCGGGGTTGGCGGGACCGAATTCGACGAAGGCGGCGGAACCTACTGGAACAGCAGCGACGGCGCCAATGCCGGCTCGGCGCTTTCGTATATTCCCGAGCAGCCCTGGAACGAGTTCTTCCAGGCTTCCGCGAACGGCCAGATTTACGGCCTCCAGGATGGTGCGGGCGGCGGCGGGGCGAGCAAGTTCTTTGCCAAGCCAGCATGGCAGATCGGCTCCGGCGTGCCCGCGGACAGTGCACGCGATGTACCGGATATCGCCTTCAGCGCGGCGGCGAACCATGACGGTTATCTGATCTGCACGCAGGGTTCCTGCACCAACGGGTTCGCAGATTCACGCGGTGATTACACCGTGATCGGCGGCACCTCGGTGTCAACTCCGTCGTTCGCCGGGGTGCTGGCTTTGCTGGAGCAGAAGATTCAGGCGAAGGTGGGGAATGCCAACCCGGTTCTTTATGGACTGGCCAACAGCAGTTACTTTTCGACTGTCTTCCACGACGTGACCTCCGGCACCAACGCGGCACCCTGCCAGGTGGGCGCGACCGGTTGCGAGCCCGGGGACGCTGGCTATCACGCGCCGAACACACTCGCCTGCCCGGCGAACTCCTGCAGTGGCACCATCGCCTATAGCACGATTGGCTACACCGCCGGCGCCGGATACGACCTGACCACGGGCTGGGGCTCGATCGATGTGGCGAACCTGGTCGCGGACTGGCTGCTGGTGCTTCCGGCCGGCACCACGCCGACCAACATCGCGTCGACGACCACCGTGTCGGCCTCATCGACCCAGCTGACCATAGGGACAGCAGTCACCATCTCGGTTACGGTTGCGTCCGGTTCATCCGCCGTGACCAGCACGCCCACCGGCACGGTCCAACTGCTGGTGGATGGGGCTGACAGCGGCTCCGCCGTCACGCTCGCTGGTGGCGCGGCGAGCTTTCCTGCTTACTCCACGACCAGCCTGGCTGCGGGCGCTCATGTCTTCAGCGTTCAATACTCGGGGGATGGCACGTTCGCGAGTTCGAGCGGATCGGTGACCGTCAACGTCTCCGCTGCGGCTACTGGTGATTTTTCACTCTCACCCACCACTGCCAGCGTGACGGCTATCAGCGGATCGTCCGCTCCCGGGATTACGTTCACCGTCGGCTCGCTGAATGGATTTGCCGGCAACGTGAACTTCACGATCGGGTCCATCTCGCCGTTGGTGCCGCTGTCGCAGTCGTTCTCCATCAATCCGGTCACGGTGACTGCCAACACCGCCGGCACGACGGTGCTGACGCTGACGGCAGCGGCTCCCGCCAGCGCCTCGGCGGTCAAGGGCAGGCTGGCTGCCGCGCAGGTACCCTGGAGGCTCGGCGGTGCCGGTGTGGCTGTGGCCGGACTGCTGTTGCTGGTGATGCCTGGCCGGCGGAGACGATGGCCGGGGCTGCTGGTGCTGCTGCTGTCCGTCAGCGTTTTGGCCGCGGGCGGGTGTGGCGGCAACAGTACGACGGCATCGTCCACGCCGGTTTCCGGAACTCCCGCGGGAACCTATACCCTGCTGGTCGGCGCGACCGGGACGAATGCGTCAGGCGCCAGCGTGAGCCACAATGCGACCGTGACTCTCACGGTTCAGTAGCTCACGGAACAGACTTGCTCCGCCGACTTCGAGCCAGTTTCCGTGGGTGTAGAGGGAGCCCTCGCGCGAGACGCCGTTTGAGCAGGAAAACGGCGCCCGTTCAGCCTTCGACTCCTCAGCAACAGAAAGTTTGGGCTAGCGTTCTGCTGAAAGCCCCATCAGGTAGTCCTGAGCGCTGAACGGTTCGCCGTGTTGGGGCGGACGGGTGTATTCGCCATCGGGACCGAGCACCCGGGCCTTCACCGTATCTTTCAGGTACGAGCCAAGGATCTCTTCGCGCAGACGCCTCGCGAGGTGCTCATCCCAAATGGGGTAGATGACCTCGCATCGCTCGTACAGGTTCCTCGCCATCCAGTCCGCGCTGCCGCAGAAGATCTGGCGGTCGCCGCCATTTTCGAACTGGAAGATGCGGCTGTGTTCGAGAAAGCGGCCCACGATGGAACGGACGCGAATGCGTTCGCTGACACCCTTCACTCCGGGCCGCAGCGAACACATGCCGCGCACGATCAGGTCGATCTCGACGCCCGCCTGCGATGCGGCATACAACGCTTCGACGGTCTTCCGCTCCAGCAGGCCATTCATCTTGGCGACGATGCCGGCGCGGCGCCCGGCGCGCGCATGCTCCGCCTCGCGGCCGATCAGGTTCAGGAAATCCTGCGCCAGCGTCAGGGGTGCCACCATCAGCGGCGCGTAAGCGTCATGTTCCGCCTCAGCCTCCGCGGTCAGGTAGTTGAAGACGCGCTGCGCCGCGGTGGTTATCTCCGGGCGCGACGTCAGCATGGAGATGTCGGTATAAAACCGTGCGGTTACAGGGTTGTAGTTGCCTGTGCCCAGGTGGGCGTAGCGGCGGACATGTCCGTCGGGATCGCGCCGCACCAGCAGTGCGAGTTTGCAATGGGTCTTGCGTCCTACAATGCCGTGAAAGACGCCGACCCCGGCGTCTTCCAGTTCGCGGGCCCAGCGAATGTTCGAGTCTTCGTCGAAGCGGGCCATCAGTTCGACGACCACCGTCACATCTTTGGTCTGCGCGGCCTCAATGAGCGCGCGGAAGATGGGAGAGTCCTTGCTGGTGCGGTAGAGCGTCTGCTTCATCGAGATCACGTGCTCGTCACGCGCGCCGGTGTGGATGAACTCCTCGACCGTACGGTAGCTGTCGAACGGGTGATGCAGCAGGATGTCGCGCTTGCGCAGCTCGGCGAAGATGTCTTCCGACTTGGAAGAAAGTGCGTAGCAGTGCCCGTGAAACGTGGGGTACTTCAGCGCCGGCAGCTTGGCGTCGGAGTAGATGTTCATCAGGCGCGAAAGATTGACCGGTCCATTGGTTCGGAAGACCTGCCAGTTCTCCAGCTCAAAGTTTGTCCGCAGCCGTTCGACGATCTCTTCATCCGCAGATTGCTCGATCTCTAGCCGGACTGCATCCCCCTTCCGCCGGTTGTGCAGCTCTTCGCGGACGCTCTCGAGCACGCTGCGGCTCTCTTCTTCCTGCATGTACAGATTGCTGTTGCGGGTGACGCGGAAGGCCGCCTTGCCCAGCACCTCGTACCCGCGATACATCTTTTCAACCTTGGCTTCGATCAGTTCATGCAGGAAGATGAAGTCGGTCTTGCCCTCGGCGTTGGGCAGAGCGATGACGCGCGGCAGGCTGCGCGGCACCGTCACCACGCCCAGCACGGTGGGCGGCTTTCTGCCATCGGGGGCGCGCCGCTTGTGCCGCAGCAGCAGCGCGATGCAGAGCGCTTTGTTGAGCACACGAGGAAACGGGTGCGATGGATCGATCGTCACCGGAGTCAGCAGCGGATCGACCTCGTCCAGGTAGAACTGCTCGACGAACTTCCGGGCCGCGTCGCTCAGCTTCTTCCAGCGACACACCGTGACGCCCGCTTTCTCGAGCGCCGGAATCAGCTGATCGTTCCAGCAGGCATACTGCGCCTTCACGAAGGCAGCCATGTTCTTGCTCAATCCGGCGAGCCGCTCTTCGGGCGTCATGCCGCCTTCATCCGCGCTCTGCGCCTGGTTGAAGCCGTCTTCGATCTGCTGCAGGATGCCGGCGACGCGAATCTCCACGAATTCGTCGAGATTGCTGGCCGTGATCGCGAGGAACTTCACCCGTTCGAGCAGCGGATTGGCCTCGTCCTGCGCCTCTTCGAGCACGCGCCCGTTGAACTTCAGCCAGCTCTCGTCGCGGTGGAAGAACATTCCATTGAGAGAAACCGGAAGCGATGGCGCGGCCTCAGCCATTGCCTCGTTGGCCTTGTGGGGGCTTCGTTTGCCGGCAGCCTTGGCGGCTCGCCCGGCGGCCTTCTTTGCCGGCGTCGAAGGCACCGGCAGATCCGGCAGCAACTCGTCGACATCCGTGTTTGCAGACTCGATCGCCCGCTCTTCGGCAGCCGCCGTCCGCTTCGCCACTTCCGCATCCGTCAACTTGGTCGTCATAGGAATACCTGAGCCTAGCGCAGGTTGATGAACAAGTTGAAAAATCCCTGCAGGAAAGTTTAGGCGGAACAAGCGCAAGACAAGCGCAAAAAGACCGGAGCAGGGAATCATCCCCGCTCCGGTCGCTTATTCGCTGGATGGCGACTTACTGGTGCCGGTGCATCTTCCATCCGAGATACTTGCTGGCCGCTTCCTGTACGCTGCCCGCGACCTCGGCAAAGTTTGCCGCGACGTGGTGCTCGAAACCGTTCTCGCAGATGAACTTCAGCAGCTCCTGCATCTTTGAAATCTCCACCACGCCGGCTCCTCCGAAAGTGTTCAGCGGATCATCCGTGAACCGGCCTTCGCCGACGTAGCCAGTAATCAACCCCTGGAACTCATCCGTGGAGAAACGCGCGAAGCTCATGGCGCCGGCCTTCACGACACCGTCCAGCGTGCCAAAGGTGTTGTCCTTGCCCACGGTACCGGCGATGATCTGCTGGAAGTCCATCTTCACCTCCTTGAAGAAGTGCCTGGGCAGGTTGGAGCAATGGAAGCAGACCGCCTTATCCGGGTTGTCGCCGTAGTTGTTGTTCCAGTCCAGCAGCGCCGAGGGCGTCTCGCTGGCCAGCGTCAGCGCGTACATGCTGAGGGTGCCCATGGTGTCGACCTCGCAGGCGCTGGGCAGCAGGTTTTCGCTCATCATGCTCATCACCGTGCAGGGCACGACCCCGAAATATTCTTCCATCGAGGTCCAGCACTGCACCGACGAGACTGTGAGTTCGCTGGTCTTCATCCAGCCATCAATGACCGCTCCCAGCTTCGACATCTTCAGCAGGGCCGCCTCGGGCACCTGGCCGGTCGAGACATATTTCTTGATCGTGCCTAATTTGTCCTGAACTACGTCGTCGCTGTCTTTCAATCGCTCGATGCGCCCGAAGATCTCGCTCAGGTCGAGCGTCTCCACGGTGATGCCACTCTTCTCCAGCAGCTTCTCCGAGTACCGGACAGTATTGAACGCCGTGGGGCGCGCGCCGATCGCACCCAGCCGGAGATTCTTGAAGCCTTTCACCACCCGGCAGATGGCGGTGAACCATTGCAGGTCGGCCTTGAACTCATCCGAGTCCGGAGCCTCGGTGTGCAGGCGAGTCAGCGAATAGGGGATCCCATACTGCTTCAGGTTGTTGCAGATCGACATCTTGCCGCAGAAGCTGTCGCGGCGGAAGGCGATCGTCATCTTCGAGGCGTTGTCGGGCGTCGCCTGGATTAGCACCGGCACCCGCAGGTTGGCCAGGCGGATAGCGTCCGCCAGACCGCGCTCTTCGCCGAAGTTCGGCAGCGTGATGATCAGTCCGTCGATCTCCTCCGCGTGCCGCTTGAAGAGCGCCGCGCACTTCTTCGCGTCGTCATAGCTCTCGACAGCACCGTGCGCCGTCTCTTCCGGCGTCAGCACGATGGGCTTGATGCCCGCGCCCTCGAGCGCCGCCACCATCTCCAGTCTTCCGCTGGTCGCAAGATGGCTCGGAAAGAACCCGCGATTGCCGACCAGAACTCCAAATGTCATTTGCTTGCCCATCCATCAACTCCCTTCGCCCCGCTCTCCGCAGAAGGCCCTCAACAGCTTAGCAAAGCTTGATTAAAGCGCTTTATCAGTAAGTCGGCCAAGTCCCGCGAAGGGTACCTGCAGGCATAACAGTTCTAGTTCATCCACGGCATCTGGTTTGTCCGGCGAAAGGCAGGATTGTTCCGCCGCTTCACGCCGGTCACCGCAGCACGCATGAGATCAGCCTTTGCCCGGTCGGAACTTCAGCGTGTAGAACAGACCGAACAGCAGCAGGCACATTCCCCACCAGAAGGTCGGGTGAAGGTTGGCCAGAACGGTATTCGGCTGGTGCAAGCCGAACAGGTTGAACTGCTCGCAGGCCGCCGTCAGCACCAGCACAATGCCGTAGCCCAGGGTCAGAATGCCGCAGAAGAACCAGATAGACAGCGACTCTCCGCGCCCGGGTGAGATCGCGTCGACGGGTGCGTTGGCATCGGCATGCACATGCGGATGCGGTTTCGGATCCTGTGTCTCATCCATCACGAAAACTCCTACTCTTTCTCTCGACTGCATACAGCGGGTTGCGATTGACCGGTTAGAAGAAGATGAGGTTCAAGGCAAAGAAGACGACGATGACGACGACCGCCCAGAAGATCGGCTTCTCAAACAGAGTCTTCGCCCCGTCGTCGGGCAGCGGCGTCACCCCGTACACCAGGCCGGCAAGTTCGGTGTCCGCCATGCGCTTGGTCAGCAGGCTGACGAGGATCGTCACCACCACGCAGATGATCCAGCTCCAGAGCGCGCGGTAGAGGTTTTCAGCCATCGGCTGCGCATCGGCGCTCATTGCCACGTAGCGCAGCTCACTGGGCGCATTGTGCACCCAGATAAACATCGTGATGGATGAGGCTGTTCCGGCCAGCAGCCCCCAGAATCCGCCCGCCGGCGTGGCCCGCTTCCACAACATGCCAAGGATGACCGTGCCAAACAGCGGCGCGATAAAGAAGCTGAAGAGCGCCTGCACATAGTCCATGATGCCGGTCGCATGTACCAGAAGGTAGGCCGACAGGATCGACACCAGCATGCCGATCACCGTGGACCAGCGGCCCATCGCCACGTAATGGCTGTCCGACGCTTTCTTGTTGATGAAGGCGCCATAGATGTCGTAGGTCCACACGGTTGAGAAGGCGCTCACATTGCCGGCCATGCCGCTCATAAAGCCGGCCACCAAGGCCGTAATGCCGAGACCGAGCAGCCCGGGCCCGCAGTAGCGGATCAGCATCAGCGGCAGCACTTCGTCAAAGCTTTGGCCACCCGTCTGCTTGGCGACATCGGTCGCGACCAGGTGGTAGATCGGCGTGCCGTCCGCGTTATGCAGACCGAGCGCAATCAGGCCTGGCACGATGACGATCAGCGGAACCGCCATCTTGAATGCCGCGCCGATCACCGGCGCCATCTTGGCCGCGCGCAGGTTGTTCGCGCTGAGCACGCGCTGCACGACCAGGAAGTCCGTGGTCCAGTAGCCGAAGCTGACGACGAAGCCCAGACCGAAGACGATGCCGGTCCAGTGCACGCCCATCGGGTTGTCGCGGAAGTGGCCCAGCGTGGTCCACATGTGGGTGTAGTTCGCGTTGCCGACGTTGGTCGCGATGTTGTGCTTCAGGTTGCTCCAGCCGCCGGCCTCGATCAGGCCAAGCACCGGGATCATGGCCGCGCCCGCCCAGATCAGCACGAACTGCAGCACCTCGTTGATGATGGCGGAGCGCAGTCCGCCCAGCATCACGTACAGCGCGACCGTACCGGCGCCCACCCAGATCGAGAAGGTGATGTTCCACCCCAGCACGGTCTGCATCACCACCGCCATGGCGTACATGTTCACGCCGCTCATCAGAATCGTCATCAGCGCAAACGACACCGCGCTGACTGCACGCGCTCCTTCGCCGAAGCGAAGATGCAGATAGCCGGGCACCGAGTGCGTCTTCGAGATGTAATAGAACGGCATCATGACGATGCCCAGGAACAGCATGGCCGGGATCGCGCCGATCCAGTACCAGTGCGTCGCCAGCATGCCGTACTCGTAGGCGGCGCCCGCCCAGCCCATCAGTTCGAGCGAGCCCAGGTTCGCCGAGACGAAGCTCAGGCCCGCGATCCACGCCGACATCTCGCGTCCCGCGAGAAAAAACTCTTCGCTGGTATTGGTTGAGCCCTTGACATAAAACCCGATGAAGACGACCAGAGCGAAGTAGAGGGCGAGGATCAGGATGTCCACAGGCGACAGGTGCGTCAGTTGCGCGGACGCAAGCCACAGGGCGGGCAGAACATGCATAGGAAGGAAGCCTCGATCGGAGTACCGCCGCATGAGGCGGCAGTTTGCCCTTGGGTTTGGCGGGAAAGCGGTTACTCAAAGACGCGACAACTATATAACGCGGAACATACAACTCGCCAATCATCTTTTAAACCGCTTTAACGGAAGCGGATACCCTCCGTAGCAACCGGCAGCCGAAATCCGGAATCTACCTTAGAGGAAAGACTTCCCTCCCCAGCCAATTTCCTGAAGGAGAATCATGAGCAAACGGACATCACTCTTGAAATATGGCACCCTCGCCCTTGTGGCCGCGCTTTCTGTCGGCGCTTCGACCGGGCTGGCCCAGACCGACTCCAGCCCCAAGCACGATATGTCGGCGGCGGGACACGATACCAAGGATGCCGCTGTGGATACGGGACACGGTATCAAATCGGGAACCGAGAAGGGCTACAGCAAGACCAAGCACGGCACCAAGAAGGTCTATCACAAGACCAAACATGGAGTGAAGACGGCATACCACAAGACGGTGAAGACGCTTGATCCGCATGCCAACTCGCAGGATGCCAACCATCAGTAATCAGGCTGCCGAAGCTGGCGCTCCGGGTCGCTCGCGTGACACCGGGGCGGAGCGCGGTTGAAGGACAGACTCAGACTCAGGCGCCCAGAACACCCTTCCCGCCAGGATCACCAGGGCCACCCAGAAAAGATCCGCTCCGAGGAGATGAAGCACCTGGAGCCAGGTGGGGGCCAGCAGCAGCACGTCCGCTCCGCCCAGCAGGAACTGCAAGGCCGTGAGGCTCGCGACGGCGATGCAGATGCGGTCCCATCCGCTTGCACGCACACCCGAACGGACCAACAGGGTGACAGCGACCAGGGCGATGATTGCCGCGGCGGGGTGAAGCCAGCGCATCCGCACCAGCAACGGTGCGCTCGCCGCAAAGTCCTGTGCCATACCAGCGCTCAACGTAGGAGACGGGAAGAGCGTATCGGCGAGGGCCGCGAGCGAGCCGGTCGCTCCAACCACGAGAGTCGCCAAGACTGCGAACCAGGCCGCCGTGCGGGTGCCACGGGGAACCGCGAGGTCGCGAGATTCGTCACGCAGAAACCATGCCGTCAACGCCAGTGAACCCATCAGCAGCAGGGTGTTGGTGAAGTGAATGGACTGCGCGATGGTGCGTCCGGTGGAGACATTGTTCTCGACCCAGTGCCGCAGCACAAGCGCCGCGCCCAGCAGCGCCTCCGTTACCAGAAAAAACGCCGCCCACAGAACAGCCCGGCGGGCTTTATGCCGCTTCGGGGTGGCCCAGAACGTCCAGCATGCCAGTCCCGCCAGCAGCACGGTGCAGATGCCGGAGGTCGAGCGGTGGGTGAACTCGATCACGGTTGCCAGTCGCGGGTGGCGTGGAACGAAGTCGCCGTTGCAGAGCGGCCAACTGGCTCCGCAGCCTCCGCCGGAACCGGATGCCCGCACCACCGCGCCCCAAAGTACGACCAGGACGAAGAAACCCGTGACGAGCCAGGCAAAGCGGGCAACGCTCTGTGTTGATGCCGTATGATTGCGAATCGGGAGCATCGCCATGCCGTTATTCTAAGCGTCTGTCTCAGCAGGATTTTGCGTGGCGCGCAGCTCCCGGCACATCCGTTTACTTTCCGCTTGCAAGTTCCCTCGCTCGCATCGTAGCCCGCTTGACTGCCTTGATCAGGGTAACTCGCAGCCCGCCCTCTTCAAGCTCCAGGATTCCGTCCACGGTGCAGCCCGCCGGCGTGGTGACCTGGTCTTTCAGCAGGGCGGGGTGATAGCCGGTCTCGAGCACCATGCGCGCAGAACCCAGCGTCGTCTGCGCCGCGAGCAGGGTGGCCACGTCGCGAGGCAGGCCGACATTCACGCCGGCCTCCGCCAGCGCCTCGATAATGATGTAGAGGAATGCCGGGCCGGAGCCGCTTAACCCCGTCACCGCGTCCATGTGCTTCTCGTCGACCACGACCGTCCGCCCGACGGTTGCAAAGATCTTCTGCGCGATCGACATCTGTTCGGCGGAGACGAAACGGCCGGCGCACAACGCCGTGACTCCGGCGGAGATCATGGCCGGAGTGTTCGGCATGGCGCGTACTACGCCCAGGTCGAGGCCCGCCGCCTGCTCGATGGCGCCCGTGGTCACCGATGCCGCAAACGAGAGCAGCAGTTTGCCGGCGGTCAGAGCGGGCTTGATCTGCGCCATCAGACCCGGCACCTGCACCGGCTTGACGCCCAGCAGGATGACGTCGGCCCACGCGGCGGCGGCACGATTGTCCGTGGTGACGGTCACGCCGAACTGCGCCGAAAGCGCCGTTGCGCGATCCTGGTGCTGCACCGTGGCCGCGATCTGATCCTGTCCTAAAAGGTTGTTCTTGAGAAACCCCTGCACCAGGATGCCGCCCATCTTGCCGGCGCCCAGCACCGCGACCCTGGTTCCAGGCATCAACGGCTGCGGAAGCTTTGCCTCGTATCCGGTTTCGCTCATCCCAGCAGGCTACCAGAGCGGCGCCGCGCGGGGCCAAAGCCGGTTCCGGGTGCAACGCTCGCCGCAAGGAGGCTAGAGTGTTCGTGTGCGGCCGCGGGACTGAGCAATTTAGCTCATCCTTGTGCCGCGGCAGGTGTCATGCTGTTTATGTAACCCATCGCACATAACGGCAGTGAGAAAGTCCAGAGCGCAATTGCCGGGATCCGCTTCACGAACGAGGGAGTGAGGTCAACGTGACAAACCTATCCGGCAAAGAGATGTTCACTTCGAAGACGTTCCTCGCTACCGAGGGGCCAGGAAAGAAGTTAGTCCACATCAAGCCGAAGGCGATCTTCTTTTCGCAGGGTGTCTCTTCCAATTACGTGTTCTTTCTGCACGCTGGCCGAGCGAAGCTGACGGTGGTTTCGAGCAACGGAAAAGAGGCGACGCTCGCTCTGCTGGTACCCGGGGATTTCGTGGGCGAAGAGGCAGTGGCGGATGGATCAAGCCCGCGGACGGCGACGGCGACGGCGATCACCGCCTGCACAGCCATACGGATCGACCGCGCCGAGATGCTGCGCGTTCTGCACGAAGAACATGCGTTTTCCGACTTCTTTGTGCGCTTCCTGCTGGCTCGCGGCATGCGTACGCAGGCCGACCTTGTCGACCAACTGTTCAATTCCAGTGAAAAGCGCCTGGCGCGGACGCTGCTGCTGATGGCGGAGTTTGGCGGGGCGGGTGAGCCTGAGACGCTGATTCCGGAGATCACGCAGGAGGCTCTGGCCGAGATGATCGGCACCACCCGGTCAAGGGTCAGCTTCTTTATGAATCGCTTCCGCAAGCTCGGTTACATCGATTACAACGGGCGGATCCGCGTGCACAAGTCGCTGCTGAATGTTGTGCTGCTCGATCACATGCCGAGTTCGGACGCCTCGGACGCCAGCCGGTCGACGTGTATGCGCCCGCTGCGCATGCCGAAGATCTCCCCTATGGGCGTTCAGGAGATCATCGGTCCGGCTGCACCTGAGGCCACGGCCGGGAGCGCTACACTGGAGACGTGAACCTTGCACTCTCCACGCTGGATCAGATTCGCCAGAAGATCGATGCGCGGGAGCGTATCTCCGCCGGAGATGCGCTCTGGCTGTGGCGAAACGCCGGGGACGCGGAGTTGCGTGCGCTGGCGCAGCAGGTTCGCGGGCGTTTCCATGCGGCATCCGCATGCACGTACATGATCATGCGAATCGTGAATTACACCAACGTCTGCGTGGCGCAGTGCGACTACTGCGCGTTCTACAAGCTGCCGGGGCAGGCAGGCGGGTACGTGCTTTCGCAGGCGGAGGTGTTCGCCAAGCTGGACGAACTGCTGGCGCTCGGCGGCGACCTGGCCGCGTTCAATGGCGGCTTCAACCCGCATCTGCCGCTGGATTACTACTGCGACCTGTTCGCCGCGATCCGGCAGCGCTACGGCGACACGCTGGAGTTCTATGCGCTCACCATCGCCGAATTTCTCTATCTGGCCGACCACGCAAAGCTTCCGCTGGCGGAGGCGGCGCGCCGGTTCAGGGAGGCGGGGGTGCGCTGGATTACGGGGGGCGGCTCAGAGATCCTGACGGAGAACTTCCGCAAGCGGCACAGCAAGTTCAAGTACACGGTGGCGGAGTACTTCGAGGCGCAGCGGGCGATCGTCGAAGCGGGGCTGCGCACGACGGCCACGATGGTGATTGGATTTGACGAGACCATCGAAGAGCGCGTCGAGCACCTGGAGCGGACGCGGCAGTTTCAGGATGAGACGGGCGGGCTCAAAAGTTTCCTGTGCTGGACCTACAAGCCGTACTTCACGCAGATTGGCGGGATCGAGATTGGGACCGGTGAGTACCTGCGGCACCTGGCGCTGAGCCGCATCTTTCTCGACAATGTGCCGCGGGTGCGGACCTCGGTACTGACGCAGAACGAGCGGGCGCTCGAGGGTCTGCTGTATGGAGCCGACGACTTCGACCTGCCGATCGAAGACGAGGTAACGCAGAAGGCGGGGGCGACGATCAGCCTGAACTTCGAGCGGATGCTGGAGGTGGCGCGCGGGCTGGGCTTCGAGCCGGCGTATCGAAGCGTGGCGGCGGGCTCGTCGCGGATGGCGACGGCGGGATAATACGAGGCTGGACCACCCCCTCTTCCCGATTGTTGCTTATATTCTTCAGAGCATGAGACTTATGGGTGGTTCCCGGTAGTGTCCTAATTTGAATCGTGGTCATTGGATTTGCGACTGAGAATCTCAATAAGAACTGTGGTGTTGTTTCCGATATTGTTCGCGATGTAATCCACCGCCAAAAGTAATCCGACGAGAAGCAGAAAAACGGGGCATAAATATACTTAGCTAACCCAATATGGATCGGGAGCGTAAGCGTGGAACCGGATGCGCCCACTTCTTACCTCACGACCCAATCACTTCTGCACGGGGCAAGGGTAGTTCGCTTTTAGAGTGTCGTACACGCCTACAGCTCGACTCTCGTTCATTTCCTTGGGATGAGCCTCCATATATGCGACGTAAATCCCCACAAAGACATTCAAGTGTGCCTCGATCCGTAAACACAACGTGGGGTCGCTGCTCGAAGCATCTACAAATCCAGCAATGTAGGAAGTGCACTGCAGGCCGCCCTCTAGGTCACTGGTAGATAGTTGGTCTGGTTTGACCTGAATCCGCAATGCGGCACGGCAAGCTTCGTAAAGGGAAGCGCCGCTTTCAGGAGCGGCATATTTCGTCTGCATCAAAGCTAGACTGAGGGTAGGGATGAGCATGGCGGAATGGTACACCAGACTCAGAAGGCTGCATGTACCGTCCTCCGTATCCATTCCGAGACGCT